>JAFVOR010000063.1 GCA_017505725.1 Alistipes sp.
GAGAAGGCCGATGTATGTAATGCTATCGGTGCTCACCACGACGAGACCGAGATGACCTCAATGATTGCACCTATTATTCAGGTCTGCGATGCTATCTCTGGCGCACGCCCTGGCGCACGCCGCGAGGTTATCGAGTCGTACATCAAGCGATTGAAGGAGATGGAGGGTATCGCACTCTCGTACCCAGGCGTTGTCAAGACCTACGCAATTCAGGCTGGTCGTGAGTTGCGTGTTATCGTAGGTGCCGACAAACTTTCGGATGCCGAGAGCGAGAGCCTGTCGCACGATATCGCAAAGAAGATTCAGGACGAGATGACCTATCCAGGTCAGGTTAAGATCACCGTTATCCGTGAGACTCGTTCGGTAAGCTACGCAAAATAAGATTCAGAATCTTATTTTGCATAAAATATGTTACCTATCCCCCAAACCCCCTTTCTGTAAAGGGGGCTTTTTTTACATCAAAAATAGCTCAATCATCTCTGATTCTTTCGAGATAGAGAGTATTTGGTATATAGGCAAAAAAAGAGAGTGGAGAATCTCTCCACTCTCAATCTTAGAATGCTTGTTTTTACATCATACCGCCCATACCACCGGCTGGCATTGGAGGCATAGGCATCTCCTTCACCTTCTCTGCCAAGACGCACTCTGTAGTGAGGAACATCGAAGCGATAGAGGCTGCATTCTCCAAAGCCACGCGCGACACCTTGGTAGGGTCGATGATACCAGCCTCGAGCATATCCTCGTAGCGGTCGTCACGAGCGTTGTAGCCGAGTGAGCCCTCGCCCTCGCGTATCTTGTTAACAACCACCGAACCCTCGCCACCGGCGTTGGCAACAATCTGGCGGAGTGGCTCCTCGATAGCACGCTTCACAATCTGGATACCTGTGGTCTGGTCGTCGTTCTCGCCCTTCAAGCCCTCAAGAGCCTCGGTAGCACGGATGTATGCCACGCCACCACCTGGTACGATACCCTCCTCAACAGCAGCGCGAGTTGCAGCCAAAGCGTCGTCCACACGGTCCTTCTTCTCCTTCATCTCTACCTCGGTTGCTGCACCTACATAGAGAACTGCTACGCCACCTGCCAACTTAGCAAGGCGCTCCTGCAACTTCTCGCGGTCGTAGTCCGACTTCGATACCTCAATCGAAGCACGAATCTGCTCGACACGAGCCTTGATATTCTCCTTATCGCCACAACCATCCACGATAGTGGTGTTCTCCTTGTTCATTGTAACCTTCTCGGCACATCCGAGCATATCGATTGTTGCATCCTCAAGGCGCATACCCTTGTCGGTCGAAACCACTGTGGCACCTGTGAGAGCTGCGATATCCTCGAGCAACTCCTTGCGGCGGTCGCCAAAGCCAGGGGCCTTGCAAGCGGCAATCTTGAGCGTACCACGCAACTTGTTTACAACGAGAGCCGACAAAGCCTCGCCATCGACATCCTCGGCGATGATAAGAAGCGCACGACCGCTCTGTGCTACAGGCTCCAGAACGCTCATAATCTCCTTCATAGTCGAGATCTTCTTGTCGGTGATAAGGATATATGGCTTCTCAAGCTCGGTCTGCATCTTCTCGGTGTTGGTGATGAAGTATGCCGAGATGTAGCCACGATCGAACTGCATACCCTCTACAACATCCACATATGTGTCGGTACCCTTTGCCTCCTCGACGGTGATTACACCCTCGTTATTCACCTTGCCCATAGCCTCGGCGATGAGCTTGCCAATTGCGTTATCGTTGTTTGCAGAGATGGTTGCCACCTGCTCAATCTTCGAGTTGTCCGAGCCAACCTCCTGCGACTGTGCGCGAAGGCTCTCAACAACCACCGATACAGCCTTGTCGATACCGCGCTTGAGATCCATTGGATTTGCGCCGGCTGTAACATTCTTGATACCTACGCCGATGATAGCCTGTGCCAATACGGTTGCGGTGGTTGTACCGTCACCCGCATCGTCGTTGGTCTTCGATGCCACCTCGCGTACCATCTGCGCACCCATATTTGCAAATGGGTCCTCCAACTCTACCTCTTTTGCCACTGTTACGCCATCCTTTGTGATGTGTGGCGCACCAAACTGCTTGCCGATAATCACATTGCGGCCCTTTGGACCGAGTGTCACCTTCACTGCATCTGCCAAAGCATCAACACCCTCCTTCAAAAGGTTGCGTGCCTCTACATTATATTTTATCTCCTTTGCCATAACTACTCTTTTTGCTTTTAGCCATTAGCTTTTCCGATTTTGAATATGATTTTTAATTTTGCATTTTGCATTTTGCATTCTGCATTCTGCATTCTATTTCTCAACTACTGCCAAGATGTCGCGTTGAGCCATCATAAGATAGGTCTCGCCGTCGATATTCAACTCGGTGCCGGCATACTTGCCATACAACACCTCGTCGCCTACCTTAACCTCCATCTTAACATCGGCGGTGCCGGGACCTACCGCTACAACCTTACCTGCAGCCGGTTTCTCCTTTGCTGCATCGGGAATAATCAATCCGCTTGCCGTTGTTGTCTCGGCTGGATTGGGGAGTACAAGTACTCGGTCTGAAAGTGGTTTTACTGTCATAATATTATTAAATTAAAAATTCAGAATTAAAAATTCAATCATAGCATCCTCAATCTGTATGCCAAACCGAAGTTTCTGCCATTTTGGCACACTTATCGCAGATAGTCCTCGAAATAATCTGTCACCTTCTGCATCAGATGCACACGCCATTTGCCACGCACATTGTGCTTTGAGCGAGGATAAGGGAAGTAATCTACGGGTACTCCGGCGCAGATGCACGCATCGACGAACGAGAGCGAGTGTTGCCACACCACCACATCGTCAATCACACCCTGACAAATCAGCAACTTGCCTTTCAAGTTCTTAGCTTGCGAAATGAGCGATGTCGCAGCAAAGCCCTCGGGGTTTGTCTTTTCGGTCTCCATATAGCGCTCGCCATACATCACCTCGTACCATTTCCAATCGATTACAGGACCACCTGCCACGCCTACTTTGAACACCTCGGGGTAGTGTGTCATCAGCGAGATTGTCATAAATCCGCCATACGACCATCCGTGAACGCCCACGCGCTCTCGGTCGGCCCACTTGTGCGAGAGCAACCACTGCAAGCCCGCCATCTGATCCTCCATCTCGCACTTTCCGCATTGACGGTGGATAGCCTTTTCGTACTCGGCACCTTGGTTGAGCGTGCCACGATTGTCCATCACAAATACAACATAGCCTCGCTGTGCCATATACATCTCCCAACGACGCAACTGTGCCTGGAACGAGTTGGTCACCATCTGCGAGTGAGGGCCGCCATAGACATAGAGTATTACGGGGTATTTCTTGTTCTCGTTAAAGTCGAGTGGTTTGATAAGGCGGTAGTGGTTGTTGTACTTACCATCGGCCGACTTTACCGAGCCGAGTTCGATGGTCGAGTAGTTGTAATCCTTCGATGGGTCCTCGGCACGGAACACCTCACGATAGATCTTGCCATCAGTCGAACCTACAGCCACAATGCGCGGCACATTCAACGACGAGTAGTTATCGGTGAAGTACTTGCAGTCGGCCGACAGGGTGCAGTTGTGCCAACCCTCGCCTTGGGTGAGTTGCTTCGTCTTGCCATTGCGAAGCGAGATGCTGAAGAGGTGTTGTTCAACGGGCGAAACCTCCGCCGAGTAGTAGTAGACCGCCTTGTCGTTGTGTGCCACATATGCAACATCGGCATCGACCTTGGTGAGTCGCTCAATAGAGCCCTTCGAGAGGGTGTAGAGATAGAGATTCTTGTATCCGTCACGATTGTCGGTTGTGTAGATGAATCGGTCGTTATCGATAAAGCGAATAGGGTTTTGAGGCTCTATCCAGCGGTCGTTATTCTCGGTGAGTAGCGTCTTGATGAACTTACCCGTCTGGGCGCAGTAGGCGTTCAGATGCATATCCTTCTGCGCGCGGTTGAGCACCTGCACATAGAGAGTCTGCGAGTCAGGTGACCACGACACATTTGTGAGATATCGCTCCTCATCAAAATCGGTTACGCTCAAATATACAACCTTCTGCGTTGCAACATCATAAACACCCACCGACACACGCTCCGAAGGCTGACCATTCATCGGGTATTTAATCTCGATCAGATAGTTTCCTTTAATCGAGGTGATATCCGTCAGTGGATAGGTTGCAACCATCGACTCATCTTTCTGATAGAATGCTACGCGCGAATTGTCGGGCGATGGGAACAATCCTCCGCTGATGCCAAACTCGTTGCGCGAAACCGACTGACCGCAGACGATATTCTTGTCGGCAAAGTCGGTTATATTGTGCTTTTTACCCTCACCATCGTACCATACAACATTGTTATTCCACACAGCGGCCTTGTTGCGGAACGGATTGGGCATACCGATAAGTATCGGCTTGCTCGACAATAACTTTCCGGTGCGAATATCATACTGCTCGATATTGCCACCATTGGCGTGTTCGTATATTGCAGAATTTTCCTTATTGAAGCGGATATCGTAGTTCTTGGGCGCGAGGTCACGATTGAGAATAGCATCCTCCATTGTGAGCAACTTGCGCTCTTGTCCGAATGCCACACTTGCTATGCAGAGTGCCGCCAAAAGTATGAATTTACGCATTAGAAGAGATATTTTTCGGTTTTAACTCTGTTTACCAGCACCTCGATTTCGCTCCACGCCTCCTCGCCGAGGGTAGGACCTACTACCTCGATAACCTTGCCTGCGGTGATTGCTCCAATCGTGCCGCATTGGCGCAACGAGAGCCCCTCGCACATTCCGTACATAAAACCTGCGGCGTAGAAGTCGCCCGCACCCGTAGTATCCACTCGCTTGGCTGCCGCCATAATGCCGATGTGGATAACCTCGCCCTTGTGCTTGATCAGCGCACCCTTTGTGCCGATCTTTACCACTGCAAGGTCACACATCTCCGAGATATACTGCAGAGCATTGATAGGCTCAGCCTCGCCCGAGAATACACGCGCCTCATCCTCGTTGGCAAAGACGATGTCGATATACTTTGCCACTATCGAGCGCAGAAAGTTGAGATTCTCCTCCACAACATTGAAACTTGCCAAGTCGATAGCCATCTGCAAACCGCACTCCTTGGCGGTGCGTATGGCAGTCTCGATGAGCGAATGCTCCTGCACAAGATAACCCTCGATGTAGAGGCAGTCGAAACCCTCGAACAACGACGCAGAGATATCCTCGGCGTGCATCTCGGCTGCAGCTCCCAGATGGGTGAGCATTGTGCGCTCGCCATCGGGCGAGACAAGTGAGATACACTTGCCCGAAGGCTTGTCGCCACGGAATATCTTACCCTCGATGCCGAGATTGTGCAGCGCCTGCTCGAAGCGGTCGCCCGTGTTGTCGTGACCAACTTTACCTATGAAACCCACCTCCGAGCCGAGGCGCGCCATAGCACGAATGGTGTTGTTGGCCGAGCCTCCAATCGAAAGCGAGTGGGGTAGTCCCGCCACCTCCTTTGACACCTGCGACTGCAACTCGCTATCCACCAGCGACATCGAGCCGCGAGCAATATTGTGGGCGTGAAGCACATCCTCGTTGCGCAGATTCACCAACACGTCGGTCAGTGCATTTCCTATTCCTATTACCTTCTTCATCTACTGTTTGGGGTTATTTTGTGGATTATATCGAGAGAATCTTCACCAAATCGACATTCTCCTTGTTTACTTGCTTGCTGCGTCCCAACGCCTTCGAGAATGGCACATAGACCATCTCCATATCGCGTATGCCAATCATCACATTGCGCTGTCCATCCTTGAGGGCCGATATTGCAGCTGCACCGAGTCTCGATGCGAGGATACGGTCGGCAGCGGTAGGTGAGCCACCACGCTGCAGGTGTCCGAGGATGGTCACGCGAGCATCATACTGCGGAAACTCTCGCTTCACACGCTCGGCCAATCCCATTGCTCCACCCGTAGCAGGGTTTTCGGCCACAAGCACAATAGCCGAGTTCTTGCTCTTGCGGAAACCGTTGTCGATGAGGTTTTTCAACTGGTCGGTTTCGGTCTCCATCTCGGGGATTATTGCCGCCTCGGCACCCGATGCAAGTGCTCCGTTGAGGGCGAGATAGCCTGCTGTATTGCCCATCACCTCCATAAAGAATAGTCTCTCGTGCGAGGTTGCCGTGTCACGCAACTTATCGACAGCCTCCATAATCGTATTGAGTGCGGTGTCGTAACCTATGGTCGAGTCTGTTCCCGAGAGGTCGTTGTCGATTGTTCCGGGCAGAGCGACAATAGGCACATCGAACTCGCGTGCAAGTGTCTGTGCGCCAGTTATTGTGCCATCGCCACCAATAACCACCAAGGCATCGATACCCGCCTTGCACATATTCTCGTAGGCCTGCTTGCGACCTTCAGCCTCGCGGAACTCGGGGCAACGGGCAGTTTTAAGAATTGTGCCACCCTTCTGTATGATGTTACTCACGCTCGACGATGTGAAATCTATGATCTCGCCCGTAATCAAACCCTTATATCCGCGCATAATGCCCTTAACCTTCAGGCCATTGAATATTGCTGTGCGTGTCACTGCGCGAATTGCTGCATTCATACCCGGCGCATCACCTCCCGAGGTGAGCACACCTATACACTTAATTGCTCCCATAAAAAAATGCAAATTATTGCTCAAAGATAGTAAAATTTGTTGAACTTTCTAAGCCCATATAGACAAAAAATGCGCCCCTCGCAAAAGAGGAGCGCATCAATTTCAAGCTTTGAATATCTACTACAAAGTAGGCAACTGCATATCGTGCTCGTCGTCGTACTCTGGCTTGATCTCAACATTAACCTTAACGTTACCGGTGAGCAACTGACCGAAGAGGTTAGTGCGGTAGTTACGCTGCAAAGGCACCGAACCTACTGTAGGACGGGTCTTTGGAGTAACGCCATCGGTGTACGAGATAGTAACCTCGCGAACTACCTTGTCTGCGCTCATAAGGATATAGTTCATAGCCATATAGTCGTAACCGGCTACAGGGAAAGTCTCACCCTGTGGGATGTTAGCGAAGTCGAAAGTTACCTTGGTCTCACCATCAACTACGCCGGTAGCGAGGTAGAGCTTAGTGTAAGCAGGCACCTCGATCTTCGACTGAGTTACAGTGTAACCTGCGCTGGTCGACTTAGCATAGTCGTTTGTACCTACGTTGAGCTGTGCGAAAGGACGCTTGAGCTCGAGGCTGAGCTCCATAGTACCAGTCACAGTGAAGGTGTGGTATACCCAGAATGCGTCGCGCTTCTCGTCGTTGCACAATGTCTTTGCAGTCGAGTAGTCAACGGTCATAATAGCGTTAGCAAGGCTACCGCCGAAATCAACTGTGTAAGGAGCATCAGGAGCAGCTGCCCAGAAGATGAGAGTGTAGGTGTTACCAGTGGTAAGCTGGAGATCGATCTCCTTTCTCATATTGATGGTCTCGTCAACCACAGTGAGGTCGGTCAACTCAGTACCCTCAGCGTTGTAAACAGCGTACTGCAAAGCGGTAGCGGTTGTACCGTCGCTGTAAGCACGGCTTGCAATCTCAGGAGTGTTCAATTTGATCGAAACAGTTGCTGTCTTACCGGCCTTAACGCCCAAGTTCGACTCCTGCTGACACGATGTTGCAAACAATGCTACGATAGCTGCAACTCCAAGAATAAATTTTTTCATAGTTGAAAATTTGATAATGTTGTTAGTTAGTGTAATGTTATTTTGTTGTTTTGTTGGTGCAAATTTATCTCTAAAATTCGTCACTTCAAAAAAAAATCAACGAAATGTCAATTTACTATAATCAATCTCGTCTATCTCTCTCACAAGTGAGTAGAGGTCCGATCAGAGACCTCTACCCTAAATTCTGTCTTGCAGACTATTTGATAGTTGCGTTTGCAGTATTCGAAACCAGCTGATCAAGGTTTGCAGCTGTTAAAGCTACACCACCAAAAGTACAGTTCTCGAAAGTAACTGCAGCTACATTCTCGATTACATAACCTGTAGCAAATGCGCAGTTTACGAACTCAGTTGCAGCGTAAGGACGGCAATATGCATAGCCCTGTCCCTCACCGAACGAGCAACCTACGAACTTAACATCACCAAGAGTTGCAGCGTACGAAGTCCAGCCATTGAAAGTTGAGTTGTAAGCCTCGAGACCATTGTTAGTGCCCTGGTCGCACGAGATAGTGTAAACAGTACCGTCGATAGTAACATTCTCCAAGATAACCTTGCTGCAGTTTGTGCTGTTGTGGTTGATGAAGATACCACGCATACCACCTGTTACGTTCAAGTTCTTGATAAGACCACCAGTTGTGTTGATAGCCGAATCCCAAGTACCCCAAGCGTTAACCGAGATATCGTTTCCGTTGCCATCGATAGTCTGACCATTCAAAACATCGATACCAGTTGCACCATAACCGTTGCTACCAGTCTCGCTATTTGCTACTGCAACATCGCCTGCCAAAACAACATCGTTACCAGCAGTCAAAGCAGCCTGCAACTCTGTTGCGGTAGTTGCCACTTCATCAATCTCGTCAGCAACTACATAGTACTTGCCATCCTTCAGGAGAGCCTTCAAGCCATTTGCGAGGTAGTTGTCATTTGGCTTGCTAGTGAAAACGCCACCATTCACAACAAACTTACCGCCCCAGTCCAAGAGACCTGCGTTGATGTTACCACCATTGATGATTACCTTACCTGCCGACAAAGCAGCAAATCCGTAGCCACCATCCTGAGCGCTGAATGTACCGCCATTGACAGTAACCTCGCCAGCGATAACATATGCCAACGAACCATCCATTCCCTTGTGTACATAAGTACCACCGTTAATGGTAATCTTTGCCTCGCTATCTGTTACATAGAATACGTGGCTTGATGTGTTAAGATACTCCTTTGTGATGTTGCAATTCTCAAGAACAGTTGTTCCAGCAGCGTTACAAGCAACAGCACCCTGATAACCAGTGATATTCACATTCTTCAAAGTCATATCACCATAGTTGTTAATTGGATATGAAGGCCAGCCGCCATTCTCTCTTACAGAAGCACCGATAATCTCAGTACCCTCAACAACCAATACACCATTGTTCTGAATAGCAGAACCACCATTATTGCCGGTCGACGAAATAGTACCACCTTCGATGGTCAAAGTACCATTGTTCTTGATGATAGGGCCATTGTCCTTGTGCCAACTACCAGTTATAGTCTTACCATTGAGGTTGATAGTCATTTTGCCTACAACCTCGAGTGGGGTAGTCAACACTACATCATCAGTCAAAGTAACCTCACCACCATTCAATGCAGCCTTGTGGAGTGCATCGAGCTCGTGTGCAGGCTCGTAGTACTCAGGCTTGATTACAACATTGATATCCACGTCGCTTGTGAGCAACTGACCGTAGATGTTGGTACGGTAGTTACGCTGTACAGGTACAGATCCTACAGTGCGAGTCTTAGCGTCACCAGTAGAGGTCTCCTTGTAAGCGAACTCAATATCAACGACCTCCTTCTCGCTATCAACAAGCAAGTAGTTCATTGCCAAATACTCGTAACCTGTAACAGGGAATGTCTCAGTTGTAGGGATTGCTGCGTAGTCGAAAGTAATTACCGCGTCTGTGCCTTCAACCTTGTCGTTCCAAAGGTTGAGAACGTCACCAAGCTTTGTAACCTTTACGAACGACTGGTTAGGAGTGTAACCAGCGTTAGCCGAAGCGGTGTAGTCGCTAGTACCGATGTTGAGCTGAGCGAAAGGACGACGGAGCTCGATAGTCTCGGTCTGTGCACCTGTAACGGTGAAGGTGTGACGCTTGTAGAATGCGTCGCGATTCTCATCGTTGCTCAAAGTGGTTGCTGCAGTGTAGTCAACAGTCATCTTCTTGTTAGCGAAATCAACTGTGTAAGGTGCATTTGGAGC
>JAFVOR010000064.1 GCA_017505725.1 Alistipes sp.
ATGCAAAATAAATAAAATAATTCTGAATTTTGAATTCTGAATTTTGAATTTGGTTTTATGATCACACGAGCCGAAATACTTGCCATCAAGGCACTTGCGACCAAGCAGGGACGCGAGGAGCAGGGTGCGTTTATTGCCGAGGGCGAGAAGCTCATAGGCGAGATTCGCAACTCGAAGCTCCGCATCCGCAAGATATACCAAACAAAGCCGTTATTCGCTGATGCAGAGATGGTTAGCGAGAAGGAGATGGAGCGTATCTCGCAACTGAAAACCGCCAACTCGGTGTTGGCGGTGGTCGAGACACCGAAGTCAAAAATCGCCTCTGTCAAGCCCGACTCAAGCCTCGTATTGGCACTCGACCGCGTGCAGAATCCGGGCAACCTCGGCACCATAATTCGCCTTGCTGACTGGTTTGGAATCTCGGACATCGTCTGCTCGGAGGATAGCGCCGACTGCTTCAATCCGAAGGTTGTGCAGGCAACAATGGGGGCAATACTGCGTGTGCGCGTACACTATACTAACCTCGCAAAATGGCTCGGCGAGCAGCGTGGAGCGAAGATCTATGGCACCTTCCTTGAGGGCGAAAACATCTACTCCGCACAGCTCGACAAGAGCGGCATCATCGTGATGGGCAACGAGGGACAGGGCATCTCGGCAGAGGTCGCTGCAACCGTATCGCACAAGCTGCTCATTCCACCATACCCAGCCGACCGCTGTGGCTCCGAGTCGCTCAATGTGGCGGTAGCAACAGCTGTTATTTGTTCCGAATTCCGCAGACGCTAATAGCCTATGTTACTGCAAGATATACTGAAAGAGTATCGCCTGATTCTGGCTTCGGCATCGCCTCGTCGACGAGAGTTGCTCGCCTCGTGCGACCTCGACTTTGTGTTAGCAGAGAAATTCGAATGCGAGGAGTGCTACCCTGCCGAATTGGCGACAGAGAAGGTTGCCGAATACCTCTCGCAACTCAAAAGCGAGGCCTATCCCCACGCACTCGGAGAGCGAGATATTCTGCTGACTGCCGATACCGTAGTGATTTTGGGCGAGAAGATTCTTGGAAAACCACGCACCGAAGAGGAGGCTTGCCAGATGATAGAGGCACTCTCGGGGGCTACCCACAAGGTAGTAACGGGCGTCACCATCCGCACGCAGTCGCAGATAGTATCCTTCTCGGCCGAGAGTCTTGTGACATTCAGAGCAATTGACAAGGAGGAGATTCGCTACTATGTAGAAAAATATCGCCCACTCGATAAAGCGGGCGCATATGGTATCCAAGAGTGGATTGGCTACACCGCTATAGAGCGCCTTGAGGGCTCCTTCTACAATGTGATGGGTCTGCCCGTACAAAGACTCTACTCGGCCTTGAAAGAGCTTGTCAGCTCCAATTAATCTCTCTCTTATCATAATATTCGTGTACCAGGCTACGATAGCCCAACTGCTTCATCAGGTTGTAGGTTGTTCGGTAGTTTGCCTTGCTGTGCTTGCCCGTAGCGAGCACTCGCACCGACTGTTGCAAGTAGTGGTCAAGCGTCTGCAGACCATTGGCACAGTTGATGACAGGGAAGTACCACCGCGACCAGGTGAGCTCGCGCTCCTCGTCGTTATCGAAAAACTTTTTGTCGAAGTGGCCAATCAGTCGTGCCATAGCTCGCTCGGCTGAAGCCCCCTTGCGCTTGCGCCAACGGAGCAATGAGTGCATTCGGCGGCGTATCTTGCCCTTCATCTTTTGTATGCTCGAATCGGCTATATCTATCTGATTGCCAAGGCACTTAAAACCCAAAAACTCGTATGCCTCATCAGGCGAATAGATATGCTCCTTCGACGGATTGACCTTGAGTCCCCGCTCCTCAACAAAGCCCAAAATCGTAGTGCGATACTCCTCCAGCTTCTCGCGTGTGTCGGCAAAGAGGATGATGTCGTCAGAGTAGCGAGCATAGATGACACCCTCGTTGTGGAAGTGGTGGTCGACATCCATCATATAGAGGTTCGCCAAGAACGATGCTATAGGCAGACCTGCCATTGCTCCACGCGGCTCGTGGACAATCTCGTCGTTGTAGATGGCCCGATCATCCGAGAGCATACGCTCGAAAAAGGAGTAGAGCATCGTATCATCGTGCAGCACCTCGCGCAAAACCGCAAGCAAAGGCTCGACAGGAATCGAATTGAAGTAGTTGGAGATGTCGAGTTTGTAGGCCCAATAGCGACCCTTACGCACCGCATTATGTACCTTCAGCACCGCATCCGAAGCCCTCACGCCTCGACGAAAAGCGTAGCAGTTGGGGGCAAAGAGCGAGTCGTACCTGTAGAGCAGGGAGGACAACACCTTGAGCACAGTCATCTCCGCGGGGGCAAAAGTGTAGACCACACGCTTCTTGCCCGTACCCATCTTGTTGACTATTCGTTTGGTGGGTAACCCCAACGAGCCTCCAGCTATAATCGCCTCAACGACAGGCAGATACTCCTCGCGCTCGACAAAGTCGTCGAACGCCTCAAACGCCCTCCAATTGAGTCGCCCCTTCTCGAGTCGATGGGCCAAAAACTCCTCCCACACCTGCTGTGTGGCAAGTTGTTGAATAATGCTGCTCATATCAGAAAAAGAAAAGGGGGAGGGATTTTGAATCCGAGAACTGTTCTCGGTTCACAAGGTGGTACATAGCTTGGTCGCCTGCAAGACCATCTGTCGAAGCTATGCTGCACCCGCCACAGGCACAACCCGAGGTTGTATCCCCCTTTTCGTTTAAAGTTGGTGATTGTTACTGCTGCTTGCCGAGAACCTTGTTGATGCGATGAACAACATAGCGGATATCGTTCTCGAGGTCGGTGTAGAAGCCGAGGTAAGGCACGCCCATCTTCTTGGCATACATTCTCGAAATCAGGTACTTAACCTTGGATATGTGGCTTTTTGGACCGCCAATCATAATGATAAATTTGAGCTCCCCTCCCGCGTACGCCACAAAGGTATATGGGGTTCCCCACTCCGCCTTGTAGACGCGATGTGGACGGCTCTCGTAGAGGGTGAAGGTGTCGGTCACATCTCCCACCATATCGGTCACAGGCACACTCTCCTTGATGGTAAGCTCGGGATACTCTGTGGCGAGGATGTTGCGGAAGTAGTCGACAATCTGATCACCCGTAAGATGCTCTGTCGAGGTTACTGTGTGCTCACCCTTGAGCTCGGTGGCTGCGTAGTAAGGCTCCGACTTCTCTGCCTGCTGCGGCTTGTTGCCAAACAAAAAATCTAAAATTCCCATAGTGTAAAGGTTTTTGAACTATTGTTAACAGATATATTCCAACATCTCGTGGCTGAATTCTAGTGCAAAGTAAGGCCATATTTCCGAGATATCCTATTGGAGTATACGTATAAAAAAAGACCGCCACCCCGAAGGATGGCGGTTGTACCAGATTCTTATCACTGCTCTATCGTAGCTTTTTGTTTTTCCACTGCTAATTTTATTTCTGCGGCTATGCTTTGGTATTTTCCCATCTCGGCAATCGCTAATTTTTCATACTCAGACTGATCCATATTCAATGTCACAGTATTTTCTATAGCAATGAATTTGCCATTAGTATAATAATACTCCTTGCCAATAGCGGGCATTTTGGCTATCTCCGCCATATAATTATAATACAAACTCTGAAGCACACAGCCCCATCCCTCAAATTGTTTCTCAGCTATAAACTTCTGAGTATCTTGTATTGATGGACTTGTAACTGACTTTAAATATGAGACATCTTGCAACGCCATATCAAACATTGCATCATAGAATCCACTAAAAGCCGATATGTCTTGAGGCGTATAGCCATACAAACCAAGCAAAAACTTCTCAAATGATGTAAACTTAGTATACTTTTCGACTTTATCACGCATATTCGCAATCTCTTGACCATAAACGTGTAAAGATTTATGAATTTTTTCCGTTCTCTGTGCTATCTCTGCTTTTGTGAGATTATGCGTTTTTATATATGTATTATACTCCTGCCAAAGTTTATTATAATTCACCTGTGTTTTCCTAACCGCATTCAAAATAGTAAATTCCTGTGTCAAGCAAACACAAACATCATAGCACAAAGCTTTTGCTGAATGCATTATTACGCCTCCGATTAACCCTAATACTACAAGTATCGAAGCTAAGATTATAGCGAATCTTTTGTAAAATTTACGCATATCCCTATGTGGCTTGCTCTTGAGATAACCGGCCAAGCGATCCATAGACATATCGAAGAACTCCTGCTCACCTGCTACTATAGCTTGGTAGTTTGGAAGCTCCTCCAATCCGTGTGGCATAGGCGATGGCCACTCGAAACCAGCCAACTGAACAGGCACAATATTCTTGTTGCCTTGCATTGCCCGAATCAACTCTCGACGCACCCAATCCCCCTCATCGTGGCACTTATCCAGCGCATTTGGTGGCAAAACCAATATAAAGTCATTGCAGTTGTCGATCACCTCATACAACTGCTCGTTAAACTTTCCTGATCTTAAGGTCTCAACATCGAAGAAGACCGAATAGCCCTTCGAGCGCATCTTCTCGGCTATCAAATTTGCCGACTCGAACGAGCTTCTGCGATAACTTACAAAAACATCGTATTTCATAAATAGTGATGTAAAATGGGTTAGTACTAATCTATCACTAGCAAAATTAATAAATTTGCAGTTATCTTCAAAGAAATTGCCCCCAAAAAGCGACCAAACCTTGTGGGATAAACAGAACCAGAGTGTGTTCCGAAGTGATCGGAACACACTCTGGAGGTATGATGACACCGATAAGCTATCTCTTGAGGCGGATGTTGAAGATTGGAGTCATCTCCTCGTACTTGGCCACCTGTACCTGACGACCTCGGTTGGTTCTGATCCACTCGCCCTTGACAATACCCGAGATATACATCTGCCAATTTGGTCGGCTCTTCTTGCCCTTGAAGCGCTCCATAGCGGTCTGGTTAACCTTGATGAAGACCATCTTCTCGGTCTCGCCCGGCTGGAACGAAACCGGCTCGAGCGAGAAGAGGCGGCTCTTCTTGCCCAACACCAAGTCGACATTCTCGGTGAAGCCCTGACTTCTATCGATCATCACCTTGACGGGGATGGTCTCGTCGTTGATCTTGAGTGGAATATCCTCCTCGAGATTCATATCGAGCGAGAGGCGGTATGGTGCAGCCTCAACCACATCGACGGCCAACTCCGCAGCCGGAATATGGTGGGTGTAGTAGAAGGCCTGAAGCATCTTATCAACCGGCAGAACATCGGCCATCTCGCGACCATCGTTGCTTGGATACTCAATCTTGAGTTTGATAGGGTAACGCTTGATTGGAGCCCCCTTAGGCGCGGTGATTGAGACATCCCAACGACGACCACGCACCTTCATACTACTTGTGGTATAGCCACTTGGCAGACCCCTCAGAACAAGGTTTGCAGGGCGCTTGAGCTTGCCCGTAATGTCGACACGGAACTGCGAAGTACCACCCGAAGGGATTGTGATATAGGCCGGCGAAACAAATGCACTGAACGATGGCATCTGGCTGTGGCGACGCAACACATAGTGGTACTCCTTGCCATAGCCCTGATAGAGATCCTCGACCTCGAGAGTCATCTTGCCACCCGCTTTGGCTCTGTACTTCAACACAGGATCGGCGTGGAAGGTGATAAGACCCTGAATTGGATCTTCGGTATCATCGACCTCTGCCACCATATTGCCGTGGCTATCGCGCAGACGCATAATAGCATCAATACGCGACGAGTTGCGACGACCAATAAGCTCGACAATTACCTCCTCGCCTCGATCGACATTGATGCTGTATCGCTTGATTGGATGCGCCGCAGTGAGTGAGTCGACAATGGCATTCGAGAAGGTGAGATAGACCTCATCCTTTGGATTGTGTACAAGGCGAGTACCCTTTGGCAATGCATAATATGACACCGCATTCGAAGTACCTGTCTTGTTGGTATAGGTGAGCTGATGGAAACCCTCGTTCTTGACCTTGATTGTCGCTTTGTCGTCGGTGAGATTGACACCCTCGAGCTCCTGCTTCACCTTCTTACCCGCCACACCATAGGCCGGATAGCGGCCCGTAACGAACGGAATGACACCGAGCTGGATGCGGTAGTTGAAGTCCTCACGACCACGATAGATGGCATCGTGGATGTAGAGTGTGTAGTCACCATCTGCCGGCAAAGTGGTCATAATTACAGGGTCGACATTGTGGTGATAGTCATCCGAGTAGGCAATCTCGCGACCCTTCGAATCGAGGATACGGATAACAGGCTGGAACCATCCCGGCACCGCATCCGCCATATATGGAACAAGCTGACGACCCTTGACCGAAGCGACAAGTTTGTCGCCCTTCTTGCCCGAGAAGCGGAAATAGTCGACCTCGCCAGGCTTGACATAGCCACACAAAACCGCTGGCAATGACACTACCTTATTGGGGTTCTTGATGCTCGAATTCTTCTTCTCCTCGAGGTAATTCGGATAGGATGCCACCTCGAATGGAAGTTTGTTCGAGAGACCCTTAGGGCTCTGCAGACGCAAGTCGTACAAGCCGCAAGGCACATCGTCGGCAATGGTGATGAGCATCTTCACCTTGTCGGCCAATTGCGGACTACTCTGGTCGTTGAGTCTGCGGCGGCGACGACGCTTTGCAGCAGGCTCCTCGTATGGCAAAATCTCGCCTTTGATACCCGGGTGGTTGAATACCACCTTCTTTGCCTTGTTGATGTTGAGTCCACCGGCCTCGACCTCGACCGTGGTACCCACCTGTCCACCTGCCGGGAAGAGGTATCCCGAGACCATCTTCTGCGCCGAAAGTGGCAACGCAAGAAGGGTGAACAATATCGCCAATATTATACTTCTACTTTTCATACTACTTCTTCGGTTCTTTTATATCAATAATTTCGTAGAGAAGTCCACCTGGCTTCTTCTTGTCCAACAACGACGGCAGGATTGGCAAATCACCCTCCGACACGTGTGGTAAGGTGCCATAAGGGTCGATGCCCATCAACATATAGACCGTACCGATGAGGTCGCAAGGGCGCACCGGACGCTCGGCAACATACTCGCCGGTCTTGTCGCTCTTGCCCACAACCTTGCCACCGTGGAAACCACCACCTGCAACAAGGTAGGAGAATACGCGACCAAAGTGGGCACGACCACCATTCCAAGGTGCCTCCCACTCGACCTTCGGTGTACGACCAAACTCGCCACCGAGCAAGACGATGGTGCTATCGAGCAGGCCTCGGGCATCCAAATCGGCAAGCAGAGCCGAAACAGCCTTATCGAGGTTTGGCAACATCGAGTTCATACGCTGGAAGTGCTTCTTGTGGGTATCCCAGCCTGTCATACGAACATTCACGAAAGGAACACCCGCCTGGACCAAGCGACGCGCCACAAGACACGACTGGCCCAAACGATTCTTACCATAACGCTGACGCACCGAGTCGAGCTCATTGCTGAGGTCGAACACATCGCGGCTGTTACCCCACATAAACTGCATATTGACATCGCGCATCGAGTCGATCTTCTGCTTCTCGAAAGGCATAGTCTCGAACTGCTTGAGCATATTCATACGACGGTCCATTCGCTCCTTGTTGACAAATCGGTTGACTACGCCCTCAACCTCGAACTCCTTCTTCTCGGGAGCACCGCCCGTATCGAACGACTTGTAGGCGTTACCGAGGAAACCACCCTCATTGAATCGGCTGTTTGCCGAGGTCACCGAGATGTAGCAAGGCAAGACTCCCTTGTAACTATCCTTCTTCATATAGGAGATGACCGCACCAAACGATGGATAGACCACCGCGCCACCCGAGGTATCGCCCGTAATCATTGCGTAGTGGCCTGTCTCGTGGGCATTACTGCCGTGAGTCATTGTACGAATCAGCGAGTACTTGTCGGCCATAGTAGCCAACAATGGCAACTTCTGACCAATCTCGATACCCTCGACATTTGTCTTGCAGACATCCTTGAGGTTTCCGTAGTAGTTTCGTCCCGCCTCAGGCTTTGGGTCGAAGGTGTCGGTCTGCGAAGGACCTCCATCCAAATATATCAATATCACCGACTTGGCACTCTGTGCATAGGCTGCAACCGAGAGTGTCAGCAATAGAACTATTGTCAAATAAATCTTTCTCATAGCCAAAGGTATTAGTGGTTATAAAGGAACTCGTTGCTGTTGAGTTGCATCCACATAATATCGAAGGCGACCTCGATAAGTGGCTGCTTGCTCTCCTCCATATGCTTCTTGTAAATCTCAATCTCGGCAGGAGTTGCGTGGCGCGACAACACAAGCAGTGTGATGGCGTCGGCAACATTGGTGACATTGCCACCATCCAGGTAGATCTGCTGCAGGATCGGACTTCGGCGGATGCGACGCTCAAGCACCGACGAGTTCATCAGATAGAGCAACTGACGCGCGGTGATGGAGTTGTTGCGCTGACTCTCCAGCGAGACATCGCGCGACACCTTACCAAAGAGCTCCAACTCGCTCGACGATACGGTGGCATCGCCCAGATGAGTCGAGCGTGTGCGCTGCGGATAGAAGGTGAATGGCTCAGGCACACGACTGCTGTAGGTGCTCCAGATGCCTGTCACCGATGCCAAAGCATCGACAATAACCTCGGCAGGGAGTCGCTGTGGCTCATAGAAGCCCTCAGGTGCCGCCTTCGAGTTGAACTGCTCCGAGAGGAGCATCTTCTTCATCAGCTTACGCATATCGTAGCCATTGCTGACGAAGTAGTCGGTGTACTCCTTCAACAACGCAGGATTAGACGGAAGGTTGTCGGCACGCCAATCATCCGGCTCGTGAACAATACCCTTGCCGAAGAGCCAATACCACATTCTGTTGACCATAACCTCGGCAAAGCGACGATTCTTTGGCGAGGTGAGCCAATTGACATACTCCTTACGCCAATCGGTGTTTGGCTTCGGCACAAGGTGTGTGCCATCCTCCAGCTTGATGGTCTGCCAAGGGAGGTTGCGGTGGATGTCGAGATAGATGATCTCCTCCTTCCACTCCTTGGTCGACTTGAACGACACCTGCGAGAAGCAGAGGTAGCCATTATCCTTGCAGTTGCGGTTGCCCAGGAAGAGAAGGTTTATGTTGGCATAGACATTCTCGGGCGAACGCTTCTGGAATCCACGATAGAAGTTCACCGCAGGGGCACGGAAGTTACTACCCTGCGAGATGATCAAGTCGTGCACCATCTTGTTGTAAGGCACATTGTTGAGCAACTGCTCGTAGACCCATCGGTTGTAGGCCTGCACGCCATTAGGCCACAGGTTGCTCGGGAACTCCGACTTGATACGCAGGATGTCGCCCCAGCGCATCTGCATATACTTGAGCGCAAGTTCACTCTCAATAACTTGGTTTACGAGCTTCTCGCGCTTGTTGGCATCCTTGCTGTCGAGGAACTTCACCGTCTGCTGCGTGGTTGGCAATGCGCCCGTCACAGTCAGATAGAGTCTCCTCAAAAATACCTCGTCCGAGCATCTGCTCGAAGCTGCTGCCTGCATAGCCGTAGAGAGCAGACAGAGTGCGATAATCAGAAACTTTTTCATTTTATTACGAAATTAATATTCCCTCTATTTCAACTAATAACTCGCTGCGGCAGACATCCGCCAGAGAGTAGACCACCGCCACCTGCGGATAGTGCTCCTCGACCACCTTACGCACATCGGCGTAATCCTCTTCGTGCTTGATGTAGACCTGAAGGTAGACGCACTTAAGGTCGTAAGGCTTGCTGCCGAAACGCTCCAAGTTCTCCTTCGACACCAGGTACTCGATATTCTCAATCGTGCGCACAGTCTGCATCTTTGCCGACGAGGCGTCGACGCTCTCCTCGCCACGAATGGCCGCTGTGCCCGATACAAAGCAGATGGCACCACGCTCAGTCTCGATGAGCTTCGCGCGCTCGAACTTCGGTGTGCTCTTCACGGCATCCACCGCATCGTCTATCAGCACCCTCTTCGAGTAGATGTGCGCCGCCACCTGCAGTGGGTTGTCGATTGGGTAGACACCCACGCCATCAGCCCTCTTGAAGGCTATGCAGCCCACCACGATGCCATCCATCGAGCCGATACCTGTGGCAGCGGGATAGCCCTTGCTCCACGCACCATTAGCGTAGTAGCGTGAGCGGGCATCGTTGAACTCCTGATAGTTCTGCTTGCCCTCGCGGCACGCCACGATGTTGCCGATGTAGTTCCACTGTCGCACGATGTCATCAACCCCGTATCCATACTCCGAGAGTATCGAATCGAGCTTGGTGAAAACCTCGTGACTCTGCTCGGCAACCGATACCGCAAAGTCAGAGGCGGGCACACCCTCGATGAAGAGCATACGCTCCTGCTCCCCTTCGATAACGCCATAGCATACGCCATCGCGCACATCAAAGCGAGCCGATGAAGCTCCATCAAGCACATAGATGTCGAGCGAAAGTCCGCCCTGAGGTAAGAGGTATTGTGGGATAAGGGTTATGGGAATCTGTCGCCCCAACGATTCGTGAACTGCATTCTTGAGGCTATCAAGCAGCGAGTGATACTCCATCTCTTCGCTTGTGCCACAAAAAACAACGCCACAGACTCCGTCAGTCGGAATCTCTTTTAGCCTTGTTGCAACAGCACTCACGAGCCCGTCGTTAAGGTCAAGGGTCGAAGAATATATCTTTAATCCCATATGTTTCAGGTTGGTTAGTCGTTTATCTAAAGACAAAGTTAAGAATAAAAAGTTAAATTACAAATTATAAATTTGTTAGTAGATCCGCGTTACACCCAATCTTATTAGATTGAAATCGACAAAAAAGAGGCCGTTTACAAATCGCAAAAACGGTAAAGTTGCCATCGAAAAAGAAAAAAATTGCGAAAATTTTGTGGTTTGAGTTGTAAATCAAAAAATTATTTATACCTTTGCACCGCTGAAACGCTCGAAAGAGCTCGGCAGAAGCCCAGATGGCGGAATCGGTAGACGCGCTGGTCTCAAACACCAGTAGGTTCACCCCTGTGCCGGTTCGACCCCGGCTCTGGGTACTGAAAACCCTCGTAGAACAACTTCTACGGGGGTTTCTTCTTTTCAAAACCTCAAAAATGGTCACTTTTGGTCACCACTTTGAAAAAGGTGGTCCAAAAAACGCCCCGAAAGCGGTCTAAAAAAAATGTCCAAAATTTCGCTTTTTTAAGAGGAGCAACAAAAAATAAAAATTATATTATAATTTATTTGCAAATAATAATCCTTCCCCTCCACAAAGGAACAGTTTTAACTGGGAGCGATTCTATGTCGCTCCCTTTTCATTTCGACAAAGAATGTGAAATTTCTGGTGAATTATTTGCTAATTCCGAAAATTACCACTACTTTTGTTATGGCGGTAAAATTTACGGCTGTAATAAAAGCAAAGAAAAATATGAAATTCTACAACAGAGAACACGAGATTGCAAAACTCAAAGAGGTACGAGAGTCGTCATACAATGACCATTCACGATTGACGGTGGTTACAGGTCGTAGGCGTATTGGTAAGACCTCTCTTATTGGTCGTGCGATGGGCGATGAACCATTTATCTACCTCTTCGTTGGCCGAAAGAATGAGGCATCGCTCTGCGCTGGATATTGCAAGGAGATTGCTTCGAAGTTGGGCGTATTTGTTCCGCCGATGACATCTTTCCAAGATGTGTTTGTGTTTTTGATGCAACAGGGCGAAACAAAAAAGTTTACCCTTGTGATTGACGAATTTCAGGAGTTCTTCAATGTAAATTCGAGCGTATATAGCGACATTCAGAATCATTGGGATCAGTACCGCCTTAAAACGCACATCAATTTCATTGTTAGCGGTTCAGTCTATTCGTTGATGACCAAGATATTTCAGCACTACCACGAACCTCTGTTTGGTCGTGCCGATGTATTGTTGAAACTCAATCCGTTCTCTCTTTCTGTGTTGAAGCAGATAATGGCGGACAATAATCCTGAATACACAAACGATGACCTACTGGCACTATACACCGTAACTGGAGGAATTCCAAAGTATGTAGAGTTGTTGGTAGATGCCAAAGCGTTGTCGGTAGAGAAGATTATCCACGCAGTATGCGATGCCGACTCTCCATTCAAAGATGAGGGAAAGAACCTCTTGGTCGATGAGTTCGGCAAGCAGTATGGCACTTACTTCTCAATCTTGGACGCAATATCCAACGGAAGAAACACTCAATCCGAAATCGCCACCTTGCTCGGAGAGAAGAGTATCGGAGGTCAACTCAAAAAGTTGGAGGAAACCTATGAGGTTATCAAGAAGATGCGTCCAATACTCGCAAAGAAGGGAACACAAACTGTTAGATATGAAATATCGGATATGTTCTTGCGTTTCTGGTTCCGTTACTTTGAGGGAAATCGCACCCTTGTTGAGATGAATCAATTTGAGGTGGTTGAGAGAATTATCTTAGAGGATTATACCACCTACTCAGGCAAAACATTGGAGGAGTATTTCAAACAGCAATTCGTAGAGAGTCATCAATACCGTGACATCGGTTCGTATTGGGAGGCAAAGAAGGGTAAAGAACAAAATGATATAGACATTGTCGCTTTGCGTTTAGAGAAAAATCAGGCAGTTGCAGTTGAGGTGAAACGCCAACGCAAAGAGTTCAAACCCGAACTTCTCTCGGAGAAAGTAGAACACCTTAAAAATAAGATTATGCCAAAGTACAACATTGAGCAGATGTGTTTGACTTTGGAAGATATGTAAATCAATCAAACTAATCTTTTAAGTTGAGAGTGGGAGTTTCTGGATCGGGAATAATGTATCTTAACGCCCAAATTTTTGCCAAATCCTCGAGGAACGGTCTGATTAATCAGGCTCTGGATACAAAAGGAGGAAGATCTTCCTCCTTTTGTAGGGCTTTATAACTGTGTACTAGTTATCTCTTCGGCGATTTGAACTCCATAACCAGCGGACAGTGATCCGATGAGGTGCGGACAAAGTCGTCACGAATCGTATAGGCCTTCTTGATGGCCGAATATATCTTCTTCGTGCAGTAGATATAGTCGATGCGAGCCTTGCCTCGAGTCGAAGATTGGAACTCCGATGGATTCTTGTCGAAGATGGCGTCGTGAGGATAGACCTTGAGCACTGCATTGTGCACATCGTTGTTGAATGTACGAGGTTTCTTGCGGTGAATCTCGGCATAGAACTCATTATCCTTTGGAGAGCGCGAGTTGAAGTCGCCCGTCATCACCCAATGCTTCTCGTTGGCATATTCGGGGTTAAGAATGGTCTGATCCATAATGTACTGAATCTCCTCCAGGCGATATCCGTCGCCGCCACTGCCCTTGGTGCGAGTTTTGTCATCCTTGTGCCAAGCTTGAGGCCAGAGGTGCAGCACCACATAGTTCACACCGAGAATCTTAACGTGCAGAGCTCCGTGCGATATATTCTTGCCGCCTATAGGGTGGACAAAATCTATTGGATAGCGCGAAGTCACAGCCACTGGATAGTTGTCCTGATAGGCTCCTAATGCCGTATAGCTATGGCCCCATCGAGCTGCCAGCTCGTCCCATTTGCCTGGAAGGTAGCGTACCTCATCGTTCTTCGGCACATTCTTCTTGTTCTTATCCCAATGGGTTGCAGCCTCGCACACGGCAAAGATATCTATCTTTTGAGCCTGCATCCACTGCACAAAGCGGTCGTAGTTGTTGAACTGATCCCACCACATTCCGTCAGCGATATTGAAGTCCATAAAACGGATTGTCGCAGGCTTGGTCTTATCCTTCGGCGCTTTAGCGCAGAGTGGCTGCGAGAGGCAGAGCAGAACCAATGCACACAAGATGCTCTTCAACTTCATATTTCTAGTTGCTTTTGATTTGTTTATTATTTACCCGAAGCGGTTTGTGTGGCCTTTGTGTAGACAATCTTATCGCCCCAAGTTGGTAGGAGGATGCGATTCTTGTCGAAGCCCGTAATCTTACCCGAGATCTTCAACAGATCGTCGATTGTCCAACGCCACTTCACTACGCTGTGACCCAGCTCCCAAGCGTGCGAGAAGATGGCATACTGAGGGTTAATCTTATCGATTGCATTCTGAATGCGGAGACCCACAGCCGAGTGGAAGATGAAGAGGTCTGGACGCTTCTCCACCTCGAGCTGCTCGTAATTGTGAGCATCGCCCGTATGGAAAATCACAACATTGCCCGACTCTGCACCGCAGTCGATCTCGTAGGTGGTGACAAACTTCTTGCCCCACTCGTTCTTGTTGTGGTCTACGCGCTTGCAGTTAATCGAGATGTCGCCAATCTTGATGCGATCGACCTCGTCAACATACTCCCAATCGAGAAGTTTACCCTGCCAAACAACAGGCTTGCTCAACTTGAAGCCCGCAATAATCTTCGACTCACCCAAGGCGAGCTGATTTTGAGCGTGCTTATCGCAGTGGTCGCCGTGCTTATGGGTTACCAACACAAAATCCAACTCTTTGGCAATCTCCTCGATGTGCTTGTGTACGATGTCGATACCGAAGGTCTGCTTCGGGGTCTTTACGATGTAGCCCATATTGTAGAGATTCCAAAGGACAACGGTACCTGGCGCAACCTTAGTCTTCTTGATCTCGTTGCGCACCTTGTTGAAGGCTTGGCGATAGAAGTAGAGGGTACCCTGCAACTCCAAATCATCTACCTTAACCCAATCCCAGCAGTTGTAGAAATTTTTCCAATCCTCGGTGCTGAAATTGTTCATCTCGCGCTGGATAACGTTCATAGCCTCGAGGCGAGATGTCTGGTCTGCATCGCAGCAAGAGGTACTTTTGAGTACGGTCTTAACTGCCGTCTTCAGTTCCTTGTTCGATGGCTTTTCGTAGGAGATGACAGTCTGTGCATCGGTTGCAAGAACAACCGATGCCACAGCTATAACTGATAAAATAAATCTCTTCATATTAATGCTCTTATTATAGTTTACTTGCTACTTTGTGTAACGAACAGTGAGGTAAGCCAAGCCGCTCGACTTGTCGGCTGCAATGCCACCATCGTAGCTCATAGTCTCGCCTGCAAGACCCGAGTTCGGGATAAGTCGGATATAGACCTTCTCCTGACCGAACAACTCGTCTGGCAACTCAATGTTTATGTGCTTGTAGCCGCACAACTGCCAATATGCAGTGTAGCTCCACTGCGCCACATCGGGCACGGTATACTCGGCAGCCTTTGTCCACTTCGACTTGTCGGTCGACCACTCCACATTCCAGTAGCGAGGTGCGCCAATTCCGAGGTTGCAAGCGGCAAACTGCATCGAGAGATGCGAGCCCAAAGCCGAAGCGGTAGAGAACTCTACCAACCAGTAGTGGTACGAAGAGCCATTAATCCACTTCGATGCTGTCCAAGCACAACCATACGATGCGTCGATAGTACCACGAGAGCCAGCACTGCTATTCTCGGCACTGCTAATCTGCTTGCCATCGACCTTCACTCCATTTGCATCGACAACACCACTACCTACGGCCTGTGTATTCTTCGAGTCGCCGAGGAAGTACCACGCAGAAGCACCCGATACGGTAGATTCCGACGAGTGCGAGAGTGTAGCCGTAGCAGCCGAGTTATACTGCGGATAGTACATCTTGTAGTATGGGTCGACATTCACTGCGCAGTCGGTGCGATCCTTGTTGTAGTACGCAAATTCACAAATGACTGTGGTATTTGCTGCGGTGATATCCGATGCCATAGCGATATCGCTCTGCGACTGGTGACGAATCTGATAGCGACCGATATTGCCGAGATTGTAGATCTGGTCGAGAGAGTAACCCTCGGCCACCATCTCGGCTTGCTTTGCGCTATCCCACTCGAGACGGTCGCAAGCCTCGTGAACAATCACACCCGAGAGTGTTCCACTACCATAAGGCAACTTCTCGCCCGTACGACGATATGTACAGGTGGTATTGGTAACGGTATAGAACGAATTTCCGTGCGAGTCACGAACGAGCAATGGGTACTGGCTGATGCGGTTAGCCGTAAAGATAGTAGCCACGCCACCGCCAGTATAACCCTCGTTGAGCGGAGTGAGAGGGCCCTTTTTGATTGGGAACTCGCAATCCTTGAGAGTCACATAGGTATAGACATCCTCGTCGGTAAGCTCGTGGAAGAACTTCTCCTTGTGAGGAATTGTCGAATCCGAGCCCGACTCCACCGAGAGGATATTCGCCGCAGTAATCTCATTGATGTAGTAGCGGATAGGATCCTTGTCGGCAACATTCGAGCTACCCTCCTTGCCGAAATAGCAACCATTGAGGTTGAGGCGCACCTTGTCGTAACGCTTCAAGATATTATCCTTCTCGGCCTTGAACTCCACCATAAAGCCATAGCGGCCATCCAAGCTCTCGAGGTAGACGATACGCTTGGTACCGGTGTAGTCGATACGCATCGAAGTGATAGGGGTGTTAGGACCTGCATTACCATAGGTAGGGTCACTCACAACATATCCCTCGATGCAGACATCCTCGACGATGTCACGCTCGCCCTTCTGGCGCATCTCGGCAAACGAGAGGATGTTCTCGGTGATGCTCACCTCCTTGTCCTGGGTCACCACAATCTCGGTCGAGATGGTCTCTGCCCAGTCGTCGGTGTAGGAGAAACGAACAGTCGCCTTGCGAACACTCTTTGCGTTAGGATTTGGATCGACATCGAAATTCAAGGTGTTGTTCACACACTCGATATTCGAGATCCAATTCGAGGTCGCCTCCTCGCCATAGTCGATGTCGATTTTGAGGTCGTCGAAGTCGACGCTACTCTTCAACAATGTCGAGCACTGGCCACCCTGATACTCTACGAGCATCGAACGATTCGACACCTCGAGAGTGCTACTTGTGCGACCTGTCTGCTTGATAAATATCGAGTCTACACGATTCTCGGCCGAGAGGGTGATGATACCCATACGGCGAGTGCCCTCGTTGCGATGGTAGGCTGCGATGAACGAGCCGTCGCCCGAAAGCGAGAGGGTCTGATGACGGAGATCGCTCTCCTCGGTGCCGAGGCGAATCCAGTTGTTACCCTTGACAACCTCAACGGTGTAAGGCTGCGAGGCGAAGACATCGATAACCTGGTTGCCACCCTTATAGTCGACGGTGAAGATGTTATCCTCATCGACGGCACCCAATTCTGGTGTGTATACCTTATCGCCCTCGTCTATCTCGCATGCAACAAAGAGTGCGGCCGAGGCGATAATGGCAATTGAGAGTAATCTTTTAAATATGCTTTTCATAGCCAATACTGATTACTTATTATACTTGATTGTTACTGCTGCAAGGTAGAGACCTGTAGCGGAGGACTTCGACGAGAATGTGCCGCCCTCTGGGTCTGTCAACGATGCACAAAGGTTGTTGTATGGAGCGAGACGCAAGTATGCCTTCTTCGCACCGCTCAACTCGGCTGGCAATAGGAACGAACGCTGTGCCAAACCGTGGGTTGCAAAGGTTGGGCAAGACGAAGTCCACCAAACGAATGGGTGGATGTCTATCTCCGAACCCTCGATTGCGGTGTAGGTCACGCCATCTATCGAGTACTCCAACTTCCAATTTGCAGGGAAGTTGACACCAACACCCGAAGTGGCCTGCGAGCCGGCCCAGTATGCAATATTCAACGATGCACCTGCACCCAAAGTTGTTGCATTGAACTCGAAGATTACACCCTTGAGGTTGCCCTCCTCATCGCACCAGTTCGACGAGAATGCGCACGAAGCGTTTGCAATCTGCGTACCTGTCGAAGAGGTCGAGTAGGTCAAACCGTTGAAGTTAGGACCCAAAACTGGCTTAACATCCATCTCGTGGTACACCTTACCCTCGCCGACCTTTGCCAATGCGGCATTGCCCTCGAGTAGGAGGTTCGAGTCGTTCCAGCACCACTCGGTATGTGTTGCCGAGAAGTTCTCCTGCTCGTCATAGTTGAACATTAAGCAGCCCTCGTTGTACGGACGGATAACGAATGCGCCCATCGAGCCATTGCCCGAGCTTACACCATCGACGATATTCGGATTCGAGCCATAGCGAGGCGAGGTCTCGTAGGTGATGATACCCTTCACATCGCCCGAGCCGCAAGGTGCCTCCTTGCCGTTACGCACCCAGTATGCCGAGGCGTAGTTGAACATCATATAGATGGTATTGCCATCCTTGTCACGCAACATTGTTGGATAGTAGTCGCAAGCGTAGCGATAACCATCAGTAGTGTTGTAGAATGCACCCTTGTTGTAGACCAACTCCACATCCTTCAAGGTTACGATGCGGTAGTAGTCATTGCTCGAAAGCTCCGAAATGGTGCGCTCCACCGCTGGAACATCCTGCTCCGAGCCTGTAACAATCGAGACGATATTGCGAGAGCGGATGTCGGCAAGCATATAGCGACCCTCGCCCAACTTGCGCAACTTGGCGCCATTCACTCTAATCTGCGCCTTCGAGTACTGTGCAAGGATGTTATCCTTGGCAGTATCCATACGGAGAAGCATCGAGTATGCGCCATCCTTGCTCACGAAGTAGTTCGTAGCATCGTTGTTGTAGGTGTCGGTCACTGCAAAGCTACTACCCGACCACGAACTCTGCGCATTCATAGCAGCGTTAGTGTTCTCTGGGAAGCTGACGCTTACGCCCGAAATCTTAATTCCGTTCGCCTCCTCTTCACCCTCGGTTGTGATTGTCCAGCTACCATCACTATTGCGATCGGTGGCAGCCTCGTAGCGAGCGAGGAGTGCCTCCCAAGTGATCTCGATAGACGAAGTGGTGGTCTGGGTGATATTAACATACGAAGGGCCATAGACGAGTTTGGTGTGAGGGTCGGTGAAGGTGATACCCAAGCGAGCCGAGCGCTCCTTCTCGGTGTCGTTGGCCGCAACATTGAGTGCGAGCTGCTCGCCCTCCATCTTCACATCGCTAATCCAGCCCTCCTCGCCATTGTACTGAACCTCGTCGAGCACGACATGCTGGTAGAGGTCGTTCGAGATGTTGGCATCGAGTGCGAGGTAGTAGGTTGTAGCCTCCTTCTCGATAATCATATCGCCATCCTCGGCACGGAAGCGGAATACGATGTCGTCACCCTTCTGCACAATCATAATACGCTTGGTCTCGCCCTTGCTGTGAACAAGCACAAACGCACGACGAATAGCGTCACGATTGGTCTTATAGTTGAAGAGGATATATCCATTGCCATTGCCGCTCGTATTGGAGATGGTTGCCCAGTCGATGTCATTCTCCAACTCGGCTGTCCACGCACTATCCGAATATACCGAGATGCGGGTCGAACCTTCGCTATCCTTCTCGAGGCTGATGCAATGCTCATCGGAGTCGTCGTTGTTTACACCGAAACCTTCCCACTCGAATTCACGATTGCAGCTCGAAAAGAGAGCCAAGATCGCTAAAATAGATGTTAAATATTTAAGAGTTTGTTTCATAGTTTACAAATCCGTTAGAGTATTACATTTGGTACTTTTCGTAAGCCTCGTTGGTCAAAACACCACCCGAAAGTGCTACCTCCTTATCAGGGATTGGGTAGTACTCGTGGCAAGGCAACATCAAGTTCTTGAGCTTTGAGAGGTCGTTGCAGTTGTAGACCTGGTCGAACCAGATACCCCAACGCACCAACTCGAACTTACGCTGGAACTCGCCCACAAGCTCACGACCGTGCTCCTTCTGAATCTCGTCCATAAGGGCTGCCGAGCTCTTGAAGTTGGCTGGGTTCAAGCCACCGAGACCTGCACGACGACGAACACGATTGAGATACTCAACCGCCATATTGCGATCGCCCTTCTCGAGGTGGCACTCTGCCGCCATAATCAACGCTCCAGCATAGCGGAAGACCTTGTAGTTGTTACCGTCGGCTGTAGACTGCATATTCGGACACCAGAACTTGTCGCCCATCCACGGACGGCTCTGGTTGGTCATCTTGGTGGTCTTGCCAAACCACTGCCACTCGAGGTTGTTGTTCACCTCATTAAGCGACTTGTAGCCCCAAGCCATATTGATCTTCGAGCGGTGGTCGAACACGCCACTTGCAAACTCTACGCTATTCTCGTCGAGCTTGTCGTACTCGGTAAAGAGCTGCAACTGCTCGTAGAAGTAGCGGTTAGGACGGAATGCGGTGTAGGTACGAGCCTGTGTGCCCAACTCCTCGATAACCAAGCCGTCGTAGTAGGTTGCAGCGGTCTGACCCTCCAATACGGTGTCGTCGTCCTGTGTAGAACGGGTTGGGGTGAAGAAGCAGGCAACATTGCCATATACCTTCAAGCCATCCTCATCGTAGAGGTTCGCAATTTCGAAAATAGACTCTCGAGTATACTTGTTGCGGTAACGAATATCCGAAATAGGATATTGGTTCAAGTCGCCATAGATAGTCTCGAGGTGGCCGATTGCGGTCAACGCCTTGTCCCACCAAGCGGTGTTGCCCGTTGCATCCTTCGAGCCATTCCACATCGCAAGTTTTGCGCATACCATCCAACCGAATGCTGCACCCATTCGATAGTCCTCGCCTGTAACGGCCTCGTAGGTACGCTCCTGCTTCACGCCTGGCTTTGCCAAGAGGTCGAGCAACTCGTCGACAATATAGCCACGAGTCTCGATTGCCGACATACGAGGAATCTTGGCAACACGATCCTGATCCTCCATAGTCTCGACCGGAGTGGTGTAGAACGGAACATCGCCAAAGAACGAGGTGAGCAGGTAGTAGTACATACCTCGCAAAGCCGCACCCTCGGCCTTCAAAGCATTGTACTCCTCCTCCTTGATATAGCCCTCGGCAAAGGCACGCTCGATTGCGGCGATGACATTGTTGCATCGCATAACACCGAGGTAGCCCTGTGTCCACATCGTCTTACCGAAACGAGGGTTCGCTGGCGAGATGTCGAGGATTGCATCGTAGGTACCCGAGTCGCAATACATAAGATCCGAAACGGCCTCTACGGCGAGCATAAATGTACCATTGTATATCGAGCGGAATGGAGCATAGCAACCATTCAAGCCCGTTACGCACTGTGCATATGATTTGTAGTATGTCTGAGTCTGATAGTTCGACTGCATATCTTCCTCCAAAGTACAAGCGGAGAAGAGCGCCAATACAGAGAGCGCAACAACTACATTTTTGATAATATAAAGCTTAAACTTTTTCATCTTTCTTTGCATCTTTGAAGGTTAGTAACGAATCTGAACACTGAAGATAAAGGTTCGTGCCTTTGGATATGCACCATTGTCCATACGGCGGATTGTCGAACCGCTCGCATTTGTCGAGACATCAGGGTCGTATCCGTTATAGTTCTTCCACAAGAAGATATTCTCGGCACTTGCACTAACGGTGATGTCACGCAGGTGCTTGGTCTTATTACGCAAATCGAAGGTGTAGCCCAACGAGATGTTCTTCAGACGGATGTACGAAGCATCGTAGACCATTCGTGAGCTTGGCAACTCGTCGTTGTAGTATGCCGCTGGGATGTTCGACTCTGGGTTTCGTACCGGATGCCAAGCATCGAGCATATAGCGATACTGGTTGGTGTAGGAGCTACCCGACATCCACAACTCCGAGAGGTTGTAGATCTTACCTCCAAGCGAGTAGTTGAAGAATACGCTCACACGGAACTTGTAGATGTGGAAGGTGTTCTGCAAACCACCGTAGATGATAGGGTCGGCCGAACCGAGGTATACGAGGTCATCTTCGTTCAAAGTACCATCGTGGTTGGTGTCGACATAGTATGCATAACCAGGCTTGTAGGTGTTCGATGCACGAGATACATAGGCCTTGGTCTCCTTGTTGCGGTCAATCTGATCCTGTGTGTGCCATACACCAGCGAACTTGAAGCCCCACAATGCATTGAGCGGATAGCCATTTACATATCCGTACATCATATAGGAGTTGTTCGTAGGTGTCGAGTAGGCTGCAATAAAGTCGTTCGAGCCAGTGTCGAGCACCTTCTGTCGGTTGTGAGCAATGGTAAGGGTTGTGTTCCAGCTGAAATTCTTGTTTTTGAAGTTGTGCGAAGTGACACTGAACTCAACACCCTTATTCTCGGTCGCACCGATATTGGTGTAGCGAGACGAGAAACCAGTCTGCGTAGGCAACTGCACCGAGAGCAACAGGTCGGTAGTCTTCGAGTAGTAGGCCTCGAGCGAGAACTCCAAGCGGTTCTTCAACACCGCAAAGTCGATTGCTGCGTTGTACATTGCGGTCTTCTCCCAAGTGAGATCCTTACTCTCCAAGCGAGATGGATATACCGCCAATGGCTGATTTGAGCCGAAGAGGTAACCGCTAGTGGTACAGCTCAACGCCTCCATCGAACGATAGTACGAGATAGCATCGTTACCCGACATACCCGCACTGAGTCGCAACGAGAGATCGTCAATCCAATGAGCCTTCTTCATAAATGGCTCCTTCGAGATCATCCACTTGAAGGCACCCGAAGGGAAGAATGCATACTTGTTATTTGCGGCGAAGTTCGACGAACCATCGACACGAGCCGTAAATGTGAAGTAGTAGCGCTTCTTGTAGTTGTAGTTGAAACGACCGAGGAACGAGTTGCGAGTACGCTCGTTAAGCGAAGATGATGGCACGAGGTTATTCTTGTCTGGAATAGCCGTCATATTGTTCCACTTGATGTCGTCGCTCAAGTAGCCAGTACCCTTCAACGAGAAGTTGTTCTGCTTGAACTTCTCGACAGTGAAACCTGCCATCAAGTCGACAGCGTGCAAGCGGCGGAATGTGCGCTTGAAGGTCAAGGTGTTCTCGTTGGTGAGTCGATACTCGTCGGTCTCGGCACGATATGCTACAGCACCCTGATTGATGGCTGCATAGGTCGGACGAGTCGACGGATAGAACTCATAGTTGTGTCGCTGGAAGACATAGTAGTTGAATCGTGAACGGAAGGTCAAGCCCTTGGCCAATGTAATGTTGACATTTGGCGACACGGTACACATCTTACGAACCGCCTCGTTGGTGATGAGGTGTGCATCCATATAAGGGCTATTGTATGGCTGACCGCCATCGAAACCTGTACCCCAAAGGATATTCACCGTATCGGTAGGCTTCTGCATCGGGTTCAAGAAGATAGCACCATTCCAGTAGTTCACACCACCGATAGTGACCTTGTTGTTGTCGTTGTAGCGATACTCATAGCTGAAGTTGATGCCGAATCGCAACCACTTGAACAACTCGTACGATGCGTTGAGACGACCTGTATATCGCTCCAAACCCGAGCGGATGACGATACCCTGATTGTTGTGGTAGCCGAACGATGCAAAGTAGTTATACTTCTTTGTTCCGCCCGATACGCTCATGTTGTAGTTCTGATACATACCTGTGCGAGTAACCACATCCTGCCAGTCGGTACCCTTACCATAGATCTCTGGGTTTGGATACTGGTAGCTTGACTCTGGGCGATTGATGTACGATGAGTTGTTCATCATATAGTATACATCGTTGCGGTAGCGAGCAAACTCCGTTGCATTCATAACATCGAGCTTGCGAGGCAACTGCGAGAAGCCGACATCGGCCTTGAATGTAATACGAGGCTTTGCGCCCGAGTCGCTACCACCTTTTGTTGTCACGATGATTACACCGTTTGCACCTCTTGCACCATAGATAGCGGTCGAAGAGGCATCCTTCAACACCGAGATAGACTTGATGTCGGCAGGGTTGATATCGCCCAAGTCCGACACGCCATCCATCACGCCATCGACCACAATCAGAGGCTCATTCGATGCAGTGATTGAACGAGTACCACGGATACGAATAGAGGTCGAAGCACCTGGCTCACCTGTGGTTGACATAATGTCGGCACCTGCAATACGACCCTGCAATGCCTGGTCGACCGAGGTCACAGGAGCGTCGGCAATCTCCGACATCTTCACATTTGTTACCGAACCGGTGAGGTCGCTCTTTGCAACGGCACCATATCCGATTACGACAACCTCCTCCACCTTGACATTGTCGGGCGAGAGGGCAATATTTATAGTTGTGCGAGAGTTGATCTTCTCCTTCTTCGCTGTATAACCAAGGTATTGAATCTCCAACACACCTGTTGGTGGCACCTGCAAGGTATACTTACCATTCAAATCGGTCGATGTACCGATTGCTGTGCCCTCGACCGATACGGTAGCTCCGATGAGAGGCTGCTTGTTCGAGGCATCGGTAATCGTACCCGAAATCGTAATCTTACTCTGTGCCATAGCCGTAGGTGCCACACACAAGAGCAACAGCAACACCATCAACGGCATACAAACCTTGGAGTTTAATTTATTTAGAATTTGTCCCATTTTTATACGCTATTTTGATGGTTATTCGTAGAGAGAAAATTCTGCTAATACTGGGTAGTGATCCGAGTACCTCCAAACGCCCACGCCATTGTTGATGGCCACACCATTTGGCGAGTACATAATCTTATCCACATGTGCAAAACCATAGAGGAAGTCAATCGACTTGAGTGACTTACGCATCGACTCGGTGCCGTAGATGAAGTCGATATACGACTTGTTGTAGCTATTCATCTCGGCCCACAAATCGTAGTACGAGTTCTTGCGTACCTCAACATCGACATTCTTGCCGACATTACTATTGAAGTCACCCATCATCAACCAATGCTCATCACGATAGTGCTCCTTCGAGTTGATGGTCTTCGAGAGGTAGAAGTTAATCTCGTTCATACGGAAATTACTTGCGTTAGCGATATTGTCTGGCTGCAAGTGAAGGTTTACGAGATTTACCGAGATGTCGTCGGTGAAATGAACCTTTGCGTATAATGCACCGTGCGAAACTGTGGTATTCTCGTCGCCACGCAGGCGCTCGATAATCTCGATAGGGTACTTCGAAGTGATAACCACAGGGTAGTTATCCTTGTAAGGGCCCATTACGACATATTGGTGTCCCCAACGCTTAGCAAGAGCTACCCATCCCGAAGGGTTGTCCCACTTCGATTCCACATTCTTCTGGTCGGGATAAGGGAGGTAGCGACTATAGTGCGAGAGGTTCTTGCCGTCGATGTCCCAATGGCTGGCTGCCTCCTGAATACAGAAGACATCGGGGTTAATCTCGTTGATGTAGGCAACGAAGTTTACATAGTCGTCGAACTGGTCGCACCACATACCATCCTGAATATTCCAACTCAACAACTTGAAGTTGTTGACAAACTCTGCCGACTCGCTCTCCACCTTGAGAGGGGTGTCGCCCTCAACAAGCTTTGTTCCGCAGGCAGAGAGGAGTGTTGCAGCCATCATCGCACCGAAAACGACTGCCATATGCTTTATATTAGAACTCATCATCTTCCTCCTCTGTCTTTAAAGTTTCAAACTGCTCTGGAGCAACAGGCTTGCTCTTCTGCACGACGGTTGTAGTCGAACGGAAGGTGTCGCCCCACGCATCGGTGTAAGATACCTCAACCTCGGCAACACGAGCCTCCTCGCCGTTGTTCACATCGGTCGAGAGGTGAATCTCTGCTCCATTTACTGTCATATAGTGGCTCGTAACCCACTCGCCCTTCACCTCGTAGTGCATATCTTCAGCCTCGAATACCGAAAGGTTGGTATTCACTGGCAACAAGAACTCCGTAGTGTTGTAGTCGAAGTTGTAGCTCTTCTCGGTGAACTCCACCTTTGGTGTGATACCATTTTGGCGGAAGTAGATGGTTATCGAGGTGAAGCCGTCGCCTGTAATAACTGTGAATACAGCCTGACGGCGCAAGCCACGACGCACACCATCGAAGGCGTTCTCGTCGTAGCGCACGGTGAAGGCACCCACGCCATTGCCCGAGGTTGGGCCCTCGAAGTGGCACCACTCCTGCGACGCCTCGTCCATCGATACGCTCCACGCACCTGGTGTGGTCACTCCGAACGAGTGAACTCCAGCATCGGGGGTAACAATAACGATTTGGTCGCTATTTTTTGTAATAATCTCCTCTTTTTGGCAGCCGCACGCCACAATAAGCACTACAGCAAGGAGAATCTTTATCATCTTTTTCATATCGCTATTATCTATTTTTTGATACAACGAACTCCCATTGCAGTTACTGGTGCCCAAGAACCCGTGTTAACAGTGCGTGCTCCAGCACCCTTACCCCAATAGAGGAACAACTGCTTCGAATCGTTAGTTGTAGCTCCTGCAATATTGGCATTAGGGCTATTCACAGTTGTCCACAAACCATAGTATTGGCGCAAACCGCTTACGGCATGCCACAAGAACTCGCCTTCGCGCTCTATGTAGTAACCACCTTTGCAGTTACCCTCGGCAGCCAAGTGCGCTGTAGGAGGTGTTGCTGTATTCAACGCAATGAGGTCGGCAACGATAGTTGCTGTCAGTGGCAACTCATAGCCATAAGGACACGGATCGTACTGCTTGTGCTTCTCGTTAGAGTAGTTCCACGAAGCTTCGGCGTGCGAAGGGTCCATACTCCAGACCTGATTCCAATGACGATGTGTTGTGTCGTTTGTCTGACAACCGATGTAGAGAGGCGACTTTGTAGCCGCAGCATTTGTTGCCCAGAAAGTCAGGGAAACACCGCTGGTGAATCGCTTCATAACAGATGCCGGAATTGCACCTCCTGCACCACCTGTACCACCTACGGTGATGAGATCTGCCGATGGGTAGTGGTAGGTTGGAGAGTTCTCGCCCGACTGTCCCAAACGAGTAGCCCACGCCTCGTTGGTGTAGTTCTTTGCGTAAGGGAATGGCGATGGACGGCCCCACTGATAGAGCATACCGCCCGAAGCGAGGAAGTCTGCATCGGTCATAGCCTCCATCTCGGCCTTCGAAGTAGGAACTTTCAATGCGCCGATGTTGCGGTCATAGTAGGTGTTCGAGCCCAAGACAACATCCTTTGGCTGACCTGCGCCAGGGCACCACAAGTGCCAAGCCCAGAGGACCATACCGCCGTCGATTGTAGCAATCGAAGCGTTACCTACCGAGCCGTCGTAGTAGAACGAGATGCTCTTGCCCTCGTTGCAGATGCCCACCTGCGAAATCATACCGCTATTCAACTCAAAGAGAGTACCAGCGATTGCGTTCTCGGTGATGAGAGCGCCACCATCCTCATCGTGTGTATAGCCACCCTTCGAACGAGCGTCAAACATATACCAACCCTTCTTGTTCGGAAGAACGAAGCAGTTTGCGTACTTCTCGCCTGCCGAAAGGTTTGTACACTTAATGGTCGACACTGCCATCTCGCTGAGCGAAGCTGGAATAGCTTCGATAGCCGATGTGCTTGTTGTTGCGGTTGCGCCCAACGATGCGCTGATTGCCACCGAGATATCCTCTGCAGGGTAACTACCTGCAGGGACTGCGATATAGAGTGTGCGACTCTCGCCATTTGCCAAAACCAAAGGCTCGGCAAAGAGGAGTTGCACACTATTCTTCGCCTTTGTCAGAGTTGCCACAGGGCGCTCCTCGTAGTTCATATCCACGGTTGCGACACCTGCCAAAGGCAAGCTCTTGCTATTGACTGTCACCGACGAAATCTTACAATCGGCATATGTCGAGGTTACGGTTACGCCAAGAATCGACGAGAGGAGATAGACCTCGCCCTTGCCATTCTCGCTACGACCTACATAGATTTGGGTTGCCTTATCGATTGCATCGGCAGTGTAGTTCTGCACTGCAGGGAACTCCACCACGGCCTTGCTATCGAGCGAAGTTACGGCCGACGCTGGGTATACGAGGTTGTAGGTCTCCTCTGGAGTACCTGAAGCCACGATGCGAGCATCGAATGCCGACTTCACCTGCACATTCGAGTTGATGAGCTTGCCACGAGTTGCGTCGTAGACTGCGACATAGTCGTCGGCCGCCCAACCGCTCTTTGCAAACTCCACATCCTCGAGCGAGATGTCGATAGTCTGATATGTAATATCCTCGGCGAGGGTCGAGAGGTTCATCTTGTTGATAACCACCTTGTCGCCGACATTCTTTATCAACGAGCTACCATCCTCGGCTGTCACCGCAATGTTCAAATCGTCGTACTCGCCAGCAGGGAGTGTCAGATAGAATGTCAACGGATTGGCCATCGTTGTCTCTGGCAAGATGGCGCTTGCATCGAGGGTGATGATGCTCTTTGTGCCCACCTCGGCAGCGTTGCAAACATAGCCATTGGCGGTATCCACCAAGAGCTTACCTGCAAGAGGCTTTGCCGAAGAGAGGGTTATATACTTAACCTTCAAATCTGCGCTTACACGCACGCCCACAACGCCCATAACATACTCGAACGAGAGGTCGGCTCCCTCCTCGCCCTGCGCCACCATAAATGGCGTAGAGTCGACGAACTGTGCAAGCAAATCGCTGTTGTAGAGCTGTGTATCGTTTGCGGTGAGCGTGAGAACGCCATCCACAAGGGTTGCATTTGCGCTATATGGATAGTAGGCGGTCACTGCGCCAGTGCTTGCTGCACCTACGAACTCTCCCTTTGCTTTGTTTGCGCTCGATGCCGAGAGCGAGAACTTGGTATTCTTGGAGTTCTCCGAGAAGATACCAATCTCTGCGCCAGCCTTCCAGGTACGAGGCGATACCTCGCTCTGCTCGCCGAGAGTGAGGGCTGCAAAGTCGGCCACGATAGTGCCGCTCGACAACGCCTCCTCCGAGGTTGCCGCCACAACTCGCTTAACGGTATACGAGCCATTGAGTTGCTTCGAAATAATGCCATCCGAGGTTGTAACCTCGATGCTCAATGCCGAGTATGTTGCTGGTGGCAACATCACATAGAGCGTTGCTGGGTTCTCTTCGCTTGTCTGTACGCCCTCACCGCAGTTGAGTGTGAGCGAATAGAGAGAACGAGCCACTGCCGAAGCCTCCATATCGTTCTCGAAGTCGAAAGCGATGCGGCCTGCGAGAGGCTGATTTGCGCTTGTGAGTTTGATTGACTCGATGGTGAAGTTGCCCTTAATCGAGATGCCGAGGCAACCATAGAGGTGACCAAGAGCCACATTTTCGTCGGTAGATTTTGCGACCAAGATAGTGCTGTTAGCCTCGAACTGCTTTACGAGGTCAGCGTCGTAGGTCTGAGTGTCGGGGATTGTAAGAGCCACCTTCGAGCCCTCTGCCGTAGCCTCCTTGTCGTAAGGGTAGTAGGCGTAGATGTTGCCCTTCAACTCTGCACCGTAGAATAGGCCCTCCACCGCTCCGTCGTAGTCGTTGAAGAGGGTGTACTTGGCATTCTTGCCACCTTCGCTACCGAAAGCCCCGATGTAGGCGCCCTTCGACCAAGTGTGGTCGTTGCTACCCACCAAGACCTCCTGCGAAAGCGTAAGTTCGAGTTGTGCAGTTGTGGCTTTGATTGTTGTGTGACCTGGTGTTGCAGGAGTGTCTACTCCGTCATCAGGTTGCACACACCCCGAAAGAGATAGAACAACACATAGAAGTGTGAAGTACAATCTTTTCATACAAAGTGTAGTTTTATACCTATATATATTAAGATATATGGGCGGTTTTTTTTGGTTGGTTTGTGAGGGTTATTTTCTCTTTGAATTATCTACTTTGTGTTAGTGAAAGTTAATCGTCATTCCGAGCGAGAGAAACGAGCGTGGGAATCTCCCACCAACCATTACGATAGGAGATTGCCACAGTCGCTATGCTCCTTCGCAATGACGTATAGGCCTTTCGTAGATAATTCTGTTTTATTTGGCAGATACCCGAGTGCTATTCAACGGAATGGCACTCGGGCGTGTAACTGCCTAATTGTTTAGGGTTTAGAACTTACCGCGACGGCAACGAACATTGTAGCCCTGAGCGTTTACAGTCTTACTTGGACTTGGGTTGAGAAGACCTGGTGCAGTGTAGCCGTTTCCAATCTCACCGAATGCCATTGCACCACCATTACCTACAGTATAAGTCTTACTGTCCTTTGTAACGGTGTAAGTATTGGTATTGTTGGTGTTTACAACATAGATGTAACCGCAGTTAGCATACTGACCGGCAACGCCTGTAATACCCGATGTTCTGTTACCTGCGCAAGGCCAATACATAGGAACAGCGTTATCATCCTTATCCTTGCAGTCATTGTAATACATACCATAGAACTTATAGCCCGACTTGTAGGTAGCATCATCCTCAGCAGCACGAGCATAGCCAAACTTAGCCTTCACGGCATCGCTTATGGTAGCATACCAATAGAGGACAGAGTAGTTCTCCATAATATATCCTGGAGGGCACGGATCGTGAGCAGTCTTGTACTTCATCATCTCATCGTGCTCGTTATTGTTGATACTATTCCAAAGACGATAATTACCCTCTGAAACAAGCACACTTGTTGGTGAAGTTTTGCCTTGCTGGTTAATAATGTTTGACAAGTTCCAAAGATCCTTATTACCCTCATTTGCTCGGTACTCGTAGTTTGGCAAGGTGATACCATTGTGAACATAGAGCGTCTGACCCTCCTCGGTGAACGAAGACGCAAAGATATTTGCTGCGCTTGCCGATGTTGCCCAATACTGGCTATACTGCGAGAAACCATACGCTACATCGCAACGAGTGTTGTGGAGAGTTGAAATATTCTCCTTAGTCTTGTCGCCCAAGCTCTTGATACGAGGGAGTGGGTTACAGCTCTGATACTGGAAGTAAACACCACAAGCATCGCTTGCATTCTCCAATGCAATTGTGTTGTTGAATGCTACATTCTGATTTGAAAGAGTCACGGTAGAGGTTGTCTCGATATTAGAAGTAGGAACCCAAGTTGCACCTAATACACGATCCATCAAGTAGTAAGCAACGTTCGCATTCTTACCCGAACCCATAATCTTCAAGGTCTTAGGTGCATCGGTAATCCAGATGTGCCAGTGCCAAATAATAGCATTATTACCCTGATTACCATTGGTGAGTACAACCAATGCGTTACCCTTCTTACCATTGGTCTTGAACGAAATCTTGTTGGTTGCCGGATCGTAGTGCAAGTCGTAAACCATACCAGCCTCCTCAGCCCACTTAATCTCGGCAGTAACACCACCCTTGAGAACAACGCCGTCAGCCAAGATACAAGGGAACTCATACGAACCTGCTGTTGGAGGAACCATATAGCAACGAGCGTAGTCCTCGTAAGCCTTACCTGTAGTGCCTGCCAACGAAACAGGATTTGTAGGAGTATGAGCAGCCAAATTGATGTGAGATGCGCTAATAGGCTTGATAGCCGAACGAGTTACAGTGTGCTTGTTGTTAGCATAGACAGCATGCGAGCCCTTGTCGGTGATGAATACAAGACCCATATTCTCGTACTCGCCTGCAGGCAATGCGATATAGAGATCCTCACCATTTGTGATATCCAAACCTTCCTTGTAGGTATACTTCAAGTAAGAGAAAGCAGCATTGTTGGTAGCCATCTTAAGGTTACCATTCTCACCTACGGTCTTCGAAAGGTCGAGAGATGCCGACTGAGCGATTGGGTGGAACTCAGATGATGTACGGCAGGTTGAACGAACGATAACGCCCTGCAACTTACCCTCACCCTTTACAGGAACCTTGATATAACCAAGCAAGTTCTTGAAAGCGATGTACTCGCCCTCAACAACACCCTTCATAGGGTTCTGATCGAAGATTGCCTCAGCGCTTGCAAGGTTTGTTACATTGTAAGGCAGGTTGAACGATGCAGTTGCACCGCTGATAGATGGCTTAGGTGACATGTAGAGCACATAAGCAGTGTTCTCAGGTACGGCAACCTTGTTGTTGATGTGGTCAACGGTGTACTTCTGTGAGTCGAGAGTAAGTGCACCACCCTCACCCTTGAGTACTACCTGAATCTGGTCGCCCTCGCTCCACGAAAGCTTACCGCTTACGCCGTCACGCTCAAGACGAGTGTCATCCTCGAATATCAAGCCCTTCTCAACGAGAGCACCACGCTGGATATCAGTATCAACCAAATTGTCGATTGTTTGATCTTTAACGCAGCCCGTAAAGAATACCGCTACGGCTGCCAATCCCAAAAGTATTGTCTTTTTCATTTTGTAGTGTGTTTTTAATTTCTTAATCAGGTTTGTTTGTGGGTTAGAACGCGTCATCCGCTTCTTGCTCTTCGAGTTTCTCGAGTGGGGTGTCATAAGACACTGCGAATCCGGCCTCAGCTCGTACCGCAATTTCGACTATTGCCGGCTTGGCATAATCGTTACTTAACAGTTGTTTTTTTACCATAAGATTTAAGTTTTAAGTATTGTTTATTAATGTTTGATAGTCAAAAAACAAGATAGGGAAGCACCCGACCCCAAAAAGGTCGAATGTCTCCCTATCTTTTATGCACTATTGGCAAGAGTGTATCCTACGGAACACCCCCCCCCATCAGAAACGGTCATAAATGCCTTAGAATCAAGCATTAGCACATCATCAAAGAGACTCATTATTCTCTATTTCAACCTAAAAAAGATTTATTCGTTCTCAGAATCACCTTCTGTTATTGCAAATATAAGCATTTTTTTTGATAATTCCATATTATTAGGAGAAATATGGTAACTTGTCAATAATACGGGACGACTTTGGCTCTCTTGTCCATGTAAAAGAAAGGAGGGTGTGCCATTGGGACACACCCTCCATTGTTATTGATGCTGCTATACAATAGCGTATTTATAGATTTCGAATATGGCATCTTCGTAAGAATCCATTTCGTCATATTCATATCCATTGATATAGTCTATCATCTCTTCTTCTGATTTGTCGCCTCTCTCGACCTCCATTTTAAAACACCATTCTTGTATGGCATCTTCAATGCTGTCAAAATCGTCATAATACAAATCATCGAATGGGCCCCCAAAAGAATACACACAACACTTTTGAGTAAAGAACTCTCCTTCGTCATGAATGCGAAATATAACAGTTCCTGGCTCTTTCTCTCGGTAACTGATACTCATTTCATCGCCCAACACCTCATTAACTGCCCAGAAAAATTCGTGACATCCTGCCCACGCAGTATCAGTCTCTAATGTAAGCAAGTTTTCGTCTGGCTCATACACGGCATAGATAATGTTTCCTCGTACAGAAATCTGCTGATTCTTATAGTCGATTCCGTAGTGTTCAGCCAAGTTTTTAAGCCAAACATCTTTGGTATTAACATCCATGGACACAAGGGTGTCCCATAAATTTTTTACTGCCTTTTGTAAGCCAGTAATCTTATAAATAGTATAGCAGTTGTTTGCCATATTGATAAAAACGGTTAGCCTATACACCGAAAGGTTCAAAAAATTAAATTAAACTTATTCATGCTCTTTACTTTTTCTGTTTTTAGCGAATAACAGCGATATCACTCAAGGTATCAGGGTGTTGTTCAAACAAATCCCCACCCTTTACCTTTCTACTACATTAATTTTGAATCCACCACCAACAAACAAAACCTTTGCATTGTCATCTCCAAGATGATGTTCAATGACTTTCTGCCCGTTTGCTTTAAGAGATTTCATAATATCACAGTAGAGTTCTTTTACGCCATTAAGAGCTGCTCTTCTATTCTCATATTTACGAACCAAGCTCGTCGACATGGTGGAAAAATATATTTCTACATACCAATTTTTATTCATATCTCCATAATTCACCATCTATAACTTCAACTTCTGACACTCCAAGTCTTGGTGAGGCAGATACAGTTTTCGAAGTGCGTTTGCTCTTTCTCTTCTTCTTTGGTTTAAATTCCACCCACTCCAGATTATCAGCACGATTATCTGTAAGCCTACCATTGATGTGCTTAACGAAAGTATAACCCCCTGGATTAGGGACAAAAGCCTTAGCAACCAGTATATGAACTGCAATGTTTTTTAGCGATTTATCGTCGCCTTTGTGCTTGAGATTTGCTCTAAGATAATCCCCATACTTGGTACATGATACTGGTCTCTTGTCTGACTTGTCTGCAAATCTAAGATGCCCTAAAAAAGAAACCTCATATCTTCCCTCAAAGCCTTCGATATCACGCCATACATCAATGTTCGCTTCTTCGCAGATTGTTTCACTGACGAGTTCTTCAGCGATCTTTACATCTTTAACCAAATCGTTAAGGTTAGTTGCTGTGGTTGCAGTCTCTCCCGCTGTCATAATTGTGTTCATAATATTTTATTTTTAAAAGTTATTTAATCCTTGTGTTTCTGCTCGCTTTACCTTTTGTCGAGCACTTGTAAGTTCCTGTCACGATTTCCTCCCAGTTGTTAAGAATCTCTGCTTGCAGATTACTCATCTTGTTGATGAGGAGATATTTATTCTCCGTGCAGTAATCATCGTAAAAAGAATACTTGAACCAAAAGTGGCGAGTGTAATCCCTAAAGCAGACCAGAACTTCTCCTCTGAAATCTTCTTTCATATAATCCTTGCAAATTTCAAGTTTGCTGTTCAGGAGAATGCACCCCTCGATTTTACGCAGTTTGTCAAGATATCTGACGACTGCAATTCTTTCATAATGCTCCATAGTCAAATAGTTTTTATATGTTTTATACTCCGTTTTACTATCAAGTTTTGTTCTTTCCTTAACCCGACAGTGCAAAGGTATGGACATAAAAAACCCTGTGCTACTTGAAGTTAGACAGGTTTAATTTTTAACTAACTGATTTTCAGCGTTAATTTTTACGAAAATTACGAAATTCTACATAGAAGACTACATAGAGGTCGTAATTAAGCCTATTTGCCAACGAGTGTAAAAGGGGACAATACATTTGATGGTAAAGTGCTGGTGCCTCTCACTATACAAAGATATGTTGCGGACAACGAAACAAGCGTATGCTATGAGCTACATAAAGCCCTGCATACGCCTTTTCTTATTCTTTATCCAATTCTTTCAAAGCCTTAATAGCCTCTGCAAGTCCTTGTTCTGCTGCCAGTCTATACCATTTTGCCGCCTCGGTACGATCAACTTTCACTCCTTTCCCTTGAGAATAACAACGACCGAGCCAATATCGACCTACTGCATTTCCCAATTTAGCAGCTTGACGAAACCATTTTACAGCCTCGGCATAATCTTGTGGTATTCCTTCAACTCCCCAATAATAGTATGCCCCGATATAACACTGAGCTTCGGCATTTGCCATTTTTGCAGGGAAACGAAACCAATGTAGAGCCTCCGTGTAATCTTTCTTTACGCCATCTCCTCGTTGATATGCTATGGCCAGATTGAAGTGTGCGGGCCAATATCCACTTTCAGCTGCAAGTCGATACCATTTTACGGCTTCAACAAAATCTTGTTCCACGCCCAACCCCTCACCATAAAACGCTCCAAGATTAAATTGAGCCAGATGTTCTCCTCGCTCGGCAGCAAACAAATACCACTTTGCAGCCTCACTATAATTCTCTTTTTCGCCGTAAATATCGCCGAGATATAACGCCGCCGTTCCTGAACCTTGCTCGGCTGCCAAACTAAACCATTTTATTGCCGTTGAATAGTCCTGCGCTACAACTTCACCTTCTTTATAGAATTTACCGAGTTTGAATTGTATTTCCATATCACCCGACTCCGCAGCAAGGCAATACCATTTCAAAGCCTCTGAATAGTCTTGTTGAACACCTTGACCAATTTCATAATATTTTCCTATTTGGGCACATTGTGGATTTGACTTACCCGCCTTGACTATAAAACGATACCAATCATCAGCTTGGTCATAGTTTCCCTTTCGATAGTAGACATTGGCAACATATAGCCACTCTTCAATATCTTTATTCTTGCGAATTTGTTCTAATGTGTCGATAAACAACTGCTCGCCTTCGGTGGCGCGCTCGATTATCAGTTCGATCTGTCTATTCATAATCCTCATCTCCCTCCTCAAAGGCTTGGGCGGTTGTCAAAAGTTTGTTTCGGATCCCTTCTTCTTTGGATGATGCCTCTTGTCTTAACCGTGATATATAGCGATTGCTGTTCCAATAGCGGATAAAATAAATAAGTAGTAGTATTGCAAGAATACCTAACAGATATAAATATATATCGCTGCTATAATTGGTGAGGGCGACCTCATTTTCGGCTTTACGGAACCAATTGCCGACGGACGTTCCCGCATTGGAAAACACGCGCCATATCCAAATAAAGAAAGCAATAACCATTGTTCCAAAAACACTCGCCGTACTCGATACTTTTAGTTGTTTGGCATTCTCTTTTTGTTGATAAACAACACTTGCCCATTCATCTTGGGTATAATGATCGGTTATATCGTCTGCATAGCGTTCGATCAATCCGGCTATGATGTCGGATTTCCCGATAAGTTTCTTGTGTTTCGCTAATTTGCCTATCAACGAATAGATGGTTTCAATAAACTCCTCTTGTTTCTGTCGAAGTGCAGACTCTTTATTCCACCACCGCATAAACTTCAACAGTAATCCGTCTTTGCCCTTTGCCTGCTCTTTCATCAAAGAGTTAACTACGGCTTTCTTCATCGTTGCTTTTGCGGTTACTTTTGCGGCTGTTCCCGTGCCTGCCGTAGTGGCAGCAACTGCCACATCTGCCACACTCTCTCCTAATGTTAAAATGGCTTCCTCCATTAGGCTTTCGTATTCTGAACGTTGCACAGCGGTATCATAGTCTATTTTTGCCTGCATGAAGAATACATAGTTATTAATCATAACCGTTGTTTTCTCTCTAATCAACTCGCGCTCTTTTGTCGAATCGGTCATCTTGATTGCTTTGCGAACATTGGCAAACAACAAGTCAAAAGAGCTGTCATACAATTTGGGAGATTGCACATATTTCAGCACCTGTATCTGTGCATTAAGTGCAGCTGCCAACGATTCATTTGCAGTTTCGGCAATTTGCTGCAACGCAACCTCCACATCTTGTATATTTTGTGCTTTGGTAAGTTGCGCCGTAGGTGTAGTAGTTATTTCGCTCATAAAAATTTATGTTTTTTATTTAACTTCCTCAATATCGAAACAGCCCGGCCAAATTGGCGACCAAGCATACTTTGCGTTTATATCAATACCATACTTATTCATAAACATACGGCGCACAAACTCAAAACCCTCACCATGGCGTGGTGTCAATCCGCAACGAATAGGTACCTCTATTGACATACCCTCTACAAGTCCGACCTCTCTAATGCTTCGTCTAACTCGAATAATGTAGGTTTGTACCATAACTAAACAACATAATATTTACTTACCGTAACAACTCCTATGCGGTGGGTTAGTAAAAACAAGAAAGTGTGGAGCTGACTTCCGTTTATCTAACGAGAGGCTCTGGAATGCCCAACTAAAAATAAACGATTACAAGACCCCACACTTGAATAGTATGGGGTAGGTACACGCAAGAAACGTGTATAGCCACATAACTATACAAGAAATGAGTGTTGTCGTTATCCTTTTAGTTGTGAAATTTTCCAGATTTCTCGTTAAGGATAAAAGCGAATACACTTTCATCAAATATGTAGTTGCCGAGGGTATAAACACCCACAGCACCACAAAATTAGTTAATTTTTCGCAATTTACAACACTCATGCAGAATCTTGTTCGGATATGATACAAAAATTCGCCTCCCACCATGGCGAGAGGCGAAATCATAAAGGTATATTTATTATTTATACTTAATTTAGACTACATAAAAGCTTACATGAGAGAAGTTAAATCTTCGCAAAATCAAGGTTTAGACGATTTTTGCTCGGACAACCAGTCCGCATCTAAACAACTTAACACATTACAAATCAAACACTTCTTAAAATACTGCGTTGGCAGTATTTTAGAGAGGGCCTAACTCTTCGTTGCACAGGACTTAATTTTGTTTTTTAACTACTTGATATGTAGTGAAATAATTTTTTTAAGCGGGGAATTTTTGGGGAAGCATTGGGGGAATATAAGGGGAATTAGCGAAATCCCTTCATTGACTCCCAAACCGCCTTGTCATTAGGATCCTCACCAAACTTATCCATAAGACGCAGGCATTTGTTGCGTTTCAATGTATTCTCCTCCTCTATCTCCCAGAATAACAAGCATAAATCTCTGAATCGCTCTTGACGCAAAAATTTATGCTCACCTGCAGCATCGTTATGATAGCAGAATCTGGCATTGAGGTATTTATAATTGATTTCCTCCTGAAACTTATAACAAAGAGCGGCTTGTTGCGACTTATTTAGTTTATCCACTTTAAAATGCTTGCGGATTTTTTTCAGGAAACCTTCTACGGTATTACGGCACTGAAATTTTGAGCACATCTCTTCAAGGATTTGCTCATTATTTTTCGGCTTATGCTTATCCAGCCCCTTACATACAAACCCAAAAATAGCACTTAATTGATGCTTTACTTTTTTGAGCGAGACCAGACCAATTTTGGAACGATACAATACCCATACAAGATGATTGAAAATATTCTTAACACTCAATATGTATTTGTGGAGAGCAACAAACAGTTTAAAGTCCTCTTCGGTTCTAAAGTATCCTTGTGATTTTAAGATTGCTATGATTGTATCCTTATCATTTTTTGGAACACCTTCCAGTCTTTCCCTTATCTCGTCGTGTGCCTCCAATCCTTCATCGAACTTCCTAATAATACTATCTGGTATCAAAGAGAAGAAATCCTTCAACACTTTTTTTAGATACGCCTCTGCCCTTATTTTACCTCTATTGTCTTTATCTTGAAGCAAATGTTTATA
>JAFVOR010000065.1 GCA_017505725.1 Alistipes sp.
AATTTTAATACCCGTCAAGAAATAACGTGGCAGCAAGACTGAATTACCTGGCCTGGGTATTATTTTTAATACCCGTCAAACATTGAGGCTGTAGTAGAGGATAACTTTCTCTCGGATAGGTAGCATCTTAATACCCTAGAGGGCAGCGAAGCTCCATCAGTCGTGGGGTAGGTTTGCGCTCAGATAAAGATGTCAAGACTTTGACTAACCCTTAATCACGGGTATGATTTTTAATACCCAGCAATCGGTGGTGTGTGGTATGAATGTTTAACCTCGTCCAGATGGGTATGAATTTTAATACCCGTCAAGAAATAACGTGGCAGCAAGACTGAATTACCTGGCCTGGGTATTATTTTTAATACCCGTCAAACATTGAGGCTGTAGTAGAGGATAACTTTCTCTCGGATAGGTAACATCTTAATACCCTAGAGGGCAGCGAAACTCTATCAGTCGTGGGCAGGTTTGCGCACAGATAAAGATGTCAAGACTCTGACTAACTCTTAAACACGGGTATGATTTTTAATACCCGTCAGACGAAGGGAATATATTGGGTAAGCCTTTCTCGCGAGTGGGTTTTAATTTTAATACCCACACCAAGGGGAAAGAGCAATAACCAAACTGCGAGGGATCTCTTGCAAGCAGATGACTGCATAAGGAATACTCAAATGGCAGCAATGGTGTACGGGTGTGATTTTTAATACCCACGCTAAGGGGAGAGAGCAATAGCCAAACTGCGAGGGATCTCTTGCAAGCAGATGACTGCATAAGGAATACTCAAATGGCAGCAATGGTGTACGGGTATGATTTTTAATACCCACCCTACAAGCGGACGAATGGTTGCACAGAACGCCACACTATGACTCGGGTATTATTTTTAATACCCGTCAGACGAAGGGGATATATTGGGTAGGCTTTTCTCGCGAGTGGGTATGAATTTTAATACCCAGCAATCGGTGGTGTGTGGTATGAATGTTTAACCTCGTCCAGATGGGTATGAATTTTAATACCCGTCAGACGAAGGGGAGATATTGGGTAAGCCTTTCTCGCGAGTGGGTATGAATTTTAATACCCAGCAGTCGGTGGTGTGTGGTATGAATGTTTAACCTCGTCCAGATGGGTATGAATTTTAATACCTGTCAAACAGTAGTACGTGTATGGACACTCAAGAGCCCTGGGTATTAAAGATAATAGACATCGTATTTATGACAGTGTAACGCCTCGGGATGGAAGCGGTGACATTGCCCCAATCTGTTAGAATACCTCCTGCAGAATCTCGATCGAGCGGACCGAGCGGATGGCTTCGAGGTGGAGGGAGTAGTAGTCGACAAGGCGTGAGAGCATCGCAACACGCTGTTCGCGGTTGAGCGGAATCTCGCCCAGGCACTCGAGGTCGGTTTCGGTGAGGTCGCGCAGCAGTTCCGCCTCCTCGACATTCATCGTGTGGTTGTGCATAGGCATCTCGCGCACATAGAGTCCCTCACGCATATCGAACCAGCACCCCTTGCTATGTTCGTTGCCAGGGAAATAGCCGAGATAGCGGCTCAGATTTGCCAAAAACCAGAGGTGGAAGTTTGCCACACCCTCATCAATCTCGTCCAACGCCTTGACCGAGTGGTAGACAAAGTCGAACAAGGGCTCATTTGCCTCGCTCTCGCCTACCAAGCGATAGAGCACCTCCGCCATAAAGAGCGCCATAGTTGACTTGCGGATATCGTAGGGTAACGACTTGAATACCACATCGTTCTGCACCTCGCGCATCTTGTGGAGATCGCTATGCGAGGACTCCAATCCCTCGAACTGCAACAAAAATAGTGGCTGAAAGAGTGCCATCTTCGAGCCTCGACCACGCCCCGAGCGCACACCCTGCACCATATAGCTCTGGCGACCATAGCGATCGGTGAGCATCTGCACGACCATACCGCTGTCGCCATACTTCACGGTCGACAGCACCACTCCTCGTGCCTTGTAGCTCTTCATCGCCTGCGCCATAAAATGCAAAATTCAAAATGCAGAATGCAAAATTAGTATTCAGTTTATAATGATATTTTTTCGACGGTTTCGCGCAGTCGCGAGGTGTCGAGGTGGGTATAAATCTCGGTTGTCTCGATACTCTCGTGACCGAGCATCTCCTGCACCTGACGGATGCTCGCCCCACCTGCCAAAAGGTGAGTGGCAAAGGAGTGTCGGAAGGTATGAGGGCTGACTGTCTTGTCGATGCCGGCACGCTCCACCGCCTCGCGGATGATGGTGAAGATCATCACACGGGTGAGAGCCTTGCCTCGGTTGTTCAGAAAGAGGATATCCTTATCCTTCGCCTTCTTGCTCTCGCGACAATCCATATACATCATTACTCGCTCGCGTGCCACATTGCCAATAGGGACAAGGCGTTGCTTGCTACCCTTGCCCAAGACACGGATATAACCCTCGCCAAAGAAGAGGTCGGATAGTCGCAATGCCGTAAGTTCCGAGACACGCAGACCACAGGAGTAGAGCAGTTCCAACATCGCCCTGTCGCGTATACCCTTCGGCGTATCGAGCGGTATCGAATTTATAATCTGCTCGATCTCCTCCACCGAAAGGACATCGGGCAGAGGTCGTGAACGCTTAGGTGTGGTGATGAGTTCGGTGGGCGACTGCTCGATTTTGTCGTTGAGCAGCAGATAGTTGTAGAAGGCCTTCACGCCACTCAGCTCGCGAGCCTGTGACGCTTTGGCGTGGCGACACTCCTCGAAGAGAAATGCCAGATAGCGCTCGACCATATACTGCTCGACCTTGGTGGGTGGCACATCGTATTGGCGCAGAATGAAGGCGGCGAAGGAGGTGTAGTCGCGCATATAGGCCTCGACCGTATTCCTCGACAAACCCTTCTCCAGACGGATATACTGCTCGAAACCTCGGGCAGCCCTATTCCACTTTTCACTATTATCGGCCATACTCTGTTCTCTAAATTATTCGCACCGCACGCGACGACTCCGTAAGCGCAAAATCGTCGAGATTGACACCCGTGATATTGATGATACCGCTTCGTTTGCCCACCTCAATCGTACCGTAGAGGTGCTCCACGCCAAGAGCCCTCGCACCATTGATGGTTGCCCACTGCAGCATCTCGGCAAGGGGTATATTGCGGAACATCTTCAGCTCCTCCACAATCGACAACGACCAATTCGAGGCGAGTGAATCGGTACCTATACATATATTTATATTATAACCCGCAGAGCGCAACAGCTCCACCGACTGCGGCTCTATGCCCGAGATGTAGCTATTGGAGCGAGGAGACAACACCCACGACACAGGTGTCGAGAAGTGGCGCATCACAACCTCGATATCGCGCTCCGAAATGGCACAGTTATGCACCAGCAGCACTCGCCTCTCGCTCGGTACACACGCCACGATGCGCTCCGACGGAGAGCCATAGTGCAAGAAGTCGCACTCGAAACCCACCCTCTTGTACCAATCGTGCAGAGAGCCCTCGCCACGATAGAGCAGCGCCTCGTCGGGTGTCTCCATAAAGTGGATGGAGAGTGGCCTATCGCAATCGGCTTGGCACACCTCTCTAAATGGCGCATCCTGCACCGAATATATCGAATGGGGCGTAAGCGAGGTATTCGGATAGTTGAGAAGTTCGCGCTGACGCTCGAGGTTGCACTCACGCAGGCCAAAGACCTCGGCAAAGGTGTGGTAGTGGATACGGCTTGCGGCCTTTGTTGGGAACGATGTTGCTCCATTGGCTATATCGCCAACCACATCGATACCCTCCTGCCACATCACTCTATCGGCCTCCCCGATGGCAGCAAGTCGCTCCTCGGCAGAGAATGTGCCACGCACCCTGCCCATACTCTCGGCAAAGGAGGCAAAACCTCCGTGCTCGGCTATAGCACCCTTGAGGTAGGCGAGTTCGAGATGGGAGTGGGCATTGACAAAGCCTGCACACAGCACCCCCGAGTAGAACTCCACACCCGCCATCGAGTCGAGCGAGTCGCCATACTGCTCCACCTTCACTATCTCGTGCGAGCCATCCTCCGCAACGCTAATCGTTACGAGGGGTCGGGGTTGAAACCCTTGTGGTGTCAGCAGATAGTGCGAGGCTATCTTTCTTGAATGGGAAGCCATCAGCGAAAATTTTAATATCTACATACTTCTTGAAGAGGCTGTCTATAGCATCCTTCTCACCCAGCTTGCTTGTGATGGAGAGGTTGCGGATGATAATGCTCTGGTCCTTAGGGTATCTATTGCTCTTTTTCTTCTTGCCTTTGCCCTTCTCCGACTCCTTGTACTCCAGATCACCGAGCTTGACCACAAGACGCAGACCGTTGTCGCGAGCTATCACGGTGCGATTGACACCACCCGCCTCACGCAACGAGACCGATGAATAACCGCTGCGGAAGCCATTCTCGTCCACAAAGTAGAACTCGGCGCGACGAGGATACTTATCGATATTACCCTTGCATCGGTAGCTGTACTTGATGGTGTATTCGCCCTTGCCGACAGGGAAAAACTCGAGCTTCATAGCGGTGGAGTCTGCTCGCTTCGATGCCTTGATGAGCGTGTCACAATATATCTCTCGCGTGAAGGTACGCAGTGCCACCTGCTTGATGGTGTCGAGGATAACTACCTTGCCTGCGTAGTATTTATTCTCCTGGTCGAGTCGTGAAATGGCACGCTCAACCACCTCGCCGAGTCGCGCACTCTTGCGACGCGAGAAGTTACCCACCGTATAGACCACATCCTCGGCAGTGTAGCCATAGCGGTTAAATACGGGCTCGTAGATACGCAAGGAGTCGAGATCGACACGCTCCTCGCCTATGTAAGCATTGACCAAAAAGGCATCGTGGAATATCTCAGCAAGGGTGTCGTCGGGAATCACCTTGTTGCTTCGGCAACCAGTCAAGGCCAACACGACCGCCGCCAAGACTGCATATATCACTCTTCTGTTCATCTCTTTTCTCTCTTTATCATTGTTGATGTAGCGAGTGTCGACACAGCCAACGCCACCGCCACAAACACCACAAAAATCACAACCAAATCACCCGTCTGCAACTCTACGGGGTAGTTCTCGACGAGGAAGTTGCCGTTAGGCATCTTCACAAAGCCGAAGTGCTGCTGCGCCAATGTCACAGCTACACCCAAGAGCAAACCTATTGCACCTCCAACGCCCGAGAGGAGCAATCCCTCGCGGACAAAGATACCTCGGATAAAGCCCTTGTCGGCACCTATTGCCAGGAGAGTTCTCTCCTCGTCGCGCTTCTCGAGAATGAGCATTATCACCGTGCCAATAATCGATAACGAGGCGATAATCAGCACGAGGAGCGAGACGAAGAATATCGCCCACTTCTCGTAGCGCATTATGGCATAGAAACCTTCGTTCTTATCCTCGCGCAGAGTCACCTCGTAACCCTCGTCCAGGCAGTTCGAGAGCGAAGAGGCAACATTGCGATGCGAAGCACCCTCTGCTACCTTGACCAGCACCTTGTCGGCTCGTTCACGGTTGAATATTCGCTGAGCCGCACGCAACGAGGTGAGAGCAAACGAGGAGGCGTGTTGCTGATCGATAACGAACGATCCACATACATCCATCCGCTCACGATTCATTGCCACAACGGGCAACAACGAGCCTATCGAGCCACCGCCCAGCGAGAATACCTCGACATCGCCCGCCACCATCGAGTAGAGGCCAAGTTCGTAGGTCACCCCCTCGCCCACAAGCAGACGATCGAAGTCGCCCCACTCCACATCAGCATTGCCGATGGCGATATGCTCATCGATAGGCACTACCTTGCGATAGTTGGTATCAACTCCTCGCAGCGTCACCGCCACACGATTGTCACGGTAAGAGAGCATCGCCTGACGCTCTACCACGAAGGAGAGAGCCTCGACACCCTCAACCGCTGCAATGTCGCTTTGCAACTTGGCATCCTCGAGCGGTATGCCCCGCTCTGCAGTAATCTCGATGTCGGCATCGACCACCTTGTAGAGGTCGCGTACCAAGGCCTCAAAGCCATTAAATACGGAGAGGAGTATCACCATAGCAGCCACAGGCACCACCACCGCTACGAGCGATACCGTAGCGATAATGTTAATCACCGAATGCGACTTGCGCGAAGTGAGGTACCTGAGGGCGAATCTCCACTCCATAACCTTGTGCTAAAGTCCCCGTTACTTTTTGAGCAGCGAGTCGATGTTCTCGATATACTCCAACGAGTCATCGATAAAGAACTGCAACTCGGGAATCGACTTCACCTGATTACGCATACGGCGACCGAGCGCACCACGAATGGCACGATTCTGCTGCTCGATAACCTCGAGTGTAGCCTGTGCCTTGTCGAATGGGAATACGCTGACATAAATCTTGGCATAACCCAAGTCAGGCGATACACGCACCGCAGTTACGGTGACGAGTGTACCACGCAACGACTCTGCTATGTCACGCTGAAAAATCTCAGCTATGTCGCGCTGAATCTGCTTTGCAATCTTCTCTTGTCTTGTATTTTCCATAGTTTTCTTAGCTATTAGCTATTGGCCATTAACCATTAGCTTTTATTATTTTTGTTGTTTTTGAAACTTTCCAAAATCTTTCCAACCACGCCCCAAAAAGAGGAATTTGGAGTCCGACGCGCTCGTGCAAAAAGAACTTATCAGAACGACTCTTTTATTTTCATCCACCCAAAAATCGTCAATGATGAGATTATTTTTGTGCCAAGCAAGGAGGCGAACCCGCAGCATAGTAAGCTATGTGAGGAGTTCGACTGCCGAAGTGCGGTGCAAAAAGAACTCATCAGAACGATTTTTATAGTGCGTATTTGAACACCTCTTTATTCTTCGGGAACGGAGGTCGCTTCCAATTCCACTCTGCAAAACCATCTTTACCTATGCGGAATCCCAACTTGACAGAGATGGTAAGGTTGTCGAGAGGGGAGCGCAATGGGGTGAGCATAAAGGGATTTTCGCCCGGTCGCTCTACGCCATCGAGGTTGTTGGAGTAGTATTTGTTGCGGTTGCGTAGGATGTCGGAGTAACCGAAGTCGTACATCGCACGCACACCGAACTCAATCTGTCCGAAGAGAAGGTCGAAACCTGCTCCACCGCGCAAGCCATACATAAAGCGGTTGTCTCGCTCGCGACGGAAGTGGTACTTGCCCTCCTTGATAGCCTCGTGAGGTTGTGCGGGTTCACTATCCGAGACATAGGCGTAGATATACTCCTCCTCGTTGTAGAACTTCGATGATAAGTTGAACGAGAAGGTCGGTGCCGCCTCGAGGTAGACTCGCAAGTGCTTCTTGAAGAGGTAGAAGTGGGGTTGCCACACTATAGGTATCACAATGGAGTTAATCTTGCGGGTGTAGTACTTGTAATCCTTCTTCTTCTCATAGAGATAGGAGTATGGCGCAAACGAGTAGCCACGCTGCAACAACTCCACATCGATACCGAAGCAGGCCACAAAGCGCGGCATCGAGTAGTAACGCCACGAGAATCCCGCCTGATATGTTCCCCAAATAAACCTCATCTCCTGCGATGGGTAGGGGCGTGCAGTGGCAAAGCCTGTACCTCCCGTCACCGCTATGGTGTGCTGCGCCGCGCTCTCGGCAATATATGCCACCGCAAGCACCACCGCCAATGCCAATATCTTGATAAGTCGCTTCATCTCTCTATCTGTTAAATGTACTTGCAGCGTTCTTCAAGCCACCCGCCATTCCGCCGATGTTCATTCCGCCGCCCATTCCGCCCATTGCGCCGCCGCTCTGTTGGGTATGGTTATCCTTATCCTTCGCCTCACGCTGCTTCTTCTCCCACTCCTCGGCAAGTTTCTGCAAGCGCGAAGCCTCCTTGTCGTCGAGCATCTTCACCAGATTCTCCATCGTCATCGGCACAAAGATCTTCGACATATCGAGCTTGATCTCGAAGTCCCAATTCATCTTGGTAGTAAAGACATCCTCGCCTCGCTCGTTGAAGTAGGACTCGGCACGCTCGGGTTGCAATCCCGCAATCACATCACCCGCATCCCACCGTCCGTTGCCATTCTTATCCTCGATTATACGGAGACGGATATCGCCTGGCGCAACATAGTTGAAGCGGTACTTGCCACTCTTGACACCCTTGAGCTCCTGCAAGGTCTTGCCCGAGTTGTCGGTGAGCAGGACAATGTAGCTGTTTCGGCCCACACCTGCAACATCGAGCGACACGGTAGCAAACTTCTCGGGGTCGAAGGTGGCAAACTCCATCACCGTAGAGTCGTTCTCGTAGCCCATCACATCGGAGACGCTCCTCTTTGGGATATAGAGGCTGTAGTTGCTTTTCTCCTTCCAGTCGGCAACCACCCGCCAGCGACACATATTCAACGAGTCGCGCTCGAGATGCCACTTGATAGGAGTTTTCTTCTTCTGCTCGTCGACCATTGCAATCTCCATTGCAGTGGTATCGAACTTGATGGCTGGCGATCCGAAGGTGATGTCGAAGCCCTTCTCGGGGTTGATCTCCTTGCCGGCAGATATCTTGAGCGAGAAGAGATTCTTGGCATTAGGGTTCTTGTACTCGCGCCCCTCGGCAAGGGCTCGCTCCTTCTCCTTCTCGATGCGCTCACGCTCCTTCTGCTCCTCCTTAGTCTCGACAAGTTTCCACGCCAACTTCAGAGGCTCTCGCGTCTTGGAGAGCTGACGCAACGAGTCGTGACGGTAGTAGACAATCTTGCCCTTGATGGTGTCGGGCAACTCCTTCGCATCGACATTGAACCACAACGCCACTGTATCGCGTCCGTTGGTCTGCGGATCGATCAAGACCTTGTCGCTCGGAATATTGTCAAAGATTAGCGAGTCGATACGCGGATAGTCGGCATTGAAGTAGAGCAACGCCTTCTTCTGCTCGGGGCGCTGTGCATCGACAAGACGCTGATTGACGAAGGCCTTGTCGGTAAACATTCGGAAGTAGAGTTGCGGCTCGGCACTCGGATACATACGCAACGAGTCGAACCATATTCCAAACTCGGGTAGATTGACAGGGTTGTAGATGGTATCGAGCAATCCCACCATATCGGTACCCGGCTCGTAGAGCTGATTGTCGTTCTTGTCGCCGATGGCGTAGATGCGATAGTTTACAGGCTTGAGGTTTTGCGCTATGAATATACCGTTGTTCTGCGCTCGTGCAATCACATCGGGCTTGCGGTTGAATATGGTGGAGTCGTAGCCCGGTGTCTTTGGCAACGAGTCGGCAATGTAGAACCATATGAAGGTACGGCTCACCGAATCGGCCTTGTAGGAGTCGGCGGTATAGCCCGAACACATTATCGAATCGACCTTGTCGCCCGTCGAGAATACAAAGCGCATAGCGTTGAGCGGGTTGCCCTCGTTGTTGTCGCGGATGGCCGAGCCGAGGTCGATGGCGTAGGTGGTGTTCTCCTTAAGGGTGTCACGAATGGTGATGACGATACCCTTGCCGCGCGTGGTGAGCAGAGGCTGCTTCTTCATCGCAGGCGAGGTAAACATCTCCTTGTTCTGATCCTTGATCTGCACAAACTCGTTGAACTCGATATAGATCTTCTTCTCCTTGAAGTTGGTGGCGAAGTTATCGGGCAAGAGTTTTATGATTACGGGTGGTAGCGTATCCTTTGGGCCACCATCGGGGGTCATAATATTGGCACAACGCGTGAAGAGTGCTCCTGCAAAGAGCAGCACCGTGAAGAGGCGAAGTACTATTTTGCAATTCTTTGTCATCTCTTATTCGTTTTCGGTTGTTGGCGTAGGCACTACGGTCCACTTGTAGCCATCCTTCGACCCCTCGGTGTAGATCTCCGTCTTCCACTTGTGGAAGATGAGGGTGAGGTAGGTGTAGTGGAGGTTTATAGCCTCCGCCTTACGATAGTTGTAGGCAAACATCTGCGCCTCGGGATAGACCACCACGACCAATGCCGGTGAGCCACCCTGAAAGAGCGAGAGGTAGGTTACATCCGAGCCTTCGGCCTGATAGAGTTCACTCTCGCCATCGGGCACGCTTCGAGTCTCACCCGTCTCGGGATGGGTGATAATCTTTGCCGCAGCATCCTCATACGAGGCGATTACCCAATCCTCCTTCTCGGTGTAGTAGAGATAGGCATAGCAACCCTCGGCAGCCACCGTTCCTCCGCCCGAGGTCTCCTCCGAGAGCACCTTGATACGCAGAGTTGTGTCGGTGGTCACCTTCTTGAAGCAACCTGTGGCGAAAAATGCCACAACCATCACAATGGTTATATTTCGCAGAATCTTACCCATAAATATTCTCTATCTTTGCGGCCAACTCTGCCCTACTGCACTGCAACAGTTCGCAAGTCGGCACAATCACAAAATCGCGCTCCATAATCAGCGGATGAGGCACCTTCAAACGCTCGGTCGAGATATGCTCATCGTCGTAGAAGAGGATATCCAAATCCAATGTTCGCGAGCAGTATCTTGCCCCCTCTCGAGCCTTCTCCTCACGCTCCGCCTCACGATCACGCCCCAGCAGAGCCTCGGTCGCCTGCAACACATCGAGCAACGCCTCCGCCTCCAATGCAGTCTCGACCTCCCAAGCCACATTCACAAAGAGCATCTCGCACTCGAAGCCCCACGCCCTACTCTCGTAGTTCTGCGACCTCGCCACAACGCTCACACCTCGCTCGGCCAAGCACTGCTCCGCCTCGACAAAGCGTGCTGCCACATCGCCGATGTTACCCCCTGCAAGAATTATGGCACGATGCATCACTTTCCAAAGTTTATATAGCGACTCGTAGCCAGCGCAAAGTAGGACAAGACGATGCGGGGATCGCCATTCTGTCTCAGTCGGCGCAAAGCCTCCTCGAGCAACTCGATTATCTGTTCGATATTCTCCGAACCGATGTAAGGCGAGAACTTCGAGCAGAAGTCAGCCTCCTCGCCCCAAAGATACGAAGCCTCGGCAACACCTGCGTGGGTGATGTAGGCCTCACGCAGCAGTCGTGCAAAGTCCGCCATAAGACCCATCTGTCGCTCACGCGAGAGCGATGCAACCTCGTCGGCCCAAGCCAGCAGCTCGAGGTGTTTGTTGAGGTAGCAGTGGCGCATCATTGTGCGGAAGAGGTTGAAGTTCTCGTTTTTGATCTCATCCTCCTCGCCCGAGAGCATCTGTCGCAACTGCAACAGGTCGCCACTCGCAAGGCGTGCCATATTTCGCACCTCCGCCTCGTCGGCAATACCACCTTTGCGAATCTCTGCCACCATCTCCTCCTGCGCAATGCGAGGCACGGTGACCTCTTGTGTACGCGAAAGGATGGTGCCGAGAATCTTGTCGGGCTGCTCGGTGACGAGGATAAATATCGTATCCTCCCAAGGCTCCTCCAAGATTTTGAGTATCATATTCGAAGCCCTCTCGTTCATCGTCTCGGGCAACCATATAAGCATCGTCTTATACCTCGAAGCGAAGGACTTGAACGAGAGTTTGCGAATCATCTCCTCCGCCTCGCGCACCGCAATAGCACCCTTGAGTGTCTTGCCCAGGTCGAGCATATCGTACCACTGCTGTGGCGAGAAGTAGCCACCCGTACTCTCGAACAACGAGCGGAACTCGTCGATAAAGTCGGTTGCCACCAAGCCTCTCTCGGGTTTCTTGCCCTGCTTGTTCACTGGGAAGACGATGTGGAGGTCGGGGTGCGCCAACTTCTCTATCTGTCGACACGAAGGGCACTCGCCACACGAATCGCCATCGTGACGGTTGGTGCAGTGGAGATATTGGGTGTATGCCAATGCCAAAGGGAGCGTACCCGAGCCCGCCGCACCTACAAAGAGTTGTGCGTGGCTGATACGACCGCCATCAATACCCGCTGCCAATCGTCGCTTCAGATCGGTGTGTCCTATAATATCGCAAAATCTCATCGTTTACCCCTCCTCAAAAAATGGTTTATCAGACCCTCTACATCAATCTTCTCACGCCACACTGCGTAGCACAGATAGATAACGATAAATAGGGTCGAAACGGTATATCGCACCACATCGTTCGGCAAAGAGAGTCTCTCCGCCACAAAGAATATGGCAAGAGCCAATGCCACATACTCGGCCATTCGACCAAACTGATATGGCGTAGGATAGTACAATCGGTTGAGCACAATGCTCACCACCACCATCACCACCTCGGCAGCAAAGCGACTCCAGGCCGCTCCGTAGTAGCCCATACGAGGTATCAGCAGCGCACCGAAACCCACCGAGCAGACCAGGCCCGTGAGGGTGATCCACAACGCATATCGGGTCTTCTCCTCCCTCTTGTACCAGAACGAGAGGTTGAGCCACACGCCACTCAGAATGTTTGCACCAAGCACCACGGGCAGGATGTGGATACCCTCGCGGAAGTCGCGTCCCACAATCAGCGCAAAGATGTCACGATAGAGGGCAATGGCGAGGAATATAAACATCGAGACCATCACAAAGTATTTCAACGCCGCAGCATTCATCTCCACGAACTCCTCCTTGCGGAAGTTCGAGAGGAAGAATGGCTCGGCAGCGAGGCGGTACATCTGCGTAAAGAGGGTCATCACCACCGCAATCTTGGTGATTGCGCCATAGATGCCGAGTTGCGCCATAGCTGCATCGGGCACAAGGTACTTGATGAGTTGGCGGTCGATAAACTCGTTGGCTGTACCCGCAATGCCCGAGAGGAGCAGCGGCAACGAGTAGCCGAATATCAGGAGCAGCAATGCCCCATCAATCTTGAGACTCACACGCCCCGAGACAACAAGCACCGCCACAAAGGTTGTAACACTTGCTATAAGGTTGGCAACAAATGCCCAGCCCACGCCAAACTCGCTATCGAAGAGCCCCATAGCCCAGAACAGCACAGCAAAGCCCACCTGCAAGACAATATTAAAGAGCTTGAGCAAGACATAGTGCAGAGCCTTGCCCTGCTCACGCAATCGTGCAAACGGGATGCACGACGCCACATCCATCATCACAATGGCGGCCACGGTCACCACATAGAGCGGATGGGCGGCATAGACCTCGCCCATAAGCGCCGAAGCCTCGTTGCGAAGGAGGAGCACCACCGCAAAGAATAGCAACGCAGCCAGCGATGTGACACCCCACGTGGTGGCAAAGAGCTTGCGCTTGCCCTGCTCGATGTCGCCACCCTCGGCCTCGGCCTTGGCGGCAAAGCGGAAGTAGCTCGACTCCATACCCATAGTGAGCACCACCAGCGCAAACGGAATCAGGGCGTAGACATCGGTGATGATGCCATACGACTCCACTCCGAAAATGCGGGTGTAGAATGGCGTCAGCAGGTAGCTCAGCATTCTGCCGAGTATGGTGCTGATGCCATAGATAGCGGTCTGTTTTGCGAGTTTTTCGATCATAAATCACACGCATATGTGCGTATGCGCACACATACCAAGGTGCAAAGATAGAAAAAACTTTTAGTTTTTATGTTAAATTTTGAAAATTAAGGTTCGTAAACGATTTTTTTGTACCTTTGTCGTGCATAAGAGAATTATAAAAATGTAAAACTATATGAGAAAATTAATCACTTGTTGCGTTGCAACAATTTTGGCATTTTCAGCAGTAGCTCAACCGCAACTTACCCCGAAAAACATCGACAAGGTCATCAAAGCGATGACTCTCGAGGAGAAGGCTCACCTTGTAATCGGAGCGCGATATCTCGAAAAGAACAAGGATATGGCTGGTGAGGTGGGCTACACAGGTCGCATAATTCCTGGCGCTGCGGGCACAACCTACCCTATTCCTCGCTTGGGTATTCCTGCCATTGTTTTGGCTGATGGCCCTGCAGGATTACGCATTGCGCCAACTCGCAAAGGCGACTCGCAGACCTACTACTGCACAGGCTTCCCTGTGGGTATTCACCTCGCTTCGACTTGGAACGACGAAATCATCTACAATGTAGGTGCCACAATCGGACAGGAGGTTAAAGAGTATGGTGTTGATATTTTGCTTTCACCAGGCGTAAATATTATGCGAAATCCTCTCTGCGGTCGCAACTTCGAGTACTACTCCGAAGATCCGCTCTTGGCGGGCAAAACTGCCGCCGCAATGATCAACGGAGTGGAGAGTCACGGCGTGGGTACATCGCTCAAACATTTTGCGGTTAACAATCAGGAAATCAATCGTTTGGCAAACGATTCACGATTGTCGATGCGTGCCTTGCGCGAGATCTATCTGCGCAACTTCGAGATTGCCGTAAAGGAGTCTCAGCCTTGGACAATTATGACCTCGTACAACTACATCAATGGTCGCCACGCATCGGAGGATCCGGGCTTGCTGGAGACCATTTTGCGTGACGAGTGGGGCTTCGAGGGTCTGGTGATGACCGACTGGAGCGGTGGCTACGATGTGGACAAGCAGATTGCCGCCGGCAACGACCTGATGATGCCCGGAAAGATGTTCCAATACGAGGATCTCGTAAAGGCAGTCAAGGATGGCAAACTTGCCGAGAGCGACCTCGACATCTGCGTGAAACGAGTGCTCGAATTGGTAGTTCGCACACCCCGTTTCCAGGGCTACAAGTTCTCGAACAAGCCCGATATGGAGGCACACGCAAAACTCACTCGCGAGGTTGCTTCGGAGGGTTTTGTGTTGCTAAAAAACAACAATTTGTCGCTCCCTCTCAAAGAGAAGAAGGTGGCTCTTTTTGGTGCTACATCCTACAACTTTATCGCAGGAGGCAAGGGTTCGGGTGATGTAAATCGTCCTTATGTTGTCGATTTGCGTGATGGCTTGGTCAACAATGGTTTCGAACTTAACGCTCCGCTCGATGCGAAATACACCAAACATATCGAGGAGGAGAAGAAGCGCCTTGCACCGATAAAGGCGTTGCGTCGAACCCTTATTTACGATTTAGTACCTAACGAGATACAGTATCTCCACGCCGATATCGAGAACGCTGCCAAGTCAGATAGCGAGGTCGCAGTCATAACTATCGGACGCGACTCGTCCGAGGGCTTAGAGCGTCACGTCGAGCGAGACTTCTTGCTCCGTCCCGACGAGGAGGCTCTGCTCACCGCTGTATCGCGTGCGTTCCACAAGGTTGGCAAAAAGGTTGTCGTCATCTTGAACATCTGCTCGCCTGTGGAGATCGCTTCGTGGCGCGATAAGGCAGATGCTATTCTCGTATGTTGGATGCCTGGTCAGGAGGGCGGAAATTCGGTGGCAGATGTGTTGCTCGGCAAGGTGTCGCCAAGCGGAAAGCTCCCAACAACATTCCCTATCAGCTACGAGGATGTCCGCTCGGCAAAGAACTTCCCTCGCAATGTGCCTGAGACGGGCTACAACCAATCTCGTTTCAACATCTCGAAGTTGGGCAAGATATACGACGTTAAGAACATCGACTACACCAACTACGAGGAGGATATCTATGTCGGTTACCGTGACTATGCAACCCGCAAAGTGGAGGTGGCATATCCTTTTGGATATGGTTTGACCTATTCGCAGTTCGAAATGGGCAATATGCAGGTTGTGGAGAGCAACAACGGCTACACCATAAAATGCGAGGTTAAAAACATCGGTTCGTTCCCTGCAAAGCAGGTTGTCCAACTCTACTCTTCGGAGCTCGCGCCAGAGGTTGACCGCCCCGCAATCGAGTTGCGAGGTTACAAGAAAACCCCTCTTTTGAAGGCTGGCGAGAAGTGTGTGGTTGAGATAGTTATCAAGAAGGAGGATTTGATGACCTACAACGAGAAGGTAGCCGCTTGGAAGCTCACAAAGGGAGAGTACGATCTCCTGCTCGGCTTCGACTCGCAGACCCTGCCACTCAAGCATCGCATCACCATCACGAAGGAGATTCTCAAGCCCGTTTCGACCGCTATGGCACCTGAGAAGGGGGATATATTTATCAGATAGTAGGGCTATTATAGAGAGACAAAAGATGAGTGTGTCCAACAAGTTTTTTTTTGGACACACTCATTCTTTCAGAAGTTGTATAACAAGAGGGATTTCAAGGCTTGCGTAGCCCGAAAAAGCGAAGTTTACTAGGCGTAAATGAGCATTTTGAGGGCAAGCGTAACGAAGAAATCACCTTGTTAGACAGCTTCATCTTTTTTCGGATATAGGAGACTACCTCTTCTGCTTCGCAACGAGTGTACTCGACACCTTTCGTTCGCCTTCGTGGTCAAATTTGCGGTTGTCGCAAGGGTGGTTCAGCACACCATATTTTTTGCTCCACAGAGCCGACGATCCGCCTCCGTCGAGGTTCATTGCCTCGACCATTCCGAGCCACGAACAGAGCTGCGTAAGTTCGCCGATGGACATACCCTCGGCATTGCCCTTCGAGCGACCATCGACAACCACCATATAGATATTGCCCTCGGCATCGCAACCCACTGCACTGCGAGGGTGTCGACGGATGTAGAAGAGCTTCTTGCGCTTCATATCCTCGGCTGTCGACTCGGTGATATCGCGATACGAAATCACCTTGCCATCATCGATAAGCACAGGGCCGCACGCGATAATATTTTCGCAGGCATTGCACTTATCCTCCAACGATGGGTAGTCGGGTATATCTGTGCTACGCACAATCTCTATCCCCTTGTCGTACATAAACATCAATCCATTAACACGCGGTAGTGATGCAGGGTGTGTTTCGGAGAGGTTTGCTCCATAGCTCTTGACATAGGTTGTAGGCTTGCTGATGGAGACGGCCCAGTAGCAGGCATTGATGGCAAAGTGAGCCCTTGCTGTTTCGCCCACCTCACTCACTTTTGTCACCGCCTCGGGCTGAATAACTCCCAGCGAGTAGTGTTTGGGCGAGAACTTCACCACCGAGATGGTCTGCGGTGCGCCAAAGAGCTTCACCGAGAGGGTGTAGCCCTCAGCATTCTTGAGTCGCAGAGTATTTCTCTTAGCCTCTCTAAAAGCCACTTCGTCAGCACTTTGGGCTGATACGGAGAGCGCAAGGCAGAGGATTGCTATGAGACCGAAAAGTCGTTTCATTCTTTACTACTTCTTGAGGGTTACAAGCAGACAGCTCGACACCTTGCGGTCGCCTGCGTGGTCATACTTCTTGTTGCGGCAAGGGTAGCTCACTACGCCCCAATCGCTGCACCACATTGTCGACGAGCCACCTCCGTCGAGGTTGATGGCATCACGCATACCGAGCCAAGCGCAGATCTTGGTAAACTCCTCGATGGTCACACCCTCGGCATTGCCCGCCGAGCGACCATCCACCACCACGAGGTAGACATTGCCAGCCTTGTCTGTGCCGACTGCGGTGCGAGGGTGACGCTGTGTGTAGGTGTAGAAAGCACCCACAGGCTTACCCCCTGCATTGTCGACCATACCCTTGGTGTAGACTGCGTGATCTACGCATACTCCCTCGTCGATAAGCACCGGACCCGATGCGAGGATATTCTTGTACTTCTTGGCATAACGAGCCTCCTCGCCAGCCTTGCAGTGGTCAATCACCACACCCTTCTTGCCGATGCACACCACGCCATCCACGCGCTCCTTCTCGAAATCGGCGGTTACGGCAATCTGCTTGCCATCGAGGCGAAGGAAGGTCGAAGGTTTGTCAATGCGTACATCCCAATAACCTGCGTTCACACCAAAGTGAGCACCCGCCTGCTTGGCTGTTACGGCGAGTTTCTGCAACTTGTCAGGCTGCACAACTGTTGTGTTGTAGTGCTTTGGCGAGTAGCGAATCACCGAGACGGTCTGAGTCGAGTTGAAGAGGTTGACACGCTTGATGACATATCCCGTAGCGTCACCTTTGAGACTGAAGCCATTGCGATTGGCTGTGACCAAGCGGATAGAGTCTGCGTTTTGTGCAAAAGCCGATATAGCAATCACCGAAGCAGCAATAAGGAGAACAAATTTTTTCATATACGGAGTTAAATTTAGGTTTTATCTTTACAAAGTTATGCTATTTGTGTGAGATTGCCAAATTTTTAGCGTGACACATCGTATTCATTATACCAATTTACACAAAGAAAGCTGTTGCGATATCTCCGATTCAATTTGGGATTCTCGCCCTTTTATCCTATATTTGCGCTAGAATCGACTATGTGAAGAAGATTCGATAACCCATAACCCACCTTACCAATTGTAGAGATAGTAAAATGGCAAAGCAAAACATCAATAAGACCAATGCAGCACGACTGCTCGACCGTGCCAAGATAGCCTACGAACTCATCCCCTATGAGGTCGATGAGAGCCTCGCTGCAACCCACGTTGCCGAGGAGTTGGGCGAGCCTATCGAGCAAGTTTTCAAGACCTTAGTCTTGAAGGGAGATCGGGCAGGCCACTTCGTCTGCGTCATTCCGGGCGACAAGGAGGTCGACCTGAAGGTGGCAGCGCGAGTCTCGGGCAACAAGAAGTGCGACCTTATCCCTATGAAGGAGCTTCTGCCGACTACGGGTTATATTCGTGGTGGCTGCACCCCTATCGGTATGAAGAAGCCCTTCCCGACCTTCATCGATGAGTCGTGCCTTGCCTTCGACTATATCTATATAAGTGCAGGTCAGCGAGGTCTTCAGCTGCGCCTCTCGCCCACCGATCTTATAGCCTACACTCAAGCCAAAACCGACAAACTGACACTCTAAAGCTATGCCCAAAGTTTCCGTTATAGTTCCCGTTCACAACACTGAGCCATATCTTCGCGCTTGTGTCAATTCGATAATCAGGCAGACCCTCTCCGATATAGAGATTATCTTGATTGAGAATTGCTCTACAGATAACTCGTTGGCTCTATGTCACGAGTTGGCTGCCTCGGACAGTCGTATCAAGGTGTTGAGCATCACCAAAGCCGACCTCTCGACCGCACGAAATGAGGGCGTAAAGGTGGCAACAGGCGACTATGTGGGCTTTGTGGATAGCGACGACACCATACTGCCCGAGATGTTCGAAGATATGTACAAGCTGGCCGCAGAGCACGATTTGGGGCTGGTATGCATCAATCTGCACAAGATATTCGACGATCGCCCTGAGAAGTACCTCTACCCCGAGAATGGCAAAATACGCCTCCTCTCGGCAAAGGAGATGACCACTCTCAACCTCACCGACAAGAGTCCGGCCTATGTCTGCACCCACCTATTCCGTCGCACCCTCTTCGATAGTCTCGCCTTCCCCGAGAATATCTACTACGAGGATCGCGCCTCGACATTCCGCTTCACCGCCTCGTGTGGTCGAGGAGCCATCATCAACCGCTCCTACTATCGCTACTATTGTCGCAAGGGTAGCATAAGTCGTTCCTACAGCTGGAAGCACTATCGTGACTTTGCCTATGCCAACCTCTGTCGCCTCGAGTTTATCAACCACTCGGGACTATATGGCGACGACGAGAAGGCCTCGGTGGCATCCGCCTCGGCCGATTCGTTCCTACGCAAGTTGCGCCATATGCTCACGAAAGCAAAAACCCCCGAAGAGCGTTCGGAGGCTATGGAGTGGTGCAAACATATCGATCTGATACCCAAGGGTACACGCCTGCCATTGAAGGCACGATTGATTCGTCTCTACATTCGACACCTATTGTAGATCTTCACAAATATCTGGAATAGAAGCGGAGTGCGGTAGTGCGTGCTCAGCTTCGCCTTGCTTATAGCCTCACTCAACCACGGGAACTCCTCGAATAGGTTGCCCTTGTGGATTATGGAGTGCCATCCTGCACGCAACACTATGCCATCGACCACACCCTCGACAGGGCTACCCTCGAGCCGATCCTTGTAGTCGATATAGAGTCCCAAAAGGTTGCGCGACGAGGCCATATGGCGCACGCTGCGCTTCTGGGCACACATCGATGCCGAGTTGGTCTTGCGGTAGTGGTAGAGAGTCTCGGGCAGATGGGCAATGCTCTCGGCATAGAATATAATCTGCGACATCAGGTAGATATCCTCGTGCATACCGAGTTTAGGGAACGAGACGAAGTTATCGGTGTAGAGTCGGCGACGGAAACACTTGGTTACGGTGTAACCATAGGAGTTGTAGTTGAGGATGTTGCGTACCCACAACCGCTTTGTCTCGGCGGTGTAGGTGCGTTCGTATTTCACGCTCTGCTTGCCCCCGCCATACTCCTTCACGAGGTGGAAATAGATCAAATCGGCATCGGTACGCTCCGCTTCGGCCATCACTCGCTCTACGGCGTTGAGCTCAAGCCAATCGTCCGAGTCGGCAAAGAGTATATACTCGCCCTCGGCACGATCCAAACCCGCCTTGCGAGCCGATGGAAGACCGCCGTTCTCTTTGTTGATGATGACTATGCGCTCCTTCAGATGCGAGAATCGCTCCTCGATGAGAGCCTCCAGAAGCTCCATCGAGCGATCCTTTGTGCCATCGTTCACGAATATAAACTGGATGTCGTCGAAAGTCTGCCCCAACACGCTCTCGGCACATTGGCAGATATACTGCTCAACACCATAGATGGGTACAATGAGCGATATTTTGTAGCGATTCACCATCCCTGTTAGAGCTCGAATTTCGACTTCTGCGGGAAGCGCAACTCGAATGCCTCGAGAAGAGCCGAGCGCAACTCGTTGTAACGCTCCTCCGAGAGCTGTACATCGTTCACACACAAGAGCTTGTGCTTAGGGCTTGTAATGCTGTCGTGCAGCACCTTTGCAGAGGTTACACCCACCGAGATGTGCCTCTTCGAGAGTCTACGGCGCACCAACTTGCCCTTCAGATACATATAGTCGAGATAGAGATATTGGTTGAGATTCGACTCGCTGCGGAGCTTTGTGCAGGTGTACTTTGTGATCTCGACAGGAGCCTTCGAGTAGGCCTCCATACACTCGCTCTTGAACATAGGGGTGCAGACGTGCTGAGGTCGAAGGAAGAAGAGGCACTTTCTGCGGCTCAGCAGCTTGCGTGCAAAGCGATCGGAGTTGCGACATATCTTCTTGAACATATCGAACGCACAGAGGTGGCGAGACATACCGAGGTAACACTTACCATCGCTGAAGAAGTCGCTCTTCTTGCAAGGCAACATCGGGAATATATCGTCATTGAAGTAGAGGTACTCCTCGTCGAGGTCGGCAATGCGGTGGAGGAACATCTCTATCGGGTTGCAGTTGAAGACCGGCAAGAACTCGGCAGGGATGATATCCTTGTGGAGTACGATGTGCACCTCCTCACGATTGACCCACTCGGGAACCTGACTCTCGTGCGACACCACAAGGTGCACCTTGCGCACAAAAGGCATATTCTCGGCTATACCACGAAAGAGATATTGCAAAGTGCCCCAATCGCGAAAACGCTTCTCCTCTATAGGTTTGTCGGTGTGCTGCTCGTAGTCGCGCTGCCACACAGGATCCAAACCATTTACATAGGTGATAACTATATCCATCTATATCTCGATTTTGCAACTTTTGGTTGACTGTTTCATCCACAAAGTTATACTATAAAATTCTTTTTTCAAATTTTTTTCGACTATTCCGACTCGCGGAGCATCTATTTTTCGACCTTACCACTCCACGAAAGTATGCCTCCGTCGAGCTCGGTTATCTGCCTAAAGCCAAGCGCAGATATCCTCTCGGCAGCTATTTTGCTGCGTCGACCACTGCGACAATAGACCGCCACAGGGCGACTTTTGTCGAGTTTGGCAACCTCGGCATCGAACTCTGTGCCATTCACGTCGATATTAATTGCACCCACGATGTGTCCCGAGGCATATTCGTTTGCGGTGCGGGCATCGACAATCTGCACGCCCTCCACCTCGATAGCCTTGGCAAACTCCGCCTCGCCGACCGAGATAAACCCTCTGTTCTCTGCCCTGCAACCCAATGCCGAGCAGAGGGCAAGCACTCCCAACAAAAACTTTTTCATAGTGATAAATCTTTAATTTACACGCTCCTCGCCGAGGTTGACCTTCTCGAACTTGTAGCCCAAACGGTGCAACTCCATAGCAGCACCAATGCGGAACATCACCTGCGTAGTGCGAGCGAAGATGTAGAATGCCTTGGTGCTCTGCGCCTCGGTATCCTCGCGGCGGATGTAGGTGATGGCGGTATTGGCTGCGCGGCGCATCATATCCTCAATCTTCTGTGCCTCCTCGCTCTCGAGCGACAAACCGAGGATGTTCTGCATAATATGCTCGTCCATATCGTCGAAACCCTCCTTGCCGTGCAACTTCTCGTATGGCTCGGTGGAGTAGCGCTCCCAATCCTCGTCCCAGCGGTGCGCTACAGCCATTCCCACATATCCAGCCCACGCAATGGCGGCAGCAGGGTAGGCATTCACCTGTGGCACAGCATCGGCCATATACTCCGGTGCGTAAGCCTTCCAGCGCTCATCTATATCCTCCGACGCAAGAAGAGTGCCCTCCAACATCTTGTGCGAGGTGCACGACTTGAGTATCGCCTGCAAGAGGTTGTTCTCAAAGGTGTCGTAATATTCTTGTTCCATCTGTTCTAAATCTGTTCTGTTTCAAATTAGTGCTTCACAATCTTGGTGAAGTGAATCTCCTGCGATGATGAACCGACATAGATGGTCACATCCTTCGAGGCATCAGCCCAATTGTGCGAGAAGATGTCGTAATATGCCAACTCCTTGTAAGGCAATGTGATAGAGAAGTGGCGAGTTGCACCCTTCTTGATTACTGCCTTGTCGTAGCCCTTCAACGCCTTGACAGGGTGCGGAACCGTCTTGTCATTGTAACCCACATAGACCTGAGCAACCTCGGCACCATCCATCTTGCCAGTGTTGGTTACATCGAACTCCACGAGGTAACCCTCAGCCGATGGAGTAACTTTCAAATTGCTATACTCGAAGGTGGTGTAGCTCAAACCATAGCCGAATGGGAAGAGAGGCTTCACCTCCTTGCGGTCGTAGCCACGATAGCCGAGGAATACGCCCTCCTTGTAGTTTACGCGCTTATAAGGGCTCTTGCGGGTATCTACATCGAGGTTGTGGTAGTAGCTGCCCCAGGTTGGGTTATCCTCCAATCGACGCTCGATAGAGATTGGAAGGTGGCCACTTGGCGAGAGCTTGCCCGAGATAATCTCGGCGATGGCCTGACCGCCCTTCTGACCTGGATACCAAGCCAGCAACACCGCCTTTGCCGAGTTTAACCAGCTCTCCATCTCAAAACCGCCACCAGCATTCACTACCACGATAACATTAGGGTTGATTGCGGCAACATCGCTGATGAACTTGCCTTGCTCGTATGGCAACTCGAATGTTCGGTCACGATTCTCCTTCTCAGTCGAAGAGTCGAAGCCTACGCATACAACAACTGCATCTGCCGACTTGAAGGTCTTGGCATTCTGCTTGAGGTAGCCCTTATTGTAGATTTGGAATGCCACTCTCGCATCGCTCGAGTTGTCAAAGTACTCGATGCGGATGTTATACTTCTTGTTTGCCTTCGCCTTGAAGAGGTAGGAGTGCTTTGTGACACTGTGGTTGCGCCAGTCGGAGATAACCTCCTCGTCATCAATATACATACGGTAGCCATCGTCGCCCGAAAGCTCGAACAAAAGCTCCTCGTTCTCCTTGCTATAGAATACTCCACTCCAACGAATCGAGAAGCCATCCTTCTTCACGATGCCACCCTTTGGCGAGGCCTTCTTCCAGTTGTGCTTGATGTATTTTGCGGTGTAGCTCCACACAGCCTCGCCCGAGCAGTTCTTTGTGTTGAAGTACTCGGCCTTCAAACCCGCACTCTTGAGGTTCGACTCGGTGTAAAAGTGGTTTTCTAACGAATGGGTGAAGAGATCTTCGGTAGAGATTGTTTTGTAGCTCTCCACCTGCGAAAGTCCCTCGGTCACCGAGCAGGTCTCGAATGGGTGAACAAAGCCACTACCACCGCCTGTAGGGATGGTCTTCGATTGAATGCCTGTTACAGCTACCTTACCACTCTTGAGTGGGAGAATACCATCGTTCTTGAGCATCACGATACCATTGCGAGCAAGCTCGAGCGAAGCGTTATCCGAGAATGGGTTGCGCTCACTAAACTCCTCGCTCTTCTGTGGACGGTCGAAGAATCCGAAGGCGATAAGTGTCTGGAGGATATTCTGAACCTTGGTGTCGATGGTGCGAACATCCACAACACCATTTGCGATAGCCTCGGCGAGGTGCTTGTGGTTCATCACACGACCTTCAGGCATCTCGAGGTCGAGACCTCCATTTGCGGCATTGATTGCCGAGTAGGTTGCAGTCCAATCCGACATCAATATACCCTCGAAGCCCCACATTTTACGCAAAATGTCGATGTTGAGGTAGGTATTCTCTGTTGCGTGCACCGAGTTGATAAGGTTGTACGATGCCATCAAAGAGCCAACTTGAGCCTCCTCAACTGCTGCGCGGAATGCTGGGAGATAGATCTCGTGCAAAGTGCGCTCGTCAATATCCGACGATACATGGTGACGATTCCACTCTTGGTTGTTGGCTGCATAGTGCTTGATGCAAGCCATAACCCCCTGACTCTGCACACCTTTAATATATTGCACTGCGGTCTGCGCTGCGAGGTAAGGATCCTCGCCAAAGTACTCGAAGTTGCGACCACATAGTGGTGAACGATAGATATTCACGCCTGGTCCGAGCAAGATATGCACACCGCGTGCGCGACAATCCTGACCAAGTCCTACACCCATATTGCGAACAGCCTCCTTGTTCCAAGTGGCTGCTACAGCAACACCCGAAGCAAACATTGTACTCTTGGTGTTGTTACGAACACCTTGAGGACCGTCGGCCATACGAATTTCGGGGATGCCAAGTCGCTCGATAGGGCGAATGTAGAAGCGTTTGTAACCACCGATATACTCGAGCTTCTCCTCGAGAGTCATCTTTGATACGAGCTCTGCCGCACGACGCTTTGCATCGTCGGTAATCTGCTGGGCTGAGGTTGTTGCAACTACCAACAAACCGCACAATAAAAGGGCTAATCTTCTCACGATTTTATTTTTTAGGGTTTATTTCTCTTTTCTAATTGCCAATCTGTCGGTTACTGCCGCGCACGCCGCATCGCCCGTGATATTCAGCACCGTGCGAATCATATCGAAAAGTCTGTCAAGTGCGTAGAGGAGTGGCAGACCCTCGATAGGGATGCCTGCTGCCGCCAATACCGCCACAACCATCAAGGTAGGTCCCGGTACACCCGCCTGACCGATGCTACCGAGCGAGGCGGTAACTGCGATGGCTACATATTGCGCCATACCGAGCTCAATACCATATATCTGTGCAAAGAAGAGTGCCACCAGCGTGTAGTAGATGGCGTTACCGGTCATATTGATGGTTGCACCAAGCGGCACAACAAAACCCGTAACGCTCTTTGAGATTCCCATCTTGTCACACGCATCCATCGTTACGGGCAGTGTAGCCATTGATGACGATGTCGAAAAGGCCACAATCTGCGGACGGAGCATTGTCGAGAAGAACTCCTTAAGGCTGACTCTCGATAGGAATATTATGGTCACCGGATAGATGGCAAAGCCCATAATTGCCACCGCCACAAGGTCTACCCACAAGAGGTTTACCACCTTGAGCAGGATGTCGAAGCCGAATGTACCCATCGCATCGGCCATCAAGCCGAATACACCAATCGGAGCCACCCACATCACCTTGCCGATGCACCAGATGAGGGCCTCGAGCAGATAGTTCAGACCATTGATGACCTTCGTGCGCTTATCCTCGTTGAGGGCTGCTACACCAAAGCCCAAGAAGAGTCCGAATACTATGATTTGCAAGATGTTGCCTTTGGCAAATGCCTCGATAGGGTTGGCAGGAATCATACCTATGACGGTCTCCCAGAACGAGAGGTCGGTGGGTTGTCCCGAGTCGACACCCTTTGGTGTGAGTGCCGAAATACTCTCCACGCTCAGTCCTGCTCCGGGCTGAAATATCACACCTGCCGCGATAGCAATCACAATCGAGATTACTGTGGTTAGGGCGATGTAGGCGATGCTTATACCGCCAATCTTGCCTGCCGAACTACTGCTACCGAGCGAGGCTGCACCCGAGATAATGGACACTGCCACCAATGGCACCACCAACATCTTGATAAGTTGGATGAAGAGTGTTCCAAACGGAGCAAACATTGCACCCTGCTCACCCATCAACAATCCTGCTGCGATACCGGCGATCATTGCCACCAGAATCCAAAAGCCTAAATTAGTGAGTAACTTTTTCATCATAGCGCAAAGGTACAAAAAAAATCAGTGAATGGTTAATATTTAGAAAAATATTACTACCTTTACATTCGGAAAAGTAGCAACAGATGAAGAGCTTAGCAACAAAATATCTGCCATACATAGTATTGGCACTCCTTGTGTTGGCACTTTTTGTGGTGCAGTGGCTCTGCGGAGATTTTCCGCTATGGCTCTTTGCCGCACCGATGAATCTTTTGGTCGGTGCCTTGTGGCTCTTTGCCATTTGGGAGGGCTATCGTCATCGCGCCACCCTACCCTTTGTGCAATATCTCCTCTCGGCAGAGGCCTCATATATCGCTTTGGCGGTGTCGGCTGTCGTTTCGTTGGTGCTGGGCTTGCAGAGTGAGCCTGCCACCACATCGTGGCCCGTTGTGGGTGGTCTGCTCTATGTGTTGACGGTGCTTTCACTCGTCATCTTGCGTGGATGGCGCAACACAAACGGTGTGCGCTGGCGCTTCCTTGTCACCCACTGCGGATTGTGGCTTGCGGTGGTTTCGCTCCTCTTTGGTGCTCCCGACAAGCAGGTGTTGCGTATGCAGGTGGGCGAAGAGCCATCGCGCGAAGCGGTCAACGAGCGGGGCGAAAAGAGCTATCTCGCATACGAACTACGCCTCGAGAAGTTCGATATGAAGGAGTCGGCAAGTGGCACTCCCGAGCAGTTTCGTGCTACGGTTTCCATCGACGATGAGTTGGTCGATATCGAGGTCAACAGCCCCTATTCGCACCACTATGGCGAGGATATCTACCTGGTCAGCTATGGGCACGAGGGCTGTGTGTTGCAGATTGTGCGTGAACCTTGGCGTGCACTCACCGCTTTGGGTGTCGGATTGTTGCTGCTCGGAGCCTTTATGCTATTTATGCAGGGATTTCAAACAAGGGTAAGATGATGCTGGGTTGGAACATATTTCCTTGGGTTACCGTCGCTACCGTCGCATTGGCTGTGGTGGCTTCGGTGGTTGCACTCTGCAATCGTCGTGTGGGGGCACTTGTCACCTCGTCACTCGCTGTGGTGGTGCTTTCGGCCTTTGTTGCGGTGTTGTGGCTTTCGCTCGAGCGACCTCCTATGCGTACTATGGGAGAGACTCGACTCTGGTATTCGCTATTCCTTCTTGTGGCGGGTGTGGCGACATACGCAAGGTGGCGTTTTAAGTGGGTACTCAGCTTCTCGACTATGATGGCTACGGTCTTTATGGTTATCAACTGCTTGCGCCCCGAACTCCACGACAAGGGGCTTATGCCGGCACTGCAGAGTGCGTGGTTTATGCCTCACGTGGCGGTCTATATGTTCTCATACGCCCTGCTTGGTGTTGCAACCCTCTTGTCGCTCTACTACCTTGTCAAACGCAACGACACGATCCTACCCGCCATCGACAACCTTCTTGGCGGAGGCTTGGCTCTGTTCACCGTAGGTATGCTTACGGGTGCGTTGTGGGCAAAACAGGCGTGGGGCGAGTATTGGAGCTGGGATGCCAAGGAGGCGTGGGCTGCAGCCACTTGGTTTATCTACCTCGGTGCCATCCATCTGCGATTGCTACGACCAAAGGCGACAAGGGCATTCTGCCTACTGCTTATCGTAGGCTTCCTCTCGCTTCAGATGTGCTGGTATGGAGTGAATTACCTCCCATCAGCTGCCAAAAGTGTTCATTCATATAATCAATAACAAACCATCAAAACAATTATCACTATGAAGAAAAAACTACTCTATTTGGTTGTGGTGCTTGTGGTTGTTGCTTTGGCAATATTCCGTATTTCGGACCGAGTACCATCGGCTGATTATCCGCTCAACAAGCGTGTGGCTGCCATCTTCGTCAAGGGCGGTTGCCTCGATTGCCACTCGGCAAATCCTGAGTTGCCGGCCTACTTCAAGCTCCCGATAGTGGGCAAGATTATGCAGAAGGATGTCGACGAGGGTTATCGTGCCTTCGATATGGAGCCTATGTGGAAGGCTCTCGAGACTGGCGGCTGCTGCATCAGCCCTGTGGATGTTGCCAAGGTCGAGAAGGTTGCTCTCGACAAGCGTATGCCTATGGCGAAGTACTACCTCGTACATTGGGGTAGCCGTATGACCAACGCCAAGCGCGACATCATCCTCGAGTGGGCTGCTGCCTATCGCACCGCTCACTACGACGATGGAGTGTGTGGTTGTGAGCCTGTGCGCCCTATCGACCTTACCTTGCCTTACGACGAGGAGAAGGCTGCCTTGGGCTTCAAACTCTATCACGACACACGACTCTCGGTCGACAACACCATCTCGTGTGCATCGTGCCACGGTCTCAACACCGCCGGTGTCGACAACAAACAGTACTCCGAGGGTGTCGAGGGTAAGCTCGGTGGCGTGAATGCTCCTACCGTCTACAACGCTGTCTACAACTTCGTACAGTTCTGGGATGGCCGTGCTACAACTCTTGCTGACCAGGCCGCAGGCCCTCCGGTAAACCCTGTCGAGATGGCTTCGCCAAACTTCGATGCTATTGTGGCTAAACTCAACAAGGATAAGGCCTTCGTGCGTGAGTTCAAGGCGGTATATCCGGAGGGTATCTCGCAAGCAACCATCACCGACGCTATCGAGCATTTCGAGCGCACACTCATCACTCCTAACTCTCGCTTCGACAAATACCTTCGTGGCGACAAGGAGGCCATCACAGCCGAGGAGTTGGAGGGTTACGAGCTCTTCAAGAAGTACAACTGTGCAACCTGTCACGTAGGCAAGAACCTCGGTGGTGAGTCGTACGAGCTTATGGGCTTGCGTAAGCACTACTTTGCAGATCGCGGCCTGGAGCTTACCGAGGAGGACAATGGCCGCTTCAAGCAGACAGGCGTGGAGCGCGACCGTCACCGCTTCAAGGTGCCAGGCTTGCGTAATGTCGCCCTCACTTGGCCTTACTACCACGATGGCACTCGCACCTCGCTCAAGGAGGCAGTTTGCGATATGGGAACATATCAGTCGGGCGTTACCCTCACAGACGAGGAGGAGGATAAGATTGTGGCATTCCTCAACACTCTCACCGGCGAGTACAAGGGAAAACTTCTCACCAACGACAATGTGCAGAAGTAGTCCTCTGCAAATGAGATAAAACAAAAGAGTTGGGTGTCATTTCGATACCCAACTCTCATTTTGTCCATCTCGTCACTGCTACAACTCGGTCTTCCACAAGCCGTGCAAGTTGCAGTACTCGTAGACTGCGATTGGCTTCGAGTCGCAAACGCATACAACAGCCTCAGGCTTATCCTTGAGGTCGATGCGGATGCCGCCATCCTCGGTCTCGACATAGATAAATGCGATGTGGTGCTCAGGCAACATTGGGTGTGCCACGCTACCCACCTCAACCTTGATATGGTGCTCGTCGACCTTAGTCACTACGGGAACGTGCTTCTCGTTGCTTGCATCCACCGTATTTGGTACCAGCTCCTTCATAGGTGCGCCACAACATACTACAGGGACATTCGAGTCCACCACCTTCTGAATAACATTGCCACAATGAGGGCAAACATAAAATTTAACAGCCATAGTTTTATAAGTTTTAAAGTTTATTAGTTCATCTTCTATCAAAACAGGACTCTTCTATAAAGCGAATACCCAAGGTACCACCGACACCACAAGTAGCAAGAACAATACCAAAGTTATCGCCACGCGCGCACCTTTGCTTGCGATGTGCTTACTCATATAGCCCGTAATCGTGTTCCAATGCAGAATGAGGTGCACCGCCAGGAGCAACATCATCACAATGCCAGCCCAGAGGTGTATCTTGAACCACACTCCTCGACCGCACGACATCACCCACGCAGCAGCCTCGCGTACCCACTCCTCCTGAGCGTGTCTGACCAAAGGTCGCACCACACGAAGCACAATGCCCGCGATGCTCATCAGTGCCATCGAGACAAAGAGCAAGAGGTCGATCAAAAGGTTGGTCTTGAGTGATACTTTCATAGTTTCGTTCTGTTTGTTACTGCAAATTTAGGGGATATTTTCCAAAAGTGCAAATCATATTTTCCTATCCCACCATCAGCAAAAGCTATAATTGTACGCAAAAGCCGAATCCTATGTTGTAAAAAAATATTAACTTTGTGGTATGAACAATTCCAAAATCACACTTCGAGCGGCGACAAGAGAGGATGCCTCAATTGTCGCACAGGCGGTAGCCATAGCCATCGGTGTCGAGGAGACTCTGCACGACTATTGTGGCGAGTACTACCTCGATGTCCTGACCGATGTAGCCCAGGCAGACGACACACAGTATAGTTGGCGTTTCGCCATTGTTGCCGAGACGGAGGGTAGGGCAGTGGGTGCTGTTGTTGGTTACGATGGCGCACGCCTGCACCAACTGCGCGAAGGCACCTTCCGAGTGATAAGCGCGAGGACGGGACGCACGCCACATATCGACGACGAAACCGAGGCTGGCGAGTACTACCTCGATTCGGTGGCGGTACTGCCCGAGTACCGAGGCCTGGGTGTGGGCTCGGCCCTTGTCGAAGCCTTCTGCGAGAGGGCCTTTGCCGAGGGTGCCGAACGTGTAGGGTTGATTGTCGAGGAGGAGAACCTGACGGCCGAAAATCTCTACCTCCGCCAGGGCTTCGAGTGTGTGGGCGAACGACTCTTCTTTGGCCACAAAATGCACCATTTGCAGCGATGTAGATAGAAAACCATCTAGTTACACCTCTTTTCAACGCAACAAAACAGAGTAAATATGGAGATATTCTATCACGGAACACACCGACTATTCGACCACTTTTCGCTCGACCATCAGGGCGAAGGCGAGGGCAAGGCCAAGTATGGTAGCGGCATCTACATCACCTCGAGCTTCGCTACTGCAGCTCGCTATGCTGCCAAAGCCGGCAAGCGTCAGGGGGTCGACACCTACTATGTCTACACCATTGAGGTGCCCGACATCACACCCACCAACCACCTCTTCTCGTGCCGCCCCGTTGCCGAGGATGTAGCCTCGCATATAGAGTCGGTGCTCGGCGAGAGAGTCCCCGACGAAGCGAAGCTCAAGGGGAAGTTCTTTCGCAAGTATGTGGCAAATCTGATTACGGGGCAACGCACCACAGTCAAGAAGATGACGAGCCGAGCCGAGAGCGAGGCAGAGAGGGCGGCAGCAAGGTTTTTCGACGAGAATGGCCTTGTCTACTTCGCCTGGCCACAAGCGCAGACCAAGCCCGATGGCATCACCAATCGCACGGTGTTCAATGTGGACAATATCCGCATTCTCAAGGTAGAGCAGGTGCAGGTCGATGACGAAAACGACCTCATTGAGGGTTCACAAGTAGATGTAAAACGCTAATGTACAATGAGTTTTTATAGTATAGATCAATTCATCCGCGAAAACTACCCCCAATATTGGGGCTACGAGAGCTATCCGCAAGATCGATGCATCTGCATCCGCAAGGTGAGCGACGAGTGGGGCATATTCAGCAACTTTGCCCTCACACCGCTTGTGGTCGATGGCGTAGAGTTCAAGAGTAGCGAGGAGCTGTTTCAGCTGATGAAGTTCAAGGACGGAGAGATTCTCGACCGCATTCGCCACAACATCACTCGCGAGGGAAAGGTTTGCTACCAGATCAAGAAGACGGTGAAGAGCTACGAAAAGGAGCATCGCCGCACCGATTGGGGCACGATGGTTATCGATGCTATGAAGTTCTGCTTGCAGACCAAGTATGAGCAGAGCGAGGAGTTCCGACGCAAGCTGGAAGCGTCGCGTGGTCACTATATAGTCGAGGATCAAACCTCGCTACCCAAACGCAACCCCGACGCGTGGGGTGTAAAACCGTGTGGCACAGAGTTTTCGGGCCCAAATCTACTCGGTCGTCTGCTGATGGAGCTACGCGATAATGGCTCACTCACCTACACCCTACCACCCGACGCGCTCGACCTCCTCGATACCCTAAAGCAGAGGTAAATAACGCTTTGAAATGTAATATCGTTGAGGATTTATCTCCTTTTGCACTGCTCGAGGCAATCATATATCTCCTGCTCATACTTTTTCATATCGAGCAGGTATGGAGTGATATACTCAACGCAATGCTTCCATTCGCGCGATATCGCATCTATACAACCATCTGAAAAGTGTTTGGCCATACCATCTTGCCACGACTCAAATAGCTTTTCGCTCATCCTGGACAATTTGTCGAAATCCTCTTTGATCATCTGCAACTTTTCATCTTCCATATCCAAGACTATATTTTAGTTAATACTCCTCTCCTTATATTCGTTTATAGCTTGCTCCACATTGCTTAAGTATATGCCACCACGCTCTACATAGGTTTGTATCAGGTGTTGAGCTGAAGCTATTCGTTGTTCTATAAGGTTGACATATGTATGCGATTGCATTAACTTGCTATGTGCAAGGCCTTCGCACGATTGAGCCTGATGGTAAAGGTTACCCGACAAATGCTCATACTCTCTGCGGCATTCGGCTATGTAGGAGTAATCGGGTATGAACTCACTATGTGATGAGCCATCGGGGTTGTAATATGTCTGGTATGAGCCGTAGTTGTAAGAATCTCGGTAAACATTATAGGCGTTGCTAATTTCGTCGTCGAGTTGCTCGCGCTCACGCCTAATCTGTTGCTTTACATCTTCCAACTTCTCGATATGTTGGCGCAAGGCCACCGTGAACTGATGAATATGCTCCTCAAAAGATTGGTAGAAATCTCCAAACTTCTGTTTAAACTCAGCGATGGCCTCAACATCTTTTATATAAACATCTTGATCTTTCATTACAGATCACATTTATATACGAGTTGACTTATACTGCTCGAGAATCTCACACTGACGCTGCAGATATTGGTTATATTCAGAAAACTCTTCGGACATTCGCTTAATCATCTGCACACTCTCTTCAAAACGCACCTTAAACTCTTCGTTTTTGTCATCTCGCCAACCCTCGCTAACATAGTTCATACGTCGCTGCGCCTGGGTCATAACATTGTACATCTGCTCTCCCATCTGTTGGAGATTATTGCCAAATTCTCTTAAATCGTCAGTACTTCTAACGCCAGCATCTATTGCCATAATTCTTTAATTTTTATAGGTTGATATTTTATTTGATAACATATGGAGTGAACATCTGATACTCATCATCCATTGGTTGATAGTAGATTGCCCTGAGACGCTCAACTACTGAAGGAAGTTGCTCTAAATGAATATCACCATTCAGACCAAGCTGTAGTGCAGCCTTTTCGTCAGCGCGAAGCATTACCAAGTGGTTAAACTTATTATACACATATTTCGCATTAGCAAAATCCGCGAATATGAGTTTTGATGGAACATCAATTTGAAGCAGTGTATTTATTCCCACACGCGGACCATTATCCAGGATGTAGGCCAAAGCTTTACGATAAGTTGATATGTCGCTTGCAGGCCCCTTTTCTACCGAACTATTGCCAAAACCAAATTTGTTGTAATTATTATTGAAGTCCGCCCCCGTTGGTTCAGGCTCCGCAGTAGAAGTTGATGCAGCAAGTTTTGCGCCCTCAATAGGTCGGTCTAACTTCAAACCACGCATTCGCTCCTGTCCTAATATAACCAATAACGAAGGTTCGATGTCTCCATCCTGAATACCTTTCGCCATTCGATGTAAGCACTTGCCCGCATCTCTACTGTCGATGAGCGAAATCACCCCTTCGCCCTCAAGTTTATCTAACACATCAAGATATTTTCCATCATCTTTGCCTAAACAATCAATGACATAGGTATGGAGCATTCTGCCACTATTCTTGGCTGTATAGACAAGCGAGGTTAGGGCATTCATCACCGTGCGAGTTACCTGCTCTTGGTCGTTGATGCCGAAGAAGAGAATATTCTCTCCATCGTCGACCTTCAACGGTGTTTGCACAATTTCGCGCTTTAGGTCGACAGAGCAACCTAGAGCTGCTACATTATGGCGTTTCGACGGTAGTTTCTCTATAACTTTGTCGTCCAAGGCAAATATCTGCGAGCCATTGAAATAGAACTGACCATTGCTATTGTTATCTGCCGCCTTGGTTGTGATTCTTTTTGCCAAAGTCGGCACTGCGGCATTATCAGTAAAGTACGATTGGAACAAAAATTCCTGTTCTCCTCTGAAACGATAGTAAACCTGACCAGGCGATAAAGTTGCGGTTTTTTTAGAAGAGTTCGGAATCATCTTCTCTGAATCAGATGGTTCGCACCAAAGCAAATATCGATCTGTCATTTGACCTAGAATATCCGATGAGATATCACTATTTGCCAATGTTTGAGTAGCAAATATGATGTGGATACCTTGGTTACGACCCTCCTTTGCTATAAGTTCAATAATCTCCGACATCTCTCTAAAGACCTTACGGTTGTCATTCGTCGACGGACTGAACATTGCGTGGCACTCATCAACAACAAATAAAATTTGTGGCATACGATTGCCCGGATTGGCACGATTGTAATCTGTAATATTATTTACTCCTGATGCACTAAGTTGCTTGCCTCGATTTTTCATCTGTTCTTGCAAATCGTGCAAAATTTCCAATGTGACCTGCATATCACTATTGTCCACAAGCAGAGCCCTCACGTGCTTTGACTCTCTGTATCGATTGAACTCGACACCGCCCATCTTAAAGTCGAGAAGATAGAACTGCAAAACCTCGGGGCTATACTTGAGCATCGCTCCGGCAATAATGTTATGCACAAATACCGACTTACCAGAACCCGAGCGTCCCATTATGAAAGAGTGGATGTGGTCAATCGTATTCAAAAGGAAGTTTATCTTATTTCCCGATGCATCCTCACCAATAGGAATCTCAATAGCTGTATCGATCTCTGCATAAGGCTGCTTGAACATTCCCTCGTGGTCCGGCTTTATGATTTTTGCCTCTGGTTTTGCCTTTGCCTCCTCATTGATATATTTGAATATCGATGGTGTCACCGATTTGTTATCGAAGTAGGAGACAATCTTATCCTCCTTGGCATCCAATGCGGTGTAGTGGTCCTTCATATCGATGAGCGACTTTCCAGAGTTAGTAAGTTTTTCCTCGGTGTTATGTAGTACCACAAAATAGATTCCGCCCTTATGGCCATTTTCAAACAAGGGCGCTAATTGTTGTGCTACATAGTCATACATCTTAGGGTAGTCGAGCAAAACCACAACCTCGTAATAGGGATAATGGTAGCACTTGTTCTCCTCGTTGTACTCTACGAGACTACCACAATCCTGAAGTGCAGATACCATACGCTGCTGCATCTCCTTGCAAAAGTCATTCAATGATTGTGTGTCTACAATGAGATTGCTGAATAGAGACTCATTAAGTTGTTTGGTAAAAAACTGTCCTCCACCACTATAGTTGAGGTCAACAAAGTTAAGGTGCACACGCTTGATTGGCAACGACAAGAGCATATTGCCCACCAAATTATTCATCAACTTAATGGCCTTGTCTGCACTCGACTTGTCGTATTGGATAACATAGTTTGCCTCCTTACTTGTTGCACCCTGCCACGCCGTAAATGTAGGAGTGGTGAATTTTGTGCCATATATTGTATCGGTCAACATCTTTCCCGAAGGGAGAAGTGGTGCCGAATACTTGTTCTTTACGCGCTGTTTGATTTGTGTAATCAGGGCGTCTATCTCGTCTGCTGTCAATTTGCCATTGTCGTTGGGTATTAAATCGGGAAACAACAAACTCAGTTTCGACAACTTCTCGTTTGTCTCCTCCTTTGCCTTCTCGACTTGTTCGTTGTAGTTCGCTTCTGTACCCGCAACGATGTTGTCGATGTGCTGCTTATACTCTTCCAGCAATAATTTGATGGCTTGTAATGTCTTCATATCTGATTCCTTCATTTTCTTGAGTCCCTAGCGTGAGGAGACTCGAAGAGTAAGTTTTTACTAAAGTTTTCTTGATTTCAATTATTCAAGTGGCTGGACAAGCTTTCCACTACGATTGATATAGCCGGTCTTATTGCCCTTTTCAACCCTTGCAAGGCCTCCACTCCAATCATATATATAATCGTAGACAGGTGCCACAATTTCGGCTCCGCTATCATTTATAAAGCCATACTTGCTTTTTACTTCCACCTTTCTCCAGCCCTTTTCGTCTTTATTGTAGATGTAGCTGTATTTAGGGGTAACGATTTCTGTTCCGGAAGAGTTGACAAAACCATACTTACTATTTAACTCTACTTTTCTCCATCCGTTATCTTCAGGACCATAAATATAGTCATATTTAGCCTTGATGATCTCTTTTCCGTCGCCATCTATGAAACCATATTTATCGCCAACCTGTACCTTTCTCCAACCATTGCCTTCTGCACCATAGATATAATCATACTTAACAGGTACGACAAGTTTTCCCGATTTATTTATGAAACCATACTTGTTGTCATTTTGTACCTTCCTCCAGCCATTGCCTTCTGCACTATAGATGTATTCATAGTCCAATGATACGGTTTCCGTCTGTGCAGCTTCCACCTCCTTTATAGCTTTATTAACTGCATCGTGGGCTGCCTGCTGTGCCGCAGCCATATCCTCCTCTATAGTGCCATTCTTTGTCACCTCAACAACTTCACGATGAGCCTCGTTTGCATATGAGGAAGAGTCTGTGTTATCTGGTTTAATAAACAGCCATATTACAGCAGCCGTTATTGCGACTCCAGATCCCATAGCAAAGCCTTTGAAAATAGTTCCAAAAGAGAGATTCTGCGCAGCATATAAAGAGCAGCCAATCACACCGCAACTGATAGTCCAAGAGCACCACCACTTAAAGTTATTCGTAATTAGCGATAGGATAAGGCTTACAATTGCCCATAGAAGTGAGAGCACGAATATTGTTTTATAGCCATTAAATTCGTATTCGAACTCGCTTGCAGAGATATCATTTTTCAAATACTTGATATGCTTTTTAATATCCGCGACCTGCTTCTTGCCATTGTTCTTTGCGTCGATCAGCTCGCTAGCCAGCTTCTTTAGTTTTGTGACATAGGTTTTCAACGCGGTCGAACTCTTGTCGCGATAGTCGGAGGTGATGGTTGATTCGAATTTAGAATAGGATTTATTTGCTCTATCTATCGAAGCCTCAAGTTCACGCAACAATGTTGCGCAAGTAGCCTCCTCCGAGCTAACGTAATCATCCGCGCTCTTATAAGGGGCACTACAGAATAGATAATGGTGTAATTTGGGCTTAGCTACATTGAGCTTTGTTTTTAGAGAGTTCTTTGCGGCATTGAGATTATTCTTCAGATCATCAAACTTCTCTTCACAGTTTGATCTCATCTCGCTAATGGCCTCCTCTACCTCTTCTTTCAATGACTCAACCTCATTAATCAGCTTTTGATGTGCTTTTTCAGCATCGAGAGCCTTTTTGTGCTCTTCCTCTGCTTGACGCTCCTTCTCTTCGGCCTTGCGACGCTTTGCCTCTTCGGCCTTGCGCTCCTCTTCAGCTTTTTTGCGTGCCTCTTCCTCCAATCGTTTGCGATATAAAGTCCTCTCCTTTTTTACAGCCGCCGCCCACGCCCTATGATTCTCCTTATCATACGCACTCTCCTCTTCTGACATAGCGCTAAAAGATTTAGGTGAGTCGGAGATGTTATCCTTATTTAATACGGATTTGCCATTTTGGGGGGCAAGCTGATTTTTCTCGATGCGATCCAACGCCGAGTGATCTCCTCGTAGTGCACCTTCAATCAGCCAACCTATGCTGTTTTGAGGATTATTTACGCTGCGGGTTAGCAGTGTTTGGCACTCCTCAATGGTGCCCTCCTCTCTACTTTCAACTATTCGATAGTGAGCTTGACCCTTTAATCTCTCAAGCGCAATTTTGGCTGCCTGATTCTCTTTCTGTGCCAACCCATACCAATATGCGGCACTTTTTGGTTCGAGATTATTGTCGTTATACTCGTACCACAGACCAACACGATATTGCCATAACGCACACTCATCGTGACCTGCCATATTCAGTAAACCACTAATAATATAGTCGTTGTCGCTGTCATCGTCGTCATCAATCAGGCAGCGTCCGAGGGCATTGTTAAAATATCTGTCCGTATCAAAGGTGTTAAGATCGCAACTCTTGAGATGATTTTCAAAAAGATCACGAGCCACTAATGCCTTGAGTATCTCGAGAGGCATTAGAAGCGTGTCCTGATATCGGAACTCCCAAAGGCCTTGGCTCTCCTCCTTCAAGTTGGAGATAGCAACATTGTGTAATGAACCAAATTGAGCTATTTTATCGCTTAGTTTAGGCAATAATTTGTCCAACGAACTACGGGTATCGTCGCTCCACTCAAAAACAAATGATTTATTCTTAAAACGGCATAAATTATTGGTAGCAACAACTTTGGCAATCTCTTTTGTCAACTTCACATAGCTTGCCTCCATCTCTTTTAACGATTCGGCAGCATCCAAGTCTCTTTTGCTACTCAACGGCTTAATATCGTGAATAATATCGTAGGCTTGAGCATAATACTCAAGCGCCTTGGTATAACTCTTTTTCACACCTATGGAGTGTTCATAGATGTATCCCATCAGCAAAAGAGCATTTTTGTTCTTTTGATCAACCAAAGGCTTTAGATATTTAACGATATCCCCCGTGGTATGCTCTTCGGCTTGTCCATATAGGATGGACATTGCCATTTTCCATTGCGCTACGCTATCTCCGCTTTGAGAACTCTCTTCTAAAAGACGCAACTCATCTGCGGATAATCCCAATAACTCATCTTTGGTAAATATGTACATAACACACTCTTTTATGAGGTTTCTTAATATGTTTTTTCGGTAATGTAAAAGTATACAAATTATCTTTACAATACAAATAATGTTCTAAAATATTACATTTAATCAACAGGTTGTTTCGATGAACCCAACAAAAAAGTTCCGGGCTGAGTTACTCCTCCACGATGATTCCGCCACCGAGCACCACATCTCCGCGATAGAATGCTGCTGCTTGACCGGGTGCTATGGCGGTCAGTGGTTCGTGAAGGCGAACGAGCAGAGTGTTGTCGGCAAGGAGCGTTACGATACAACGATTCTCCTGCTTGCGGTATCGAATCTTCACGATTACATCATCCCTCTCCAAGAGGAGCGACGGATTGACTATGTTCCAATCCTTCAGTCGCATCTCGGTGCGCTCAAGCGACTTTAGGTCACCGAGCACAACCCTATTCTCGGCAGGGATAATCTCTTTGACAAAGACCGCCTGATTGAGGTCGATGCCTAAGCCACGCCTTTGACCAATCGTGTAGAAGGGGTAACCCTCGTGCCAGGCTATGAAGTTGCCCTCGACATCTACGAATTTACCCCTCTGAATAGCCTTGTCAGCAACCCTTTCGCGAAGGAATGAACGGTAATCCATCGGGCAGAAGCAGACTCCGAGGCTATCTTTCTTGTGCGCCACCTTCGCAAAACCTCGTTGCTCTGCTATCTCGCGAACTCGCTGCTTGGTCAGCCCTCCCAGCGGCAGCACCATTCGCTCCAAGATATCCTGCGACAAGCCCCAAAGGAAGAACGATTGGTTTTTATCCTCGTCGACGCCATTGGTGATGTGCCACAGATTATCAATTTTGCGTCTCTGCACATAGTGCCCAGTTGCGATGTGGTAGATGCCCATCTCGTCAGCGAGCTGGCGAAGCAGAGGCCACTTCAAGTCGTTGTTGCAGAGGGTGCAAGGCACAGGAGTATGGCCACCCATATATTCGCTGACGAAGTAGTCGATAATGGTCGATTTGAAACGCTCGCGCTGGTCGGATACGATGTGCTCGATGCCCAAGCGACGACACAAATCGCGTGCATCGTCGAGATAGTCGGTCGAGCCATCCTTCTCGTAGAAACGGAAGGTCACCCCCACAACCTCGTAGCCGGCATCCTGCAGCAGCAACGCCGCCACCGAACTATCAGTACCGCCACTCATCCCGAGCAAAACCCTCTTGTCGCCCGAAAAGATGTCCGAGCTCTCGATCAACCTCTCCTGGCGTGTGTACTGACCCTCTTTATACTTGCTCATAATTATATCATCAACATAATTCGACCCTCGGCCTTGACAAACATATCGGGATAGCGACAAACCACAGCATAGACCTGGTTGGTCGTTACGGGCTTGCCATCCTTGCGGATATGTAGCCGCTGACGGTTGATCATCTCGGCAATCTGCTCGGTCCGCATCCCTCTGTTCTGACTCGCAAGGCAGTAGAGTATGGCCTCCTCAATTTTCATCACTCGCTCTGTTTTTATTCCGAATCGTTCAAGACGTATGCCACTATTCTGTCATATAGGCTGATACCACTTTAAGAATCTCATCGCCCCAAACCTCCCATTTGCGAATACCAAAACCGCTGATACCCATTAGCTCCTCTCGTGTTGTCGGTTTGTCTGTTGCGATGAGTACAAGGATATTGTTATGCAGAAGGTAGTACGACGGCAACTCCTTCTCCATTGCCACACGGGTACGCATAGTACGCAACAAACCAAGCAATTCCATATCGGTTAGTGTGTTGCCTTCGGAGTCCACCACAATTCTGAATACCTCGTTCTCAATAATTACCTCTTTGTATGCGGTTGTATTGATAGCTGCTCCACCATTGCGTCCACTTGTGGTCTTACTTTTCTGCATTTTTGGTGCTGCACTCTTGTTTTTAGGAACAAAGTATGATGGTTTATGTTCCGATGCATCTTCGATACCAAACGAGTTGTTCAGCCAAAACTCATACTGCCCTGCGCTCAACATACGACCGCACCCCGTTCTATCGGGTTTATAGTTTGTACAACCCAAGAAATAACCATCAGAACCCTTCTTGACTACCAAATAGCCATCTCGACACCAGTCACATTTGTGGATAGACAACTCGCCACCGCTTTTGTTATTAGTCATAAATCCGCAAATCTCTTGATCGTTGGTGCAAATCCACAACTTCAAACCATAGTTCTTATTCCACTTAAATTGTAGCGGATAGCCACATATAGGGCAACAATCTTTCACCTTTTTAGGGGCTTTGAGATCCACTTTTAACTCTCCATGCAGGGTTACATTCGGATAGTTATGAGGCTCACTCAACAACTCTTTGATAAACTCCGATGGGCGCATATCGGGCGTAACGATAAATACTCGATTCTTTGTACGAGTCAATGCCACATAGAATAAGCGACGCTCCTCGGCATAGTTATACGAGTTGTCAAACGACACTACCAAATTCAAAACGGGGTCGTCATCAACCTTTGACGGGAAGCCGTAGGTTTCATCTTTTGCATTGATGATAATCACATTCTCGGCGGTCAGACCCTTTGAACTATGAGCAGTCATAAAATTAAGTTTGACCTTATTGCCGTACTTAACCGAATAAACCCTACCGTTCTCCTCGTTGTAGTTGAATTGCTCTGCCTTACACATATTGCGTGCATCGAAACCATAGCGACCAATCAGCAAAATTGATGGCACCTTTGTTTTACCCTCTACTGCACTATACTCCAGAATCTCGCCAATGGCATTTTCAATCGCCACGCCAAGATTATAGTACAGACCGCCTTTGTGCGATTCTCCCTTTGCTCCCTTTTCATCGCCATAAGTCGAGATAATTACGGGGTTGTCTATGCGTTTGGGTGAAATTAGTTCCTTTTTAATCTGTTGGGAGTTCTTTTGCACGAATGTTCCTGCAATGTCGATTATCTCTTGGGCATTGCGATATGTGCGGGTAATCTTCAACTCTTGACCATAACCCACCTCCTCGCAGAATTTTGTAAACAGAGGGAGGATAGAGCCGCTGAACGCATAGATAGATTGCCAATCATCGCCAACAGCCATAATCTTTGCTTCACACAACTTCGACAACTCCTTGATAAGGTTGTATCTCTGTCGAGAAATGTCCTGATACTCATCCACGATGATGTATTTGTAGGCGAGCTGTTCTTTCTCTATCTGCTTTTTGCGGATTAACTCTGCCGACTCGTTAATCATATCCTCAAAGTCGATGCAGTGCTGCTCTTTGAGTGCTTGCTGATACTCCAAGTAACAAACCTCGCAAATATCGAGGAATAGTTTGGTGCGGACATTCTTCGTGTTGCTTCTAAAATCGGCAAACTTTCCACCCTTAAAACCTTGTGTCTTGAAGTTGCCGATAAAGGTGCATATTAACTGCGTAAGGCGAGTTATGTATTTATTCTCCTCGGTATCAACAAGGCGTTTATACACCTCTGCCGTAGGCCTCTCTTTAAGTTCGTAACCGTGAGCCAACAGCATCTCTCGAAGGTGTTCCAACATCTCCCTGCCATCTCTGTATTGCGAGAATGTGTAGATAAGGTCGGTCTTGTGCTTGCGGTGCAAAGAGACCTTATCATTGATAACATATTTGTATTTTTTGAGTTGCTCTTGGGTGTATCGGCTACTGCGACCGTCTTCCGTAATGCCGAAATGTTCGATATAACTGACCTTATTCCCTTGCACTATACGGAAGTCTGGCGTATATGGTTTGTTCGCACTCAAAATGCGATACTGATACATTGGCTCGTATTCGTACTCGATCTGATTAAGGTAGAGAAAGTTTGCAATCTGCACCTCCTCCATCGAACGCAGCACCTCATTGTTGAGGGTTTGAGTACGACGGGTGCGCCTATCAACAACCTGCTGTACATAATCTTGCAAATCGCTTTTAAGAGTCGAATAATCGGCATCAGCAACAAATTGGAAATACTCGCCTAAATCCTCACCCTCGTATGGAGCCGAGAAATAGGAGCCAAAGAACAAAATAAGTTTATCAACGAGTTGAGGATTACGCAACACCTTCGTTTTGAGGTACTCGTTGATAACATTATACATAAAGCCGTTATCCACAATCTTGCGTTGCTCCTCTTCGCCTTGTCGAAGAATAGAGTAACCTATGGAGTGGAATGTGGTGATGATACTTGGAATTTTAAGGTTATGGTTGATGCGCTCTCGCAACTCCTCAACAGCCTTGTTAGTAAAAGAGATAACCAAAATTTGTTCTGGCTTCACTCCTCGCTTTTCGACCAAATATCGCACCTTTGCAGCCACCGTTGTAGTTTTACCAGCTCCTGCGCCCGCAATAACGAGGGTGTTATCTTCTTCCGACAATACGACCTCTCTCTGCTCATTGTCAAGCAATATGGCAGGGTCGCACGCTTTGAGGATATTGTTAAGATACTCTTTTTCAGATTCTATGTGGTTAGTAACAAATTGGTCGTTATGTTTCTTGATAGTTGCCGACTCTTGGGTTAGGTCTTGAATCTCCTCGTAATGATTTATGAAAGCCTCAATTTGTGCGAGGTCGAGATTGTTTTTGCTAACATAATCTTCCAATATATTAGCCTCAACAATAGAGCAGAAGAATTTGTACCCCTCTTGGTATTCCGAGATAAAATGTTTGTAATCGCTACGGGCAATAAACGAGTCGCCACCCAATAATTCTGCAAATTCGGTGTTGAATTGTAATGCTCTTTGATATTGCGTTGGCTGTTGAGCAGTATGTTTTTGAGGCTTAATGTTACTATCTGCCTCCTTTTTACGCTTACGGAATAGATCAAGTATGCCCATA
>JAFVOR010000066.1 GCA_017505725.1 Alistipes sp.
CAATCAGCCCCATACGGTAGGCATCGTGGAGTATTGTGCTGACTGTGGAGTTGCGACCCAGACCAATCTCGTCGAATACAACCAGGGCAGTGCCCATCGAGTGGTCGAGTAGTGGCGAACCGTCGTAGCGCGTCATACCGTCAAGTGCCTCGGCGGTGCGCTCAATGGCTCGATAGATAAATCCGAGGCTGCGCTCGCTAAATCGCTGCTCAGCCTTTGCGTAGAACTCGCTGTATCTCTCGCGTAACCATTGCTTCTCCATAATCGTAACTATTTAATCAGCCAAAGTTACAATTTTTTCTGCGAGTGTCAAATAGTATCGGCGGCTGTTAACCTTTTTTCTGCCTTTTTGTAAAAAAGTGTTAAAATCCCCTATGGCGTCGGGCTAACTCAGCACCCGCCTCTTGCGCCTGATGTTGCGACCCGTAGGGTGCTCCGTGCGCTCCAATAGGTCGGCCACCGCATCGACTCGGCGTGCCGCTTTGTGCCACATCTCGGCCGAGGGAGTGGTGGTGATGTCGGCCAGACCACCCGATATGTTGAAGGTGTAGGGGTTGTGTCGGTGGGGGAGTGCGGCAAGCCCGACTGAGGTAGCCAATACCGCATCGCACCGCTCTATGAGTCGCACTGTAATCTCCTGCTCGTCAGTGTCGTAGGCTTCGCCCGCCTCGGCACTACGCTCCCACTCCCACGACTGCCAGCGCATCAGGTAGAGGGTGCGTGGCGAGAGCATCTCCACCACTATCGAGTTGCGCAGCGAGGGGGTGTCGATGAGGAGTGCATACTCCTCGATGTGGAGTGTGCGCAGTGCCCACTCCAACTCCTCCACTATGTGTGTGGCGTTGATGCGCTCCACCATACCCAACATCAACCAACGATAGAAGGTCGGCGAGGGGAGCAACTGAGCAAGTGGTGCGAGTACCTTTACCCCGGCCGATGACTGACGGAGCGAGGTGTGGCAAGCGCGGTAGTCGTCGGGGGTGTCGCTCTGTGTCGTGTAGCCAAATGGCTCAACGTAGAGCACCGAGTGACGTGCGGCAAGTGCCTCGGCCAACTGCACAGGTGCGGCGTGGCGTGTGCCTGCCAACTGCGAGCCGAGAATTACGATATTGTCGAGCATAACCAATCCATATTCTAAGTTGGAAGAGGTGCTATTGCAATTATCTCTCCAAAAAAAAGATACCGAACAACTGATTGCTCGGTATCTTAATTGATGTGGATTTTATCTCTATCCCAATTCGCTCTCTTTCAACCTTTCGGCGTTCTCTGCAACAATCAGATGGTCGATGCAGTCCTGAATATCACCGTCCATAAATGCTGCCAAGTTGTAAATCGTATAGTTGATGCGGTGGTCGGTTATTCGGCCCTGCGGATAGTTGTAGGTGCGAATCTTTGCCGAACGGTCACCAGTCGATACGAGCGTCTTACGCTTCGATGCAATCTCATCGAGATACTTTTGATATTCGAGGTTGAAGATGCGGGTACGCAACTCCTCGAACGCCTTCTCGGTATTCTTAATCTGCGACTTTTGGTCCTGACACTGCACCACGATACCTGTCGGAATATGGGTAAGTCGAATTGCCGAGTAGGTAGTATTTACCGACTGACCACCCGGTCCCGAAGCACAGAAGATATCCTTGCGAATATCGTTCCACGACACCTCAACATCGAACTCGTCAGCCTCAGGCAAAACGGCTACCGATGCTGCCGAGGTATGAACACGACCTTGTGTCTCGGTCTGTGGCACACGCTGAACACGGTGTACGCCCGACTCATATTTGAGAGTGCCATATACGCTGTCGCCCGTAACTTTGAGGATAACCTCCTTGTAGCCACCGACAACACCCTCCGAGAACGAAGTTACCTCGTAACGCCAACCCTTCGACTCGATATACTTGGTGTACATACGGAACAAATCGCCAGCGAACAAAGCCGCCTCATCACCACCCGTACCACCACGAATTTCGAGTACCGCATTTTTGCCGTCCTGAGGGTCTTTCGGGATAAGGAGAATCTTTATCTCCTCCTCCATCTGCTCAATTGCAGGCTCCAACTCGGCTATCTCCATACGCGCCATTTCGCGGAACTCCTCATCCTTCTCGTTGGCGAGGATATCCTTTGCATCGGCTAACGCCTGAATTGCCTTGCGGAAACGGTCGGAGGTCTCGATAATAGGCTCCAACTCCTTGTACTCCTTGTTGTACTGAACAAACGACTTGACATCTGCAATCACTTCGGGGTCGGTGAGTTTCTGCCCCAACTCCTCGTACTTGATTTTCAGACCATCAAGACGCATTAAAATTGAACTATCTGCCATAAAAATATGTTTTATTTTCTACTTTATTTTTTTACTATTCAAATGCTGCATCCACTTTGCAAGTGCATCTTTCCACTCCTTATCGTAGCGGAACTCTTCCTTACCAACCCAGCCGTGTCCGCCCTCGGGGTAGATGTGCATCGAAGCCTCTACGCCGTAGTGCTTCAACGCCTTGTAATACAATACCGAACTGATTGGAGGCACTACCGCATCATCATTGCTGAGAAGCATAATTGTTGGCGGTGTAGTTGCCGAAACACGATTGTCGAGTGAGTAGTACTCACGCATTGCTGCCGAGTGATTCTTGCCCAACAAGCGACGGAAAGTGTTCTGGTGTGTCATACAGGTCTCGCCATTGATAACAGGGTAGAACAAAACCGCGAATGCCGGCTTTTCAGCATCAGGTGTAAAGTTCGAGGTGTAGGCTGCGAGGTGACCGCCTGCCGATGAGCCTGCGATACCCACCTTTGCAGGGTCTACGCCCCACTTCTTTGCATTCTTGCGAGCGTAGCGCAATGCTGCTTGTGCATCTTCGAGTGGCACCTCTTTGTGACCATCGTTTGGCAAACGATACTTAACAACCACAGCGGTAATGCCGAGGCTCTTGAAGTACTCTGCCAACTTGAAGCCCTCACGCTCGATACATACCTTGCCGTAACCTCCACCTGGGAGTACTACTACAGCCTGTCCGGTAGCCTTCTGCGGGTCTGCCTTGTAGATGTAGAACTCGGTTTGTGAGGTGTGAATAAAGTGTCCGCTTGCATTGCGCTCCTCGTCCTTAGTCTCCTCATTAGAGTGAGGTGCCTTCTTGTTGTTCCACCACTGCACAACCTCGTCAGCGTTGCATTTAACATTTGTGATGGTCTTTTGTGCTGATGCCGAAAGTGCAAATGCAGCAACCAATGTCATAGTGATAAAAATTCGTTTCATAGTGTTTTTATTTTTGTTGTTTGTTTTCAATTGTGGTTATTTGATTAGTCCAAGCCAGTTGAGCCAATCCACAATGGCGCTATTGCGCTCGGTTAAGTGCTTTTTGAGGCTGTGACCACCTGCGGGATAGATGTGCATTGAAGCCTTGACGCCATATTGTATCAATGCCTCGTAATAGGCAACAGGGCTTGTTGGTGGTACTACCGTATCATCGTCACACAGCATTATAAGTGTTGGAGGGGTTGTGCGTCCAACCATGTTATGCGCCGAAACCGCCTCCGCCTCCGCCAACGAGAATCCCTTGCCGAGAATGTTGGTGTTGTTTGGCTGCGACTTGTAGTAGTACGCCGAGGTGCGGTCTATGGCAGGGTAGTGGAGAATGGCAAATGCCGGCTTCTCCTCGTCGGCCATAATGTTAGATGTCCAAGCTGCGAGATGACCACCTGCCGAGTTTCCGCTGATGCCCACCTTTGCAGGGTCAATGCCGAGATCGGTGCGTGTGCGAAGGTAGCGCACAGCACCTGTTGAATCTTCGAGCATAGCCTCCTTATACCCATTTGGCAGACGATATTTTAGTAATGCCGCAGTCACTCCCTGCGAAGCATACCACTTTGCCAGTGGAATGTCGAATCCGAGAGAGCTATATGCTCCACCTGGGCAGATAACTACTGCTACTCCCTGATTTTTCTCAGCCTTGGGCTTGAAGAGATACAACTCGCACGAGGAGGTGTATTGCATCGTAGTTTTCTTTCCTTTGCGGAACTGCTCATCTTTGGTCTGGTAGTTTGAGTGCTTTGCTGTGGAGTTATCCCACAATCGCACAATCTCGTCTGCTCCCTCCAACGATACGCTCTGTTGAGCCGTAGCGAAGATGAAAGCGAGAAGAGATATTATTAATGTAAAAACTCTTTTCATTGCCAACTATTTTGTAGATATTAAACCGAGATATTTTGTTATTCGACAATCCCCAGCCAAGTCAGCCAATCGATAGTTGCAGGGCGATACTCGTCAAAATGTTGTTTTAGGCTATGTCCGCCCTTTGGATAGATGTGCATCGAAGCCTTAACGCCGTGGTTGTTCAGAGCCTTGTAGTATGCTACCGAACTTAACGAAGAGACGGTGCTGTCATCATCACAAAGGAGCAATAAGGTCGGTGGCGTGGTCGATGTAACCATGTTGTGTGTCGATAGATTGACCGCCTCTTGATAGTGGTAGTCCTTGCCGAGAAATTGGAAGAGAACAAAACCCTCGGTGTTGGTAGAGCTCTTTGTGAGGTTAATCCACGGATAGTGGAGAATTGCAAATGCGGGCTTCTCGCCATCAGCCATAGCATTCGATACCCACGATGCGAGGTGACCACCTGCCGAAGAGCCGCCAACTCCAACCTTGGCAGGGTTAATGCCGAGGTCGGTACGGGTGCGGAGATATTTCACCGCTCCGATAGCATCTTCGAGGGTTGCCTCGTAGTGTCCGTAGTTTGGCAATCGGTACTTTACAAGCGCTACGGTAATACCTTGTGAGGCGTACCATTCAACAACCGAAACCGAGAGGTTGAGGCATGCGTAACCTCCTCCCGGATATAGAACAATAGCTGCTCCTGTATTCTTTTCGAGGGCTGCCTTGAAGATGTACAACTCGCACGACGATGTTCTCCATATCGAGTTCTGCTTTCTCCACGCCTCGTCGCGGGTTTCGTGGTTTGAGTATTTTGCTGTGGAGTTATCCCATAGGCGCACTATTTCGTCAGCACGCTCATACGATACAGTCTGTTGGGCCATTGCCGAGAAGGTTGCTCCAACCGTTACGGTGAGTAGAATAAAAAATTTCTTCATAGTAGTGGTTATTTTTTGATGTTATACAATCCGAGCCAATTGAGCCAATCGAGAATCAAAGTGCGTTGCTCATTCATCGCCTTTTTAAGGCTGTGACCACCCTCAGGGAAGATGTGCATCGAGGCCTTTACGCCGTGGCGTAGCAGCGCCTCGTAGTAGATTACTGAGCTGTATGGTTGTACGACCATATCATCATCGCAAAGCAACAACATTGTTGGAGGAGTCTGTGTCGTAACCATAAATTGGCACGACATATCTACTGCATCTTGATAGCAGAAACCCTCGCCAAGAAGCGAGTCGTTTGCTTTTGCTCCAGTATAGAACTCTATGCGAGATATTGCGCCATAGAGAGGAATCGCAAATGCAGGTTTCTCCTCGTCTGCCATAGCATTAGATACCCACGCTGCGAGGTGTCCACCTGCCGATGAGCCGGTAACTCCCACCTTTGCAGGATCTACGCCGAGGTCGGTACGGGTGCGGATATAACGCACAGCTCCGATGGCATCTTCGAGCATCGCCTCTTTATAACCGTATGGCAGACGGTACTTAACCAATACGGCGGTGATGCCCTGCGAAGCGTACCACTTGGCTGCTTCAACATTGAGTCCGAGGACGGTGTAGCCTCCACCGGGATAGATGCAGATAGCAACACCGCTATTCTTTGCAGGGTTGGCCTTGTAGATGTACAATTCGCACGAGGAGGTGTATAGCATATTATTCTTTCTCCCTTTGCGCCACTGCTCATCTCTGGTCTGGTGGTTTGAGTACTTGGCTGTGGTGTTATCCCACAAGCGTACAGTCTCGTCTGCCCCCTTGAGTGATACGGTCTTTTGCGCTGATGCCCCGAGAACGAATGCAAGAGAAACGACAAAAGTTAAAATTCGTTTCATAGTTCAGGTTCTATTTCACAATGTTGATAATCTTGCCCGGAACAACGATAATCTTCTTTGGCGTTGCACCCTCCAACCACTTCTGCGCCTCCTCTTTCGTTACAATATCCGCCTGAATATCGGCAGGGGAGGTGGTAAGCGGATACTCCTGCTTGAAGCGGAGTTTGCCGTTAATCATCACAGGGTACTCGAATGCGCTCTCCACCAAGTACTTCTCCTCGCATACAGGGTACGAAGCATCGCATACGCTATCCTCGTGTCCCAACATCGACCACAACTGCTCGGTGATGTGCGGTGCAAACGGATTGAGGAGTATTGTGAGTGGCTCCAAAATCTCGCGCTTGTGGCACTCGCCCAACTCGTTGATGCATATCATAAATGCAGCAACCGAGGTGTTGAACGAGAAGTTTTCAATATCTTCTCTAATCTTCTTGATGGTCTTGTGCAAGGTTTTCAACTCCTTGTCGGTAGCCTTCTCATCGGTTACTGCCCACTCGCCCGTGCGGGTGTGGAACAATCGCCAATACTTACGCAAGAACTTGTGAACACCGTCAATGCCGTTAGTATCCCAAGGTTTCGACTGCTCCAATGGACCGAGGAACATCTCGTACATACGGAGTGTGTCGGCGCCATACTGCTCAACGATGTAGTCAGGATTTACCACATTGAACATCGACTTCGACATCTTCTCAACAGCCCAACCGCAGATATATTGTCCATTTTCGAGGATAAACTCTGCATTTGCAAACTCTGGTCGCCAAGCACGGAAGGCATCGAGGTCGAGAATATCGTTTTTGACGATATTTACATCTACGTGAATCTCCTGCGTCTCGTACTCGTTGCGGAGGTTGAGCGACACAAACTTGTTTGTGCCAACCACACGATATACAAAGTTCGAGCGACCTTGAATCATACCCTGATTTACCAACTTGCGGAACGGCTCGCTCTCGCAAACATATCCGAGGTCGTAGAGGAACATATTCCAGAAACGCGAGTACATCAAGTGTCCCGTAGCGTGCTCGATACCACCCACATACAAATCGACACTGCGCCAATAGTCGTTAGCCTCCTTCGATACGA
>JAFVOR010000067.1 GCA_017505725.1 Alistipes sp.
CTACTCACTACTCACTACTCACTACTCTCTACGCAAAAACGAGACTTCGGGTGAAGTCTCGTTTTTGCTGTTATGTAGTGCTGTCTCTACTTCTCGCACTCGAGTTTCTTGGCGATGGCGGTGAGCATATCGTCGGTCATCGACGAGATGTCCCACTGCGGTTTCCAGCCCCACTCCTCGCGTGCACAGCTGTCGTCGAGCTGATTTGGCCAGCTGTTGGCGATAGCCTCCTTCACAGGGTCGATATTGTACTCCATCTCGAATGATGGCATACGCTTGCGAATCTCGGCTGCGAGAATCTCGGGCGTGAAGCTCATCGATGCCACATTGAACGAGTTGCGGTGTTTGAGCTTCGAAGGGTCTGCCTCCATCAACTCCACAATCGAGCGCAGAGCGTCAGGCATATAGATCATATCCATATAGACATCCTTTGGCACTGCACAGGTGTAGCGACCATTGCGAATAGCCTCGTAGTATATCTCCACTGCGTAGTCGGTAGTGCCACCGCCCGGCTAGGTCTTGTTCGAGATGATACCCGGGAAGCGAATCGAGCGTGTGTCGATGCCATACTTCTGATGGTAGTAGTTCGATAGCAACTCGCCTGTCACCTTGCAGATACCGTAGATGGTGGTAGGCTGCATAATGGTATCCTGCGGAGTCATATCCTTGGGCGATGTAGGGCCAAAAGCGCCGATTGACGACGGGGTAAATACCGCGCAGTTGTGCTGACGAGCCACCTCCAACGAGTTGAACAGTGCGTTCATATTGATGTTCCACGCCATCTGTGGATTGCGCTCACCAACAGCCGAGAGCAGAGCCACAAGGTTGAATATTGTGTCGATATTGTGACGAGCCACAGCCGAGGCCATATTTGTAGGGTTGAGAGCATCGAGCACCTCGAAAGGACCCTCTTCGGCCAACCCTTTACACTCGCGTACATCGGTAGCAACCACATTGTTAGCGCCATAGATACCGCGTAAATATGGCACGAGCTCCGAGCCAATCTGACCACCCGCACCTACGATTAAGATTTTTTTCATTGTTGTATTGTTTTTCGCACTACGAAAGTAGTAAAAAATTGCCTAATCCGCGCAAAAAAATTACTTTTTTTTGATGTAAGGGTTGTTGTTGCTAGTTTTCTGGCGCACTCTTGGTAGATTTTATCACCTTAATAATCATCCTAAAAGGATACGATAGGATGTGAAAGATCAGGCCTGATGCAATACCAAAAAATCTGGCAACCTTTGTCACAAAACGTCTGCCGCCAGTAAGAGAATCTATGCGTGATTTCTCAAACATCTGGAGGTAGGCGTTGCACTCTGTTGTGTAAGGGTGCTCTTCGCCCAATGTTTTTTCGAAAATATCCAAAGCTATCATCGCATAATCGGTAGCCTCTTCGAACTCGCCCATCTGGTGAAGAATAGCACCGACCTGTATAGACGCTATGCCACAGTCGGTATGCCCCTTGCCTAAGACCTGTTGTCGAATTTCTAATGCTCTCTTGAGGAACGAAAGGGCCTTATCCAGTTCGTTCAGTCCGTGGTACGAAATTCCTAAGTTTAGGTATATGGCTGCAGTGTTTGGAGTGTTGTCACCAAGTGCTATTGTTGCGATCTCAAGCGCTTTTGTTAGTACCTCGTTGGCCTTGTTGTATTCGCCAATACTGTTGTAGACGATTCCAATGTTGTTGTATGTCATTGCCAAATGGTAGTGTCCAGCTTCCAATATTTTGGATTGGATAGAGAGGGCTCTATTGAAATAGGTTAAAGCCTGGTCGAACCTCTGAAGCATAAAATATGCGAGTCCAATGTTGTTGCAGCAAGAGGCTACCATTGAGTGCTCCTCGCCAAATATATTGATTGATATATCCAATCCCTTGCTTGTTAGCTCTATGGCTCTCTCGTAATCGCCGACCATTCGTAGCACATCTCCTATGTTGCAATACGAACTGGCGAGGTCGGGGTTAGGCTCACTATATGCCTCTTTCTGTATGTCAATGGCCTGCTCCAAATAGTATGTAGCTTTGTCAAATTCGCCCAATCTACCATAGGCGACACCCAAAGTATTGTACGCTCCTGCTATTAAGTGGTGTCTACTATCGTATATTTTTCGTTGAATATCTATAGCTTTGGTGGCGTATTTTATGGCGTTGTAGTAGTCGCCCTTTTCGAGGTAAATGTAGGCAAGACTATGGTATGTTGTTGCAGTGTCGGGGTGTTCTTCGCCTAGGTCGTTTATGCGAATGTCCAGTGCCTTCGTGTAATAGGATATAGCTGTGTCGAAATCTCCTTGCTGCTGATAGGCGTTGCCGATGTTTATGTAGGTAAGACTCGACTTGATGTTGTTTTCTCCGAATGATCTTTTTTCTATGGCGAGTGCCTTGCCGAGATACTCAATAGCTTTGTCGAACTCTCCAAGTACGCTATGGGTCATACCGATATGGTTGTAGGTGCTTGCAACCTCAGGGTGCTCTTTTCCGAGAATTTTGAATTGTACCTCTAACGCCTTGTGATAGAACTCTAATGCCTTGCCAAACTCTCCACTATAGTGGTGCGCACCTCCGAGATTGATGTAGGATGCCGCCAGGTCAATCTCCTCTTCGCCAAAGAATTTGATTTGGTGATTTATTGCTTTGTGGCAGTACTCTATACCCTCGGCAAACTTATCGAGTTTTATGTAGGCGTTACCCAAATTGCAGTATGCCATAGCCACGAGGCGAGGATTGTCGGGGGTGTTGTCGTAGAAGCTTAATGTTTTGAGAAAACAATCTATACCCTTGTTGAACTCACCTAACGCTATGTGAGAGAATCCTATGTTGTTGTAAATTATTCCTATTATATGGCTATATGCTTCCGAATCGGTGTGATTGTTGAGGATCGAGAGAGCCTTGTATAGGTGTATCGCTCCATTTTTGTGGTCGCCGATTTTTGTATAAGTCAGGCCAATGTCGTTGTAGGCCACGGCAGTTACAATATTGTCTTCTCCGTAGATTCTTATGCGGGTATCTATTATGCGCTTATATATGGCTAGAGCCTTGTCGTAGAGACCATAAGTTGAGAGAAAAACAGAGTAGCAATCCAAAATATCGTCGTGACTGTCGGCGTCATATTCGATATCTTGCGCCATTGTATCCGCCTGTTCATAGAGCTGATCTACCTTTACTATACGCTCTTCGACGGGTATGGATAAATCCGCCATCAGAGTTAATGCCTTAAGTGTTATCTCCTCGATCGATTTTATTACATTCTGTCGCTTTTGTTCGGTGATCTCTTTGCTCTGCTTGTAATCATTGAGAGCCCTCTCTCCGTCCCTCTCCGCCTCGTCGAGAATGATATTGGCCTCGTGAATCTTACCCTCGTTGAAGGCATCCATTGCGCGGCGCATACGCTCCGAGATGCGCTCGCCCTGCAACTTCGCCATACGCTGAGCGGTGGCAAAAAGATTGTTCTGATAGTCGGCAAACTCCTCCTTGAGTTTGTTGTACTCATTGAGCAAAGTTTGCAAATCTTCTTTATAGTCTTCGTCGTCGGGGTGTTTTTCGGATTTGATCCTTGCCTTTTCTATCTTGCCGGGTAGCTCCGCAAGGCGTGCGCTCATCTTTTGGAAATCCTCGTTGAGCCCTGCGAACGGAAGATTCTCCATACGGGCAATAGGCTGGTCGTGCAGTACCACATTACCATCCTTGACCTTCAAATCCTCACCTCGGCTATTCTCCACCATCTGCAACTGCATAACAAAGTGCAACTGCATAGTGTCACGATTGGCATAACGACTCCAGTAGTGGCCCATCTCATCGAAGAGTCGCCTCTTGAACTCTTTCAACTCCTCGCTCTCAATCTCGCCATCTCTCAAATCCTTGCAATAGACATAAGATTTGGGAGCTCCCTTCTTGCGAAACTCCTCTGTTGCTACGTCGAACTCCTCGATGGTGAACTTACCCGCTTTGGTGTGGAATACCGCCAAAAACATATCGCTGGCACGCACCTCATCATTGTACTCGTCTTGTTTGCGGCGGTCGTTGTAGGCCGCATCGTAATCCTCCCACTCGAAGAGCTCGAGGTGGACACCTCGCTTCTCGTATCTCTTATTCAGTTTGCGTACAAGGTTGCCAAAAGCGTTGCGGTCATCCTCCAACTCCTCGGACGAAGCGATGAATATCTTGATGGTTTTCATAGGGGGAAGTCGATTAGTTATCCACAAAGTTAGCAATTATTTCGAATTGGAGCAGAGAATTGCGCGGATATTGCGAAAAATGTTTAATTTTGTAATCTCAATTTCGAAAATATGGAATCACTACGCGAATTATACAAGGTGGGATGTGGCCCGTCGAGTAGCCACACTATGGGTCCAAAGCGTGCTGCCGAGCTCTTTGCCGAGCGTGCAGCAGGTGCCGAGGCGTACCGAGTAACCCTCTATGGCTCGTTGGCGGCAACGGGCAAGGGACACCTCACTCACAGCGCCATCCTCTCGGTGCTCGAGCCATTGGCTCCGACCGAGATTGTGTGGAAGGCGGAGGTTGTGCTCGACTTTCACCCCAACGGAATGCTCTTTGAGGCGATACGCGCTGGCGAGGTCTATGACAGCTGGACAATATTCAGCGTGGGCGGAGGCTCACTCGCCAACGAGAATACCGTAGCCGAAGTGCCCAAGAGCATCTACCCCCTCACCACCATCCAGGAGATTAAGGATTGGTGTTACAACGAGGGTAAGACCTTCTGGGAGTATGTTGAGGAGTGTGAGGGCAAGGAGATTTGGGACTTCCTCGACCACATCTGGACCGTTATGTGCGACACCGTCGAGCGTGGCTTGAACAATGATGGCGTTCTTCCCGGAGGCTTGAAGGTGGCGCGTAAGGCGAGTACCTACTTCGTGAAGAGCAAGGGCTATGCCGGCTCACTTTCCTCGCGTGCACGCATCTACGCCTTTGCCTTGGCAGCGGCCGAGGAGAATGCCTCGGGAGGCACAGTGGTGACAGCTCCGACCTGCGGATCGTGTGGCGTGTTGCCGGGTGTGCTCTACCACTTGAATACCTCGCGTGAGTTCTTGCGAATCAGGGTGTTGCGTGCGCTTGCTACTGCGGGATTGTTCGGCAATGTCGTCAAGAGCAACGCCTCGATTGCAGGTGCAGAGGTGGGTTGTCAGGGCGAGATAGGTGTGGCGTGTGCAATGGCGGCAGCAGCGGCGTGTCAGCTCTTTGGCGGAACACCGGCACAGATTGAGTATGCCGCCGAGATGGGCTTGGAGCACCACTTGGGACTCACTTGCGACCCTGTGTGCGGTTTGGTGCAGGTGCCTTGTATCGAGCGTAATGCCATAGCTGCAGCGCGTGCTTTGGATGCCAACACCTACGCAATCCTCTCGGATGGTTCGCACCTCGTCTCGTTTGACAAGGTTGTGGCGGTGATGCACGAAACGGGACACAACCTCCCGAGCCTCTACCGTGAGACCTCGGAGGGTGGACTTGCCAAGGCACACCAAGTGAAGTAGGGTAGCGACCACAAATGCGATATCGGGGAGTTTGGGGTTTGCGCTTGAACTCCCCGAATATTTTCAACCACTGCGATTAGTTATGAATAAGTTTGAGCCACATAGCATCGAGGATAGCTCCTTCGAGAGCGAGATTCTGGGTGAGGTGAAGGCCGGTTTTCCGTCACCTGCGGAGGATATCCGCGAAAAACTCGACCTGATACAGCTGCTTGTAAAACACAAAGCGTCGACCTTCTTCTTCCGTGTGAGCGGTGTCTCGATGGTCGATAGCGGAATGGACGAGGGAGATATTCTCATTGTCGACAGGGCTATCGACCCGTATAACAACTGCAAGGCTGTATGCTACATCGATGGAGAGTACACCGTTAAGCGTGTCGAGATGCTCGATGGTCGCGTGCGCCTTATGCCCGCCAACGAGCAAAATATGAAATACAAGCCTATTGAGGTCTCGCCCGACAACCAGTTTATTGTTTGGGGTGTAGTGACCTACACCATCAAGAAGATGTAGAGATGTTTGCCCTTGCCGATTGCAATAACTTCTTTGCCTCCTGTGAGCGTGTATTTAGACCTGACTTGCAGGGCAAGCCCGTCATTGTCCTCTCGAATAATGATGGTTGCGCCATTGCGCGAAGCAATGAAGCAAAGGCTTTGGGGATCAAGATGGGTGCACCTCTCTTCAAAATTCGTGACATTGTTGCGAAACATAATGTGGCGGTCTTTTCGGGTAATATGGCCCTCTATGGCGATATGTCGCAGCGAGTGCGATGGGTGTTGGCGGAGTATGCTCCGTCGGTCGAGGTCTATTCCATTGATGAGTGCTTTCTCGACCTACGAGGTATGGAGAATATCGATTTCGATGCCTATGCCAAGGAGATATCCGCTCAATGTTGGCGACAAACATCTATCCCCGTATCGGTCGGCATTGCACCAACCAAAACATTGGCAAAGATTGCCTCCAAGCTCTGCAAGCAATATCCCAAATTGCGTGGAGGGTGCTATATGCACCGACCGCAAGACATCGAGAAGGTGCTGCGCAAATTCCCCATCGAGGATGTGTGGGGCATAGGTCGTAGATCGGCGCCGAGGTTGAAGGAGCGTGGGGTGAACACTGCCTACGACTTCACGCAACTCTCCGAGAGTTATGTCCACGCATTGATGGGGGTTACGGGTGTCAGGACCTGGAGCGAGCTTCGTGGTATCCCTTGTATAGAGTTTGAGAATGGCTTCGAGGCAAAGCGGTCGATATGCGTGTCGCGCAGCTTCTCGAGCGAGATATACGATGTGGCGGAGCTGCAGGAGCAGGTGGCAAACTTCGCCTCGTCAATGGCGGAGCAACTGCGTGCGCAACGGAGTGTGGCTGCCGAGATGGTGGTCTTTGCCTACACCAATCGTTTCAAGGATACGGAGCCGCAGACCTACTCAAGTGGATTGGTCACCTTTGCTACACCTACAGCCGATCAGCGTACCATTGTCGCACAGGCGGTGGCGGCACTGCACAAGGAGTTTAGGCGTGGCTATGGCTACAAGAAGGCGGGCGTTGTTGCCACCAAGATAGTGGCCGAAGGGGAGGTTATGCGCTCGCTCTTCGAAGATACCGCTTCGCTTGAGCGTGAACGCAAGATAATCTCGGCGCTCGACACAATAAACGCCACCTATGGCAAGGGTACTATTCGCCTTGCTGTGCAGGGTAGTGGCAAGATTAAAACCACGAGCGACAACCAATCTCCCCACTACACTACCCGCTGGAGTGACATCCCCAAGGTGAGCGTGAAGTAGATTGCGCTATCTTGGTAAGGGCGATTATCTCGATTGTGATATGAAACTACCTGTTTTCTCAATCGGGAGGTGACTGTCGAGAGTCGAAGGTAGGAAAAAATGGGTGGATGGCAATGTCGTAAATATCGCTATACACCACCGAAAAGTCATAAAATAATGAAAAATTACACTTTTTTTGATTTTTTTTCGAAAAAGTTTTGGAGGATTAAAAAATTTGCCTACCTTTGCACTCGCAATCAGCAATGGTGGATTCATCTAAGGGCTAGGATACCTGCCTCTCACGCAGGACATAGGGGTTCGAATCCCCTATCCACTACAAAAGAAAGCAGTCTTCGGACTGCTTTTCTTTTTTCGTGAATAGGGTCTTCGTTCAGCTTGTTGCGCCTCGGCAGACTTGTCTGCGTGCTGTGTTGGTGGTGCATCGCTTTGCGATTACGATGCAAAGAGCCGATACCGCCAAGTAAATAAATTTCCTCGTCAGTATCGACTCTTCACATCAGACCTTCGGTCTTGCACCACCTCCCTGCCTCTTGGTCTGCTCTCGGCTTCTGCCGCCGTTCGAATCCTAACGTAGGTACGTTAAGCGGAGCGAGTATAAACGAGCGCAGTAGCCAATCCCCTATCCACTACACAGAAGACGATGTAAGAAACCGATAATTGGTAACTTACATCGTTTTTATTTTTGCTATCACCCAAAAATTCACCCAAAAATCGAAGTCTTAAAAAAGAGAGTCAGAAGTAATTCTGACTCTCTCTGTATATAGAGGGATATGTGGTTTTATTCGCCCTTGATGTAGTTCACGAAAACGGGATCCTTGTAGGCCTTGAGCGATTCGTGGGCAACGCCCTCGAAGGTGTGGAAGGTTACCATCTCACGCCATTGAGAATCGTTGCTAACCAGCTTCTGGAAGTTCTCGAAACGGACATAGCGGTTGCAACCCTGCGCCATAGCCGATGGTGTCTGGTCGAGAGCAGCCTCGCGAATGTCGGCCGAGCCGCAACCGTGTAAGCAACGACGCGAACGCAAGTTTGCCATAATCTGCTCCTCGCTGATGTTGCGACTGTAGCGCGGACGATTCTTCAGACCATAGTGCCAGGTATCCTCCGGATTAGGCAGAAGGAATGTCGATGGAGCCAATGCAACATAGCGCAACTCGATGCCCTCGCGCACCTCGCCTTTACCGACCGCCACATAGCGACCTACGAACTGACCTCCGGCCGAGAATCCGACGAGCGCAATGCGCTTGAGATTCGGGAATAGGGCCTTGTCCGAGAGTTTTGCGAGCATAGTGTCGATAACATCATAGGAGCTCAACTCTGTGCCATTGGCATCGCCGCCGCCACGCCAATCGTCATCAGGTACACCCGGGATGGTGAGGTCGAGTGGCCACGACTCGTTCCAGATGGCGCGACCATCCTTCGCGATGTGGAGGCTATCGATCATCTCGGTGCGCGGAAACATAGGGGATACTACATAGGCATCGCCGAGCGACTCCATAATGGTGAGCTGTGACTGGAGCACCTGCACACCACCGTGCCATCCGTGCGCCATAATAACTGCAATTTCGCCATCGAAACCATCCGATAGCGGGGTAGGAGCGCTGTAGTGTACTGCCGGCTCTACGCCCTCCAACCGAAAAATAGAGGCTGTGGGCTCAACCTTTGTTGAGCAACTTGCCGCAATCACTGCAATCGCAAGTGCCAATAAATTACGAAGTGTTTTCATAGATATTTTTATAAATTTGATTAGTCCTTTATGCTTGAAGTCCAATACAAATATATGACTTATTTTAGAATTTGCAAAATCCTACTCGACAACTTCGTAGGAGGCCTCGTGTTTTGTACGTGCCTCTTCGAGCAATCGCGCCATCGTAGGGTTGTTTTTCGTGAGTTTGGCGATGGTTAGATCGTTAGTTTGATTGTTGGCGGCCTTGAGGTGTTTCTCGCTGACGAGAAGCTGTGCCTTGGTCTCTTGCAGGCTTGCGATAGAGTCGTCAATAGCTTTGATGGCGTCGGCGAAACGCTCGCTGGCGAGGCGGAAGTTCTTGCCGAACTTCTCCTTGAAGGCCTGGAGGTCTCCCTCGAAATTGGTGATGTCGATAGATTGGTTGCGAGCCTCGATGAGCTGTCGCTGATACGTAATACTCTTCTGCGCTGCCTGTGTGAGCATAGTGATGATAGGCACGAAGAACTGCGGACGCACTACATACATCTTCTCGTAGAGGTGAGACTTATCGACAATTCCCGTATTGTAGAGCTCGCTGTCGGCCTCGAGTGTAGAGACCAGCACCGCATACTCGCAACCCTTCTTGCGACGGTCGGCGTCGAGCTTCTTGAGGTGCTCCTCATTCTTGCGCTTCTTGACACTCTCCTCCGACTCATTCTTCATCTCGAACATAATGGATAGGTACTCCATACCGTCGTCGTAGATTCGGAATACGAAGTCGCCCTTGGTGTGATCTGCCACCTCGTTATCCTTGACGAATGTGGCGGTTGGCATATGTGGACGGAGCTTGAGCTCATACTCGGTGCGACAGTGCTCCTCAAGGGTCTCACCCAACATCTTGGTCGAGAGCTTATTGCGCATATCGCGATAGAACTCTATCTGATCCATAGCGGAGCGCATCTCGGCCTTGTGCTTGTCGTCGAGGCTCCTCTCGCGAACGAGAGCACTCTCTCGCTCGGTGTGGAGCTGGTTGCGCAGCTCGGCAATCTCGCTATCCTTGACGCTGAGGGCCTGCATCGACTTGGTCTGCTCGGCCATAATTGCAACTTTGGTGTTGCCCTCTATAGCGTCGAGCTGCGATTGCAACTTGGCAATCTGCTGCTCACGCTTGGCAATCTCGCTCTGCATCTCCATCTTGGTTACAGTCGAGGCGCTCTGCAACTGCTCGCGGAGGCGTGCTATCTCCTGCTCCTTCTCGCTCAACTGCAGTGCACTCTCCGCCTTGCTAAGGTCAAGTTTGCGCTGACTCTCGGCCTTGCTACGCTCGAGCTCACGCTGATTCTGCACCTGGAGAGTCTCCTGCTCTGCCTTGCGTCGAGCCTCCATCTCTTGGGTGCGACGCTGAAGCTCCTTCTCAAATTCGATGTTCTTCACCTGATTCACAATCGATGCGTAGTCATCCTCGTCTACGCTGAATGCAGTGCCGCACTGAGGGCATTTAAGTTCCTTCATAAACTATCTTTTGTTTGTATTAGTCGTTATCTATCTTGTAGGCAATCTGCTCATTGTCGAGCATAGTTTGAATTAGGGTGAGTCCATTTTCGTTGCCAAATTGCTTGTTGACGACCTCTATAAGTTCCTTGTGAGTATTCACATTGAACACTCGCTTCAGTTGACTTGCCTCTATGTCGTAGAGCTTGGTGTGCTGATAGTGGTAGCGTTGTGCCTCTTTGTCAATCCATTGTTTGCCATAGATGAATGTCGCCCGATTGCGCTCGATGCCGAATGATGCATAGTAGCTGGCATCGATATTGCTCTCTATGAAGATATTCTTATACTCATCATTCTCGCCAAGCAGGTCGAAAACCTCGTCGCGAATCTGCTTGAGGATGATGATGGCGGGGTAGCAACCGACATTGTAGGTCTCATCCTCCATATATATGTGGTTGGAGAGCTTTGCATTTATGCGCTGGGCTATGTCGGGAAGGTCGTAGAGCAGATTGTTGAACGAGCCATTGCGCCACTCCATCTGCCACTTGAGCAGCTCGATGTAGTCGTTGGCCGAGAGGGTGATGTCAATATCGTCAATGCAATGCTCCCCGTCGAAGCCATCGGGGAAGTAGAGTACTTGAAATCGGCAATAGAGGAGTGGCGTGTCGAGCTCAGCCGATATAGGGCGATGCAGCGTGTAGTAGTATCTGTCGCCGATGTTGAGATAGCTTGGAACCTCGTGGCACTCGAAATAGCTCAAGAGCGAAATCCCCTCCGCCTCGCACTTGGCTGCGATGGCCTTCATCTCGGCCACTTGCTCGTCTGTCAGCTCCAGCAGTATGTCGGTGTCGAGACCGATCTCCGAGGTGTATCTCACATTGTAGTATTTCGACTGTTTGCGAGCTACGAAATCCTCCGCAATTTGGTCGAAACTTATGTTTGGGTCTGTAATCATATTATAGCATCTTGTTGGTTCCAAAATACCACACGCTAACATCTTTTGACGAAGAGAGAGTGCCCAAGGCGTTGTTGGGCACCCTCTGGTTGCTCTCGTTGAGATTTGCTCCTACTCGGCCGTTGCGAGTGGCGAAGCCTGTGTGTAGACACGCGCTGCCAACTCCTTGTCGAGCTGATACATACCGTACTTGTCGCCCTCGACAGCCTCCGATGCGAATATCATATCGCGAGCATTCTCCTCCTCCTCGATCTGCTCGTCGATGAACCACACGAGCATATTCGATGATGCAAAGTCGCGATCGTCGTGGGCAATAGCAGCAAGGTTGTTGATGAGCGAGGTTACCACCTTCTCGTGACGCAGTGTCTCGCGGAACATCTCCTGTACCGACTCCCACTCGGTGCGCACCTCGGCGATAGGCTTAAGCACCACCTTTGCATCGCGTGAGTTGAGGTAGTTCATCAGAATCTGTGCGTGGTCCTGCTCCTCCTTCCACTGTACGAAGAACCAGTTTGCTACACCCTTGTAGCCCTTTGCCTCGGCATCCATCGACATCGAGAGGTAGAGATATGCCGACCAAAGCTCGGCGTTAATCTGCTCATTGATTGCGGTCTGTAATCTTTCGCTTAACATAGTAGTATAATTTTTAAAGGTTGTTTCAATCTATTTTAACATTGCGTCGAGCAACTCTTTCAACTGCGACTTTGGCATTGCGCCCATTGTTCTCTTTGGCGAGCCGGTCATCGGCACGAATATCAGGGTTGGGATGCTGCGTATTCCGAAAATGTCGGCCAGCTCTCGCTCGTCGTCGACATCCACCTTGTAGATATCCACCTTGCCGGCATACTCCTCCGACAACTCCTCGAGTACCGGTGCAAGCATCTGGCAAGGGTTGCACCACGATGCGTAGAAGTCGATCAATGCAGGCTTGTCGCCCAGGAACTTAAACTCGTTAGGGTTATTCTCGATATCTGCTACTCGGCGCAGAAATCCACCCTTAGTTAAATGTATTGTAGCCATAATCGTTTCGTTTTTATTTGTTAAACATTCTGTTCGCTACTGCAAATATAATACAAAAAGTAACGCTTGTCAAATCGGAAATTTTGATGGCTCCATAAGCAAAAACTATTCGTTGGCTACAGCTCCTCGACAATGTGGAGTCTGTACTCGGTAGCAGTCATATCGTGGCTTATTATATTAATAGGTATGGTGGCAACAGCTCTCCTTTTCGTTGTTGCTAATGCAAATGTCGGAAAAATTATCGAGACGAGCAAATCTGTTATATGTATAAAAAATGGAAGAAAATCGTTTACTATAAATATTTTTATGGGGTTAATATTTGTCTATAAGAAGCAGCTATAACTCTTGTATAATTCATAAATTATTCATATATTTGTATTGCAATAAGACCATTATTCCCCCTTAAATCGTATTACTATGTCGAAAATGCTTATCCTACACGACGAGCAGAGGAGCATCAGCCTCAATCCGTTTGCAATCTATGTGATTTGCGACCAATCTCAGAGCGAGAGGTATGACCGTCTGGTTGCACGACTCAATAGGTCGAAGCGGTACACGCGCGGTTGCTTCAAGTTCGAGAGGGTTGTGCGAGGAGAACAGAGGTCGGAGGCGTTGCCCAACTCTCTCGCCCAAGCCATTGACAAGAGCGATATTTTGGTGCGACTGATAGATTCTGTGGCAGGAGATTATCAATATTTAATACGAGAGAGGGATGATAACGCCTTTAACAAAACCGATATCCTCGATATTGTCGAGAGGATTAGCGACGAAAATAGCAAGAGCCTCGAGGGTCATTGCTCCTTGCATCGTCACGAGGGCGAATCGGAGGGCTTGGAGAAGCTGAAGCGGCACTTTGAATATATCCGCAAGAAGATAAGAGAAACCAGATCGAAAACACCTAAAACAGTGAGACCTACTATGACCGGACACCATTTGCACTCAGAGTCGATGCTGCAGAGCGGACTTCCTAACGGAGTCTTTGGCGGCAACGAACTTTTTTCGGACGACAACGATGTTACCCTTTGCTTCAGTCGTGCCACCCTCTTGCACGAGATTGAGCCCTACCGTAGCAAGATGAAGCATCTAGCAGTCGAGATGAAGGAGCAGGGCATCAGCCGAGGCGAGATGGCGATGATTATGCGCGAAGTATTTGGCGTCTACGATATGGAGCTATCCAACGAGATAGCTCAGGGTGCGGTCGATGCCCGATGCTCCGAGCAGCTCGAGCGTGACAAGTATCAGCGCACCACCCCGGCTGAGGCTGTCGATGTCTACATAGACATCAAGAAGATTCCGTCGCCCACAGCGGGCCGCAAGCGCCGTGCCTATGGTGTGGAGATAAGCTACAACGGTAAGAGCTATCCCGTCTATATGGGTTCGGTCGATGTCCGTATGGTCTACCTGGTGTCGCTACTTTGTCATAAGGCTGGTGGACGCTTGTACCAATATCTTTACAAGGAGCAACACCGCCTCAAGCGACCAATGTGGGAGTGGCTCAACAGGGCCTACAATCTTATCGAGCCATCCAAGAAGATATCCTTTACGGAGTGGATGCGTAAGATAGAGCTGTTGGAAGCTCGCCCAGTCAATCAGGGCGCGAGCAATGCACGCAAACTTGTGGAGAAGGGTCTCGATGTTGGTGGCAAGGGTGCCATCTACTACACCGAGCTTGTATCGGAGCGAAAGTATGGCTCCGACTCCTACTACACCTTCCGCATAGCTCCCGACCATATTCGGGTTGAAGCCGAGCTGCAAGAGCTGGTCGATGCCTACGCCAGTTGCGTGGTGTAGGGGCGATTGTTCTCGCCTTCGATTGCTTTTTTCGAAAATAATCACTACCTTTACTCTCTGAAAGAGACTTGGAGAGCTATGCAACAACTTAAGAGAGACGAGCGCATTGCCATCGCACGCATAATCATCGACCTGATCGAGGCAGACTTTGTCATCGAAGCTGGCGAGATGGCCTTCTTCGAGCGTGCAATCTCGAAGGAGTGGTTCAACATCACCGATAAGATGCTCGTCGAGGCTAAAAAGATAGACCTCGCCAAGGCTTTGGACGAGCTCAAGGAGATTGATATCGAGCGTCGCAAGGCCTTGGTGCAGACGCTCAGGCAACTATCCGTTTCGGACGAGGAGTGCGTACCTTCAGAGGCGATACTCATCTACGCCATCGAGCAGGTGCTTCTGGGCAGTGCCAATATCTACTCTATTCCTAAACCCGATATCGAAGTTGCCAACCTCACCGCCATATATGTCGAGAACGAGGCGACTGCAGTAGGCGAGAATATCTCCAGGAGTTTGCGAAAAATCACCGATGATTTGCACTGCGTGGGGCTCGAATTTGTCTATATCCCCACCATTGTCGACGATTTCAGGGGTATGGGCGAGGAGTATCTCCGCAAGAGCGTCAAGTACAAGATTCCCTCTTCGTCGGAGGAGCGAGTGGCCGAGATATGCGAAAAGCTGTGCGGCCTTACCACAGCGCAGTTCTGTCGCGATCTGCTCTACAAGAAGCTCAGACTCAATCTCATAGATTGCCGACCTTCGTTATTGCTCAAGATCAACGACTCGGATATCATCGATAGGCACGACACGGAGGAGAACTACCGCCTCCGTTTCAGCAACTTCCTGCAGATAGAGCTTGGCGAGGATGTCGAGCAGGATATCCGTGCAATAGTCGCCCGCTATAGCTCGCTGGTGAGTGGTGAGCCTCGCCAGATGCAGCCTCAGCGTGAGGCGAAGTTTATCTACGAGGGTTTTCATCGCTCGTTGTTCGATCTCATTGCCTATGGCCGCGAGAGCCACGAGTGTCGCCTTGTCTTTGATTTCCGCACACCTCGCAATGTGATCTATTTCGAGTCGATGGAGGGTGAGGCAGAGCGCATTCCGCTCAAACTCAACCCACAGGAGACCTCTCTCTACTATATGATGGTGAAGCACTCGCTCGAGGGCGAGGGACTCGACTGGCGCGAAGATATTCCGGCCGAGGAGAAGGCGAAGATAATGCGCGAGTACAACGAGGTCTACTATCGTGTGGGTCACGCCAATCGTGCCTTCGAATATAAAGATAGAACACAGGTGCACCACATCAAGAGTCGCCTCCGTGTACTCAATGGCATTGCCAATATCGATATGTTCATCCCCGAGCATCTCCGTTCGGGTAGCGACTCCTCCTACAGAGTTCGTTGTGGCGGACGATATGTCGCATTTCGCTTCTAACGAAATTTTACAACGTTGTAATTTTATAGAAAAGATACCTCTGCTTACTATTTTTGCGTTGTCTTAACAAAAAAAGATGTATATGCGCTTGAATAGTAAACATATCGACAAGTGCCTTCCTGTTGATTGCACCGATGTGGTCAACGGCGTTGGAGGCAACATCATCCCACCTCCCGAGAAGGAGTCTCTGTGGAAACTCTATCTCGAGAAGTTCAAGGATCCGATTATCATAGTTCTCATTGCGGTATTCGTGCTTTCGTTGATGGTCTCCATCTACGAGGTATTCTATCTCGATATGCCGCGTTCGATCCTCTTCGAGCCGCTCGGAGTGGTTGTCGCTCTGCTTTTGGCAACTACTGTGGGCTTTGTCTTTGAGGTGAAGGCGGACCGTGAGTTCGACATACTGAACAAAGTTAAGGATGACCGCCCTGTCAAGGTCTACCGTCGCAAGGGTAGCCAGCTCCGTCTGCTACACATCAAGCGCCAGGATGTGGTCGTAGGTGATGTGGTGAAGCTCGAGAGTGGCGACGAGATACCCGCCGACGGAGTATTGTTGCAGTCGAACTCGTTGCGAGTCGACGAGTCGAACTTTACGGGTGAGCTCTACGCAACCAAGACCACCGAGGAGGCCGATTTCGACAAGGATGCCACCTATCCGTCGAACTTTATGTTGCGTGGTGCTACCGTGATTGAGGGTACTGCCATCTATCAGGTTACTGCCATCGGTATGCACACCGAGGAGGGCAAGGGCGTGGCACGCACACAGGAGGGTAGCGATGTCGAGACTCCGCTCAATCAGCAGTTGGCACAGCTTGGTCGCTGGATTTCGGTTGCAAGTTTCGTTATGGCATCGCTCATTGTATTGGGTCGAATGGTATATTTCTTCTTCTTCGACGGCGACGCATCGAACCACTCCTTTATCGAGATTGCCGAGTTTACGCTGGGCTCGTTGATGATAGCAGTGACGCTCATCGTTGTGGCAGTGCCCGAGGGCTTGCCTATGAGCGTGACAGTGAGCTTGGCACTCAGTATGCGTAAGATGCTTCAGGCGAATAACCTGGTGCGTAAGCTCCACGCTTGCGAGACTATGGGCGCAGCCACCGTAATCTGCACCGACAAGACGGGTACGCTCACCAAAAACCGTATGCGTGTTGTCGAGACCGACTTCTACGGAGGGGAGGCAGAGCGAGAGCTCATTCTGCAGAATATATCGGTGAACTCTACTGCCGATGTCTTTGTCGATGACGAGTGTCAGGTGTCGGCTATCGGCAACCCTACCGAAGTTGCACTTCTCAAGTGGGTGCACCGCAAAGGTTTCAACTACGAGGATATTCGCAATGCTGCTCGTGATGTCAAGCAGACTCCATTCTCCACCGAGACCAAATTTATGGAGAGCTCGGCTGTTGTGGGTGAGTGTGGTCGCAAGGTGCGTCTTATCAAGGGCGCTCCCGAGATAGTGCTCGATATGTGCACCTCCATTGCGGGCGGTGTCAGCAAGGAGCATATCAACGAAACACTCGCCTTATACCAGAGCAAGGCTATGCGAACCCTCGGTTTTGCCTATCAGTGGCTTGACGAGGAGGGTGCCGATGTGGCGTTTGTAGGCGTGGTCGGCATTACCGATCCTATTCGCGATGATGTCCCTGAGGCTATCCGCACCTGCAAGGATAGAGCCGGTGTGCGTGTCATTATCGTTACGGGCGATACTCCTGGTACAGCCAACGAGATTGGCCGCCAGATTGGTCTGCTCGATGAGAACGAGCCGCCACAAACACTTACAGGTCCCGAGTTTGCCGCTATGAGCGACGAGGAGGCTCTGAAGGTGGTTGCCGACAAGAACTTCAAGATTATCTCCCGAGCTCGTCCCGATGACAAGGCTCGATTGGTTATGTTGCTTCAGCGTGCCGGCGAGGTGGTTGCAGTTACGGGTGACGGTACGAACGATGCCCCCGCTTTGAGCAAGGCGCAGGTGGGACTCTCGATGGGCGATGGTACTGCGCGAGCTAAGGAGGCGAGCGATATCACCATCATCGACAACTCCTTTGCGAGCATCAACAAGGCTATAATGTGGGGTCGCTCGCTCTATAAAAATATCCAGCGATTTATCGTCTTCCAAATGACCATCAACCTCTGCGCCTGTCTGCTTGTGTTGCTTGGTGCATTCATTGGTCTCGAGTCGCCACTTACGGTTACGCAGATGTTGTGGGTAAATCTCATTATGGATACCTTTGCCGCTATGGCACTTTCGTCGTTGCCAGCCGATCAGCGAGTGCTCGACGAGAAGCCTCGCAACTCGCAGAGCCACATTCTTGACCGTCATATGATAGGCGCTATTCTGTTTGTAGGCTCGATATTCTTCTTGGTGCTGGTTGCGATTTGGCAGCAACTCCACCACGTACCGGGTGAGATGAATAGCGTCAGTCAAATGTTCACTTGGGAGTCGTTGAAGGTGGCACTCACGGGATTGTTCGACTTCGATGGTCATAAGACTTTGACCGACTACGAGCGAGGTGTATTCTTCTCGATATTTGTGATGCTGCAGTTCTGGAACCTCTTCAATGTGCGATTCCTCCATACCGACAAGAGTATGGTGGGCGAGATTATCAACCTCTTCCGCAATCCAAAGCGTTTCTTTGCATCCTACAGCGTAGGTTTCTTTGCCATTGCCGCACTTATCTTGGTTGGTCAGATTATTATCGTCAACTTCGCAGGTCCGCTCTTCAATGCAGCACCGCTCTCGTTTGGCGATTGGGTACAGATTATACTGATGACTATGCCGACACTCTTTGTTGGTCTGCTATTCCGCAACTATCGCAAAAAAAGTTCATAGATAATATAACCCTCAAACCTTTTTGTGCAGATATCCTTCGGGGCATCTGCTTTTTTGTTGGTCAAAAGTTGCAGAGTATCCAACTTTTTGCTTATCTTTGCACCGTCAGAGGTTCCGGTGTAGAGCCACGCTCGCACGGATTAAAACGGAATTCGGTGTAAATCCGAAACAGTACCTGCTGCTGTAAGTTCCTGCCCACAGGGTGCAAGAGTTGTCTCGGCGAGACGAAACCTTGTGCCAAAAGGGTAAAAAGGCACTCTTTGCCACTGATCTTTCGGAGATTGGGAAGGCGCCTTGCGGAACGAGTCAGAAGACCTACCTCTACATTTTTTTTGTTAATCAACTCGCAGGCAATCGAGTTCTAACACTTACATTTTATGATCAACTTTTTCAAGTTTGCACTTTGTGCATCCCTGCTCGCAGTAGTAGGATGCGGACAGATGGGTGGTGATGGCGGTGGTGCAATGCCGAAGGATGCCGATGTTGAGGTGGTGGAGTATCTCCCTGCACCCGGGCAGTTTGTGAACGAGGGCTACACCGCAACCACTATGGCGGAGGCGTGCGCCTATGCGCAGGAGAGGCTCAATAACCACTATTTTGTCTCGCTCGGTGGATTTGGTGGCTATATCGTTGTCCGATTTGTTGAGCCTGTGGCCAATAGTGGCGACTACGACTTCGGTATCTATGGCAATGCCTTCCAAAAGTCGTCGGAGCCGGGTATTGTCTGGGTGTCGCAGGACTTGAATGCCAATGGTTTGGCAGATGATGAGTGGTTCGAGCTCTATGGCTCGGAGAGCGAGGCAGAGAGCACCATCCGCAACTACTCGGTGACCTACTCCCGTACCGATGACCAAACAACTATTGCGTGGCGTGATAGTGCGGGCGAGAGTGGCCTCATCGAGCGCAATGCAGCACATCAGCAAGATTACTTTCCGGCTTGGGTTACGGAGAGTGACTACACCTTGTCGGGCACACGCCTCAAAGATAACGCTGTGTGGAGTGACTTGAATCAGGAGTGGAACTTGCTCCCCTTTGAGTGGGGCTATGCCGATAATTACAGCCCTATAGACCGCCACGATAACCGCGCAAATATGTTCCGCATCAGCGATGCACGCACAGCCGATGGTGAGGCTGTGAATCTCACGCAAATAGACTTTGTGAAGGTGCAGTCGGCAACAAATGCAATCCATTCGGCAATAGGCGAAACCTCGACCGAGGTGGCAGGCTTCATCCGCGAACTCTAACCTATGAAACACCTTCGCTACATAGTTGTCGTTGTTGCGTCGATGCTCTCTTCGTGTATGCGTTGGGAGTATGGCGTGCAGGAGCATTTCAATATGCTTGGCGAGGGCGTGTTCATCGTCAATGAGGGCAATTTCAACTATGGCGGAGCCTCGCTATCATACTATCAGCACGATTCGAAACACCTCGAGAATGAGGTTTTTCAGCGTGCCAATGCTATGCGCTTGGGCGATGTGGCGCAGTCGATGGTGGTGCGTGATGGGGTAGGATGGGTTGTGGTCAACAATTCGCACATCATCTTTGCAATCGATACTGAGACCTTCCGTGAGGTGGGGCGTATCACCGACCTCCCCTCACCTCGCTACATAGCCTTTGTGTCGGACGAGAAGGCCTATGTATCGCAGATTGACAGCGACCGCATAATCATCATCAATCCCAAAACATTCTCCATTACGGGTGAGATTCTCTGCCCGATGACAACCCCATATCGCACAGGCTCGACAGAGCAGATGGCGATTGTGGGCGACCATCTCTATGTCGCTTGTTGGTCCTATCAGAAGCGTATTCTCAAGATCGATACTCGCACCGACGAGGTGGTCGATTTTGTCGATGTCGGCTTGCAACCCAAATCAATAGTCAAGGACCGAAACGACAAGTTGTGGGTGGTGAGTGATGGCGGATACGAGGGTAATGTCTTGGGCTACGAGTCGGCAAAACTCTACCGCCTTAACCCCGAAAACCTCGCCGTGGAGCAGATCTTCGAACTCGGATTGAACACTTCGGGCAGTGCCACTCGCTCGGCTTCACGCCTCAAGATTAATGAGCAAGGCGACACCCTCTATTGGATTGATGGGGGTGTGTGGCGAATGTCGATAGATGCCACAGAGTTGCCTGCCGAGCCATTTATCAAACCTCTCTCGGGCACACAGCGTTGCCTCTACTACGCCTTGGGCGTTGCACCCGACACGGAGGATATCTATGTGGGCGATGCAATCGACTATCAGCAACGCTCGGTAATCTATCGTTTCTCGCGCGAGGGCGAATTGTTGGACTCGTTCACTGCGGGAGTCATCGCAGGCGACTTTTGTTGGAAGAGATGATGCGTAGGGTAGTCTCCATATTGGCTATGCTTGCTCTTGTGCTCCCTATTCACGCCGAGGAGCGTGATTGGTTGCGCGATGGACTCGATATTCCCGAGGTGCAGGTGCTTGCCCACAGGCCTATGCGTGACATAGGAGTGGAGCAGACCAAAATCGACTCGGCAATGTTGCACCAGAATATCTCGCTCTCGATGGCCGATATCCTCTCGTTCAACTCCTCGATTTTTGTCAAGAATAGTGGCAGAGCAACCCTCTCAACCGTATCGTTCCGAGGCACATCGTCGGCACATACGCAGGTGCTGTGGAATGGCTTGCGAATCAACTCTCCGATGCTCGGAATGACCGATTTTTCGATGATACCATCCTTCTTGGTCGACAATGCTACGCTGCTGCACGGCTCATCGTCGGTGTCCGAATCGGGAGGAGGCTTGGGTGGCGCAGTACGCCTCTCCACCGAGCCTACTGCGCAGGAGGGTTTCGGTCTGCACTTTGTGCAGGGTGTAGGCTCGTTCTGCACCTTCGATGACTTTCTCCGCCTTACCTATGGCAAGGGGCGTTGGCACTCCTCGACACGAGTGGTCTTCTCCGCATCAAGGAACGACTACCGCTATCGCAACTACGATAAGAAGGAGAATATCTATGACGACAACCATAATATCATAAGCCAATATCACCCCATCGAGCGCAACCGCAACGCCGCCTTTCGTGATACCCATCTGCTGCAGGAACTCTACTACAAGACCAAGGGTGGTGATCGCCTCTCGCTCAATGCGTGGTATACCAACTCCCGTCGTGAACTTCCGCTGCTGACAACCGACTATGGCTCCTCGTCCAATTACGAGAACTACCAGCGCGAAAACTCGTTTCGTGGCGTTGTGGGCTACGACCATATCCGCACCAATTGGCGCATAGGAGCAAAGGCGGGTTATATCTTCAGCTGGCTCGCCTACGACTACAGCTATAACCACACCTCTGCCACCGCTTCCCGTAGTCGCATCAACACTATCTATGGTTCGGTTGCGGGCAACTACTCATTTGAGGAGCAGCGACTCTTGCTCTCGGGCGATATCACTCTGCACGAGAACTTTGTTCGCTCCGAGGATGGCGCAGTAGGGTACAATGCCCACCGTGCCGAACTCTCGGCTGTGGTCTCGGCCCGTTGGCGCCCCATCGAGCGTATCGGCATAGCTGCAACCCTTCGTGAGGAGATGTTCGGCAAGGAGTGGTCATTGCCAATCCCTATGGTGGCACTCGAGGCTACACTCTCGAAACGAGGCAATCTGATGCTTCGTGGCTCGGCTTCGCGCAACCATCGAGCACCCTCGCTCAACGACCTCTACTTCCGCCCGGGTGGCAATCCCAATCTCCGTAGCGAGCAGGGTTGGAGTTACGATGCGGGGCTTTCGAGCGAATTAGGTCGCAACGATATCTACCGAATCAAGATGTCGGCTTCGTGGTTTGAGTCGTGGATTGACGATTGGATCTTGTGGCTACCGACCAACAAAGGCTTCTTCTCGCCTCGCAATGTCAAGAGTGTGCACTCCTATGGCATCGAGGCGCAGGCATCTCTCTGGGTGCGCCTATCCAAAGATTGGCGTCTCGATCTCAATGGCTCGGTAGCGTGGACTCCGTCGGTGAATGTAGGCGAAGCCATCTCCTTTGGTGATAACTCTATAGGCAAGCAACTACCTTACATCCCTCGCTTCTCATCCTCTATTACGGGACGACTGTCGTTCCGTTCGTGGTCGCTGTTGTATAAGTGGTGCCACTACTCCGAGCGTTTTACTATGTCCAGCAACGACATATCCCTCACCGGCAAGCTACCGCCCTACTTTATGAACAACCTCGAACTCGAGAAGCAATTCTCTTTCTCTTGGGCCGATCTATCCCTTAAGGGCATCATCAACAACCTCTTCAACGAGGAATATATCTCTGTCTTATCTCATCCAATGCCGGGCATTAACTTTGAGCTCTTTATTGGTATACGCCCCAAATGGTAAAAAATCGTTCTGATGAGTTCTTTTTGCACGAATCATCGGATAGCGAAATGCTCATTTACCATTTGTAAACTGCGCTTTCGCTACCTCGCTTCGCACAAAAATAATCTCATCATTGACGATTTTTTTGGGTGGTGGTTCTGATTGGTAAATTTCCCACGAATCATAGGATAGCGAGATGCTCATTTACCATATGTAAACTGCGCTTTCGCTACCTCGCTTCGCACAAAAATAATCTCATCATTTACGATTTTTTTGCAGGAAGTTCTGATTGGTAAATTTCGCACGAATCATCGGATAGCGAAATGCTCATTTACCATTTGTAAACTGCGCTTTCGCTACCTCGCTTCGCACAAAAATAATCTCATCATCGACGATTTTAGATGATATGTGTCGGTTTTTTATTCGCAATTTTCGCAAATTAAGGATAAAATATTTAATTTTGTAGTGGGAAAAGGTGTTGCTCTTGGCAACGCTCCGAAACTTAAAGGTGAAGAAATGTCGATATTCTCGAACAAAAAGGCGGACCTACAGCGCGAGTGCGCCAAGCAGATTGCCAAGCTCGATGATTGGCATCGTCGTCAGCTTATGTCGAATATCTGCTTCGATCGCATAGAACTCAAGCAGGAGTTTCTGACCGAAAAGTACCACACCACCGAGTCATGGAACGAGACGCTCTACTTTATGTTGCTGCGTTCGCTCGACATCAAGGCGAATCGCCACCTCTATGAGCGCCTGGCCAAGATTCTTCCCTATAGTATCCTCTTGAAGTGTTCGCTCGATCAAACCGCTGTGCAGGCGATGCTTTTGGGTTGTGCAGGTCTGCTGCCCCGTCTGATGATTATGTATAAGGATTGCGTCGAGGTGAGGCAACTTGCCGACATATTCGAGTTCAACGCACATAAATATGGCCTCGAGACGATTGGCTTCAACGAGTGGAATCTTTTTGCCCGTATGGGCGACAACCATCCCGTAGTGCGACTGTTGCAACTCGCGAGCCTGATTTCGAATCACGACCATCTGCTTGATAATATGCTCGATTGCTGTAGTCGTCTCGATGTCGAGAGGCTCTTTTGCTCTACCTCGTTGCCGGGCTGGGCTTCGCGTTTTCTCTCGGACGACAATCCCGAGGGTGCGATAACACGCAACAAGGCCTATATGATGGGTATCAATGTGGTTGCACAGATGCAGATTCTCTACTCGGAGTATACGCTTCGCAGCGACCTCGATTCACGAGGTAACGAATTGCTCGAGAATCTCCCTGCCGAGAACAACTCATATATTGCACGATGGGCGAAGCTCGGCATCAAGTGCGCAAATGCCCTCGAATCACAGGCTCTGCTCCAACTCTCCAAGGAGTATTGCTCGCGTGGCAACTGCGACCATTGCCCCTTGTCTCGTTTTATGGAGGGGGTGTAGCGGTGCTACTTGATGTTTGACCATCTCGCCAATCTTTACCTCCGCCTTCGACGTACCACGACTAAAAGAGTTAAATGTTCACTCAATAGCACATTCTTATCAAGCCTAATTTCACCCCAAACGGATTCGAACGGCTGCCGCAGTTGAGAGGTGACCGAAGTGGGGTTATTGCAATCGAAGATTGTTGGCTTTAGAAAATGCAGTGGCGAAAATTTTATTTTCGACACAGCGTTTTATAAAGGCAATTATCTGCGCAAGCAGACAATAGCCACACGCAGATTAGTCACCCGAAACGCCACCAGCTGAACGAGTCACTCCCTTGAAGCGAAAAAGAAAAAAGCGATGAGAAAACTCATCGCTTTTCTTGAGCGGAAAGGGAGGGATTCGAACCCCCGGTACAGTTGCCCGTACACCGCATTTCGAGTGCGGCCCGATCGACCACTCCGGCACCTTTCCAATCGGTTTTGCGGGTGCAAATGTACGAATTTATTTTTTAATTCCAACAGTTTGGTGAAAATATTTGCGATTTTTTTTGAGAAAAAGGCTCTTCGTGCCCCATTTTATAAATATAAGTATTATATTTGCATATACTAAAAGACGGGGTTCGCTCGTTTTGTGATAAAAGAGTAGTTTCACTATGAGAAAGATTGTTGCATACTTTTCGGTTTTGGCCTCGATGGCACTGTTGTCGAGTTGTGCTGCTGCGTGGCAGAGTGTCTCCTATTCCGACGATTTGTATAACATACACAACAAGACTGCTATAGCCGAGCGTCAGAAGGCGGAGGCGGAGTTGGCGAAGGCTCAGTACGAGGCTCAGCAGGCTCAGTACGAGGCGAACCTTGCACGCATCAAGGCTGAGGCGGCAAAGCAGAATATCACTGTTGCCGAGGGCAGTGCCAACTTCAATGCCTACGATGCTGTGTTGGCAGACAGCTACGAGAGCGCCTATGCTCGTCGCTTGTATGGCTTCTCGTCGCCTACCTATCGTATGCCATCTTCCTACTACACACTGCGTTACTCCGATGCATTCTTCTATGCTTCGGCCTACGACCCTGCATTCTACAATGTGATGGTCTCGGGTGATATGGTGTGGGTAGAGCCTAAGTATGTAACCTCGATGTTTGGCTCGTGGGGTGCAACCGTTGTCCCTGCGTACAATTGGTATTATGGCTGGGTGTCGCCATACGACTATTGGTATCGTCCATACCGCTATTGGCACACACCATACTGCTATGGTTGGAATCCGCACTACTACTGCGGCTACTACAATCATCACTACCATCGCCACCACTACCATCATCACAACAACCACTATCGTCCTCACCGCCCTTCGCACCGTCCACCATACGCAGGCTCGGGTAGCGTAGGTAATACAGGTCACCACACCAACCGTCCCGGTATGGTTGTTGGTCGCAATCCTGGCGCACAGCGTCCTGCCGACCGAGGTGGTAACAGCTATCGTCCATCGCAACCTTCGAACAGAGGATCGAAGCCTGCCTATCGCAGTGGCTCGTCATCATCTTCGTCGTCATCATCTTCGTCGCGTGGATATGGCTCGTCATCGTACCGAAGCGGCAGCACGAGCAGTGGCTCATCCTCATATCGTAGCGGCTCGTCGAGTAGCTCATTCTCCTCGGGTTCAAGCAGTGGCTCACGCTCCTATTCGAGTGGCGGAGGCAGCTCGAGTGGCGGTAACTCGCGTGGAAGATAATAGTCCTTAATTTATTGAACTTTACGACTATGAAAAGACTTTTTTTGGCACTCACAACCCTTTTGTCGTTGGGTGTGTTTGCACAGGCGCAGAATACATCGGGTCTGCTATTGAATCGCGACATCATACCTGCATCGACCATACTCACGCTCTCGCAACGCAATGTGGCGGGTACAGCCCGTTCGATGGGTATGGGTGGTGCATTCACCTCGCTCGGTGCCGATATGGCATCGCTGAGCTACAACCCTGCAGGTGTGGGTATGTATCAGCGTAACGAGGTCTCGATGAGCTTCGGTCTTGGTATCTCGAGTGCCAAGAGCTATAACGCCTTCAATAGTGGCGACAACATCAACACCCGAGCTGCAGCCAATAGCCTCGGTGCGTCGTTCAAGATATATGAGAGTTCGGGTAAGCTCACTGCAGTGAACTTTGCCTTTGCCTACAACAAGATTGCCGACTACAACTACGATATCAGCTATAACAGTCTGCCTACCGAGTCGTCGTTGGCAGATGCCTTTGCCGATATTGCCAACGGAAATGGCCTGGGCATCAACTCGAGCAACAAGATTACCGACCAGAACGGCTACTACGATTACGATATGAATCCCTACTTCTGGGGTACCGCTATGGCATACAAGGCGGGCCTTATAAACAAGGGCTCGAATGGATGGTATCCCGATGAGATTGGCCCTGGAGCGCAGATGACGCAGTATACCACTCAGCGTAGTCGTGGTTCGGCCGGTGAGTTTACATTTGCGCTGGGTATCAACATTAATAATATCCTCTATCTGGGTGCTTCGCTCGACATTATGAGCATCACTCGCAGACAGACCCTCTACTATTCGGAGTATATCGCCTACGAGGGTGCAAGACCCGATGCAGCGGCATATCCATATCAGTTGCAGGAGTTCCGTTTTGGTCAGTCGATGCAGATCGATGGCGCAGGTGTCGGAGCAAAGTTTGGCTTTGTGCTACGCCCTTCAAAGGGGTTGCGCATAGGCTTTGCGGTACACACGCCGAGCTACTACTCGTTGGCCTACCGCTACGAGGGATGGCTCTCGTCTGACGCTTTGAGTGTGGGTGACAACCCCTACGGATGGGAGGTGAAGAACGGTTTTGTCTATGCCGATGAGCGCACACCTATATTGCAGGATGGCGGCGACAATCGTTGGAAGTTCTCTACCCCTACACGCCTCTTGGCGGGTATCTCCTATGCTATTGGTAAGTACGCAATAATCTCTGCTGACTATGAGTATGGTGCCTACCGCTCACTCAAACTCGATTTCGCACCGACCAACCCTGGTTATGGCACTGCCGATTTTCGCACTAATCTCAATGGCGTACACTCCGTTCGCGGAGGTATCGAGCTCAAGCCTGTGCCTTGGCTCTCTCTGCGTGCAGGTGGCGGCTACAATAGTGGCGTAATGCGTAACAACTACGACTTTATCATATTCTCCGAGCCTATCAACGATACTTCGTGGTACGCATCTGCAGGTCTCGGATTCCGTCTCGGTAAAGTCACCTCTATCGATTTGGCATACCAATATATAAATAGCCGCTATACCGACTACTATAGCTTCTATACCAAAGTTGGCGATGTTCCAAATCATAGTCCCCTTTACGGACTCGATATATTGAAGCACAACATTGCCTTGACATTTGCATTTAGATTCTAGCAATGCTCTGGATGAAAATAAAAAAGCCTGTCACTTCGACAGGCTTTTCTTGTGTCCAATCGGTGTTTTACTTTACCGCTACTGCGTCGATCTCGACCTTTGCGCCCATAGGCAATGCTGCCACCTCGTAGCACATACGGGCAGGTTTCTCGCCCTCGAAGTACTCGGCATACACAGCATTCATAGCTGCGAAATCCTTGATGCTGTCGAGCAATACGGTGGTCTTGACGATGTCCGAGTAGTCCATACCTGCCTCGCGCAAGATTGCACCGAGGTTGTCGAGCGACTGGCGAGTCTGCTCCTCGATGCTCTCTGGCATTGTGCCTGTTGCAGGGTTGATTGGGAGCTGTCCCGAAACATAGAGTGTAGCCTCGGCCTCTACGGCCTTGCGAGCCTGCGAGTAAGGACCAACGGCCTTTGGCGCATTCTCGGCTGCGATAGTTACAATTTTTGTCATAGTTATAAAGTGTTTTTTAGTTCTTTATCCTCTGTTTGCAAGATAGTTGCCGACAATCAGCGCTGCATCGTAGACATACTCCGAGCAAGGGCGCTTCTTGTAGTACTCTGCGGTGCGTGGTGATGGGGTAGGCTCATCCTTTGGACAATCCAAGCCGAGCAACGAGCGACAAACAATATTGCCATTTTGCTGGCGGAACTGCTCGGCAAACTCCTGCACAAGGGCGTAGTTTGCCTTTTTCGCCTCGGCGTTGTCTGCGCCTGGGCAGGGCGAGATGAAACTTGCCAAAAATGCCATTCCGCTCACTGCGCCACACACCTCACGCAAGCGACCCATACCTCCTCCGAACGAGGCGGTAATCTTGGCCACCATCTCTTCGTCGAGCGAAGTGATGTCAGCAAAGGCAAGGGCCACCGATTGTGCGCAGTTGTACCCCTTGTTGAAATACCCCTTGGCACGCTCGGCACGCTCCTCTGCGTTAATCTTTATAGTCTCCATACTATCTCAATGCTTGCAATTGAGCCTCGATAGCGGCAATCTTCGCCTCGGCATCACGCTTCTTGTTCTGCTCGTTCTCGACAACCTGAGCCGGTGCCGACGACACGAAACGCTCGTTCGAGAGCTTCTTCATCACAGTTGCAAGGAAGCCCTGCTGGTATGCCAAATCCTTCTCGAGCTTGGCAATCTCTGCCTCCTTGTCGATGTTGTCGCCCATAGGCACGAAGTACTGCGTAGTCTTGACGATGAAGGCGGCATCCATAGGATTCTTCTCCTCGACAAATGTCACCTGCGAGAGGTTTGCCATCTTGGCAATCACCGCCTCGTACTCCGAAGGGTAGTTCTCGTCGCGAACAACCTTCAACTCGAGAGCCTCCTTCTGTGCGAGGTTCTTCTGCTTGCGGATGTTTCGCACGGCCGAAACAACCTCCTGAGCCAATGCAAAGCGAGCCAACGCTGCCTCATCTGCAGCAGCAGCCTTTGGCATCTGTGCCACGCAGATCGACTCACCCTCCTTACGCTCTGCCAAGTCCTGCCAAATCTCCTCGGTTACGAACGGCATAAACGGATGGAGCAAGAGCATCAACTTCTCGAAGATCTGCTTTGTCTCCGCCATAGTCGCAGCGTCGCAAGGTGCAAGGTATGCCGGCTTGATCATCTCCAGGTACCAGCCGCTGAAGTCGTCCCAGAAGAGCTTGTAAGCCACCATCAACGCCTCCGAGATGCGGTAGTTGTTGAAGTTATCCTCGATCTCGGCAAGTGCGGCATTGAAGCGGTTTGTAAACCAAGCTACAGCCTGCTTCGAGCAGTCGCTCTGTGCCAACTGCTCATCTACCTGCCAGCCGTTGATAAGGCGGTAAGCGTTCCAAATCTTATTTCCGAAGTTACGACCCTGCTCGCAGAGAGCGTTGTCGAACATCAAGTCGTTACCAGCCGACGAGCAGAGCATCATAGCCACACGCACGCCATCAGCACCATACTCGGCTATCAGATCGAGTGGATCAGGCGAGTTGCCCAACTGCTTCGACATCTTGCGACCAATCTTGTCGCGCACGATACCTGTGAAATATACATTACCAAATGGCTTCTCGCCACGATACTCATATCCCGCCATAATCATACGAGCCACCCAGAAGAAGATGATATCCGGACCTGTCACAAGGTCGTTAGTAGGGTAGTAGTAGCGAATCTGCTCGTTGTCGGGGTTGCGGATGCCGTCGAATACCGAGATTGGCCACAACCACGATGAGAACCAGGTGTCGAGTACATCGTCATCTTGACGAAGGTCTGCGAGTGTGAGCGAAGCATCACCAGCCTTCTCGCGTGCCAACTCCAATGCCTTCTCGGCAGTCTCAGCTACGACATAACCACCCTTTGGAAGGTAGTATGCCGGTATACGCTGACCCCACCACAATTGACGCGAGATACACCAATCCTTGATGTTCTCCATCCAGTGACGATATGTATTCTTGTACTTCTCAGGTACGAAGCGGATGATATCCTCCAATACAGCCTTGGTTGCAGGCTCGGCAATCTCCTTCATCGCCATAAACCACTGCATCGACAACTTAGGCTCGATGGCTACACCTGTACGCTCCGAGTAACCAACATTGTTGGTGTAGGCCTCAGTCTTTTCGAGGAGGTCGGCCTCTGCCAAGTCCTTCTCAATCTGCTTGCGACAGTCGAAACGATCCATACCTACATACATACCAACCTTATCGTTGATTGTACCGTTGTCGTTGAAGATGTCGATGGTCTCGAGACCATACTTCTCGCCGAGCATATAGTCGTTGACATCGTGTGCAGGGGTAACCTTCAATGCACCTGTACCGAACTCGATGTCGACATACTCGTCGCGGATGATAGGAATAGAACGACCTACGAGTGGCACGATTACACGCGCATCCTCTGCGATGTCGGCATAGCGAGGGTCGTTTGGATTAAGGCATACTGCGGTGTCGCCCAGGATGGTCTCGGGACGGGTTGTAGCAACGATGATGTTGCGATCCGAGCCCTCCAGCTTGTAGCGCAAGTAGTAGAGCTTACCCTGCGACTCCTTGTAGATTACCTCCTCGTCAGAGAGAGCGGTCTGTGCCGATGGATCCCAGTTTACCATACGCACACCACGATAGATCTTTCCCTTGCGGTAGAGGTCGCAGAATACCGAGATTACGCTCTCGGTGCGCTCCGGATCCATAGTGAAGCAGGTGCGCTCCCAGTCGCACGAAGCACCGAGCTTACGCAACTGCTTGAGGATGATACCTCCGTGCTTCTCCTTCCACTCCCAAGCGTGGGCGAGGAACTCCTCGCGTGTGAGAGTGTTCTTGTCGATACCCTCGGCCTTCAACTTGGCTACAACCTTCGCCTCGGTAGCGATAGATGCGTGGTCGGTACCCGGCACCCAACAAGCATTCTTGCCGAGCATACGAGCGCGACGCACCAACACATCCTGCAAGGTGTTGTTGAGCATATGACCCATATGCAACATACCTGTTACATTTGGTGGTGGGATTACGATAGTGTAAGGCTCGCGAGCATCAGGCTCCGAGTGGAAGATGTTTTTCTCGATCCAGTAGTCGTACCACTTCGACTCAATCTCTTGTGGTAAATACTTGTCTGCTATTGCCATTTTTTCTATATGTTTTGTTTGTTTAATTTCTCTGAAATTATCGTGGAATTGATTCCAAACTGCAAAAGTACAAAAAATAAATTGAAATTAAAACTAAACAGCACTAAAAATAGAGTGTGTCCAAAATGTTGAACACACTCTGCTATTGTTGTAGTTGTGATGTTGTCTCTTATTCCTTCTCAAAGAGAAGAACTGCCAGGTCGTACTGACCGAGCGACACCTGCTTGCCATCGGTCGATACCTTGCCATTGCCGAGTGTCGAAGCCTCGACAAAACGATAGCCCGGCACCGAGATTTTTGTCTCGATAGTGCCTTTGTCAAACTCGTTTGTTGCGGCTACTACCATTCGCTTCTCGCCGAAGAAGGCTTTGGCTTGCACCTTCTTGTTCGAGCTCTCGAAACCCAAAACATCGCGGAACGTACCAAACATAAAGCAATCCTTGTATCGCTCGCGGATGGCATTCACTGCACCGAGGTATGCCTGATAACGAGGAGTCTCGTCGATAAGACCACGACAACGATAAATCTCGATGTCGTTGCACAAACCCTTCAGTAAGGTCATATTCACGCGACGCTCCACATCGATATCGTCGCGCTGATTGCGGTTCGAGAACTTAATCTCAGGGAAGGTGTATCGCATCAGCTCGGTGAAGTCACTCTTGCCATATTGGATGCCATTCGACATTGTGAAGTCGACATAGTGCGACGAGTAGTCGACGATATGCTCCGAGCCTATACCGAACTCATCACCATATTTTGCGCGAGCATAGTCGCGCAGAATCTTCATTGTCTGTCCCTTATCGTAGACAAGACGAGTGTCGGGAACAGGAAACTCGCGCGAAGTGTCCCAAGGCACCTTCTTGCTATAGCCCTTGCCCATCTGGTCGAAGAATGCGGCACTTGCACCCACCGAAGCGGCGCGGTCTACCAAGCCCTTTAGCAACTCGCGCCACTCTGGGAAGCGTGTATCGGCGATGACGAAGGTCTGCGCCATATATTGCGAGAGCCACGAACCCATACCCGAGAAACGATATTCGTCGGCAATCTCCGAACCCGAAGGGCTCTTGTAGCACACCTTCGAGCCAAGTCCACTCTTGTAGAAGTTGCTGTTGCGGTCGATGAGATGGCCATTGAAGTAGAGGGCGAGGTGCTTGCCATCTTTGCAGAACTTCGTAATCTCCTTCTTCATACCCTTGTCGCCGCCTTGTGAGTCATCCTCGGTGTAGTTAGGGTAGGCGTTGTCGAAGCCCTCCTTCCACCATCCGAAGAAGAGTACGGTGTTCGAGTCGACACTCTCGGCACAATCCTTGACGCGGCCATTCAGGTCGCTATACTTGAGCAGATAGTCGCCATACTGATGCTTAAAGATGATGCGTTGCCACGACTTCATCTCCTGCACCCACTTTGGCTGTGGCTTTCTGTCCCACCAAGACGAGTTTACCCACGCACGGTATTTGTCGGCAGCCTTGTGCCAAGTGCCGTTGTAGAGTGCAAGGATGTTGGTGTCGTTGCTCCAGCTCTCACCATAGAAGCAGTGAGGGTACTTGAAGAGTCCGAACTCCGGCTGTGTGAACTCCCCTTTGCTATCAGGATAGACACGCATACCGTGCCAGGTGTCCTGAATGAGCGGGTCGTGGCTGCCGATGTAGAGACCATTCTTCTCGCCTGCAAGGAGGAAGAAGTTCATCGAGGCGTTGCCACCATAGTGAAGATCGCGCTGGCGGAAGTGCTGATGGGGACCCATATAAGGGGTTGCCATAGCCTTCGATAGGATATGCTTTACGGGGTCGGCATAGTAGCGGCCACCGCTGTGTGACATAATCAGGGCGTGATCTTTCGGGAGCTTGGCGTTGTGAACGAGAGGGTAGTCCAACTCGCGGATTACGGTGTGCTCCACATTGTTCTCGACGGCCGACGCAAAGTGCACCTCGTCACCCTCGATTGTGATGGTGAGTCGAAGCGACATTTGTAACACTTTGCCATCGATATCAACAAGCTTCGGATAAGAGATGGTGATGCTTGTGTCGTTGCTTTCTACGCGCGCTTTTTGCTGCTCGGGCACAATCTGAATCTCGCGCTCGGCGTGCGAATCATAGAACATTCGCCACAGGTAGCCTCCCGAGGCGTAGTTGTGGCCCGTCGAGAGGTTTCTGAGTTCTGTCAGATTACCCTCTTTGTCAACAGCGACAGCAACCTTATCGTTGCGAAGCGAGACGGCGGTTTTTGCCTCTGCGGCAAACCAAAATGTGCAGCAGATGAGCGATAATACGAAGGTGAAAATTTTTCTCATTTTTGGAGTTTTTATGTTTTATCTTCTACAAAGATAGTGAATATCCGCTAAAAAAAAGGTAATAGGGTGTAAAAAGTGGCATTGCTATGAAATTTTTTGAGCAGATTGTGCGTTACTTGCAATGAAATGAGTATATTTGTATAGTGAAATTATGTTTAATTAAAAAATAGAGCAGAGTATGAAAAAGTTATTTTTGGTATTGGCTGCAATATTTGCAGTTGTGGTAACACCAACCCTCTCGGCTGCAACACCCGAGGGTAGTGATAAGAGCGCAGTATTGAAGGTTACTAACGATAATTTCGACACACTTGCCGCCAAGCATAAGCTATTGATTGTCGATTTCTGGGCGCAGTGGTGCCCTCCTTGTCGTGCGCTGACTCCTGTGATTGAGGAGCTTGCCACAGAGTATGTCGGCAAGGTTGCAATCGGCAAGTGTAATGTCGATGAGAACAAGGAACTTACCCGCAAATTTGAGGTTTCGAGCATCCCGGCGGTATTCTTCATCAAGAATGGCAAGATTGTCGATACCCACCTCGGCTACTGCGAGAAGGCGGTGCTGAAAGAGAAGATCGAGAAGTTCAGAAAGTAACACTCGAAATATTTGTTTTGACAAAGGTATGAAAAAATATAATTTTTTCGTACCTTTGTCGCGTTTTGGGGGATATGGATAGTGTAGCGAAACATATCAAGATAGCCATCGTGGGCAATCCGAATAGCGGAAAAACTTCGCTATATAACCATATTACCGGCCAGCACGAACACGTCGGCAACTATGATGGCACTACGGTCGAGGCTCAAACCTCCACCTGTCACTACAAGGGCTACGAACTCAGCGTCACCGATCTTCCCGGTGCAAATGCCCTCTCGGGGGCGACCTCCGAGGAGCGTTATGTCCGCAAGTTTCTGGCTGAACATCACCCCGACATCGTTCTGAATGTCGTCTGCGCCTCGAATCTCGAGCGCAATCTCTACATCACAACCGAACTTATCGATATGGGCTACCGTGTGGTGGTTGCCCTGAGTATGTACGACGAGTTGCAACGCAACGGTGCTACGCTCGACGACGATATGCTTGGCAAGATGATTGGTGTGCCTATGTTCCCCGTTGTGGGGCATAGCGGCAAGGGTATCGAGGTGCTGCTCGATACGATTGTGGCGGTACACGAGCGCAGAGATGAACGAGTGCGCCATATCCATATCTATCAAGGTATTGTCGAGGAGAGCGTGATGGCACTCAATAAGCAGATGAAGGAGCATCGTGACGAGTTGCCTACCTGCTTTGCTCCACGCTACCTCGCTATGAAGATGCTCGAGGGTGACAAGGAGATCGAGGCTATGCTCGCCGAGTGCCCCCACTATGCCGATTGGAAACGCACTTGCGAGAAGGAGCGTGACCATTTGCGCTACGATCTCGGCGAGGACGAGGATATCAAGACCACCATTGCCGATCAGAAGCGAGGCTTTATTGCAGGAGCACTCCGTGAGACCTACACACGAGGCAATCATCGCATCGAGAGCATCTCGAATGCTGTGGATGCTGTCGTTACACACCGCATCCTGGGCTATCCGATATTTATCTTTGTGATGTGGCTGATGTTCTACTGCACCTTCCGTCTTGGCGCATATCCGCAGGTGTGGATCGAGCGTTTGGTGACGCTCATTGGCTCGGGCTTCGAACAGTGGTTACCCGATGGAATACTCAAAGATATGGTCTGCGATGGTATTATCGGGGGTGTAGGTAGCGTGATAGTATTTCTGCCAAACATTATGATTTTGTACATCTTTATCTCCTTTATGGAGGACTCGGGCTACTTGGCTCGAGCATCGTTCATAATGGATAAACTGATGCACAAGATAGGCCTTCACGGTAAGTCATTCATTCCGTTGGTTATGGGCTTCGGTTGCAATGTGCCTGCTGTGATGTCGGCACGCATTGTCGAGAGTCGCAGCAGTCGACTCATCACCACCTTCATAACTCCGTTTATGTCGTGCAGCGCTCGTCTGCCTGTCTATATCATACTCATCGGGACATTCTTTGCGGGGCACTCCTCGCTGGTGATGCTTGGACTCTACCTGCTCGGTATTGTCGTTGCGATGGTGACGGCGGTGCTGATGCGTAAGTTTATGTTCAAGAGAGATGAGACTCCGTTTGTGATGGAGCTTCCGCCATATCGTGTGCCTACCTTCAAGGCGATAATGTCGCATATGTGGCAACGCTGCGCACAGTATCTCCGCAATATTGCAGGTATGATCCTCGTCGCATCCATTGTGGTGTGGGCTTTGGGTTACTTCCCTCGTCAAGAGGAGGGCGAGAGTAGCGTAGAACACTACGAGCAATCCTATATCGGCAAGGTCGGTCGCTTCTGTGAGCCCGCCTTCGAGCCTCTCGGTCTCAATTGGAAATCGAGTGTATCGCTCCTCTCGGGAATTGCGGCCAAGGAGCTGATGGTTAGCACCTTTGGTGTACTTTATAGCAGCGATTCGGAGGAGGATTCTGCTCAACTCAAAGAGAACTTGGCAAAGAGTGGTGACTTCACGCAACCATCGGTTTTGGCGTTGTTGGTCTTTACTCTGCTCTATATGCCGTGCGTTGGCACTATTGCCGCCATAGGGCGCGAGAGTGGGTGGAAATGGGCTGTCGGCTCTGCACTCTATAGCACAACGGTGGCGTGGTTGTGTGCCTTTGTGGTCTATCGCCTTGCGTTAATCTTTATATAGTATAGAGTATGGCGTGGCACGATGTAGTGGCTTGGGTGGTGATTGTAGCGGCTGTTGTGGCAGCTGTTGTCTGGTGCGTGCGACGCATCATCTGCCCTGCATCGCACTGCGAGGGCTGTACCCGAGATTGTAAACGAAGAGTAACGAACAAATATAATTAATTTGCATTTATGAAGAGATTCCTATTCCTTTCAGTTGCCTTGTGCATCGCAGCGATTGCACTTGCACAGAGTTCGCGTGAGGAGATCGATGCCCATCCGCACGTTGCGATGTTCACCCACTCGGTCTACGCTGCGCCTTACTATTTCAAGCCTATTGCCGAGGCTCCAAAGGGCTACAAACCTTTCTACATCTCGCACTATGGCCGTCACGGATCGCGCCACGAGTCGCAGCTCAAGTATGTCGACTACGGTGTAAAGATTGCCCGTATTGCCGACTCGCTCAATCTCCTCACCCCAAAGGGTAAGGAGGTGGCAAAGTACCTCTATTGGGCTGCTTCGTTACACGAGGAGCGTATTGGCGAACTCACCCCACTCGGCGTGGAGCAGCACAAGGCTATCGCTCGTCGTATGTATGCACGTTTCAAACCCGTATTCTATAACGGTGCAATCGTCGATTCGCGCTCGTCGAACTATACCCGTTGCATCCTCTCGATGGCCGCCTTCAACGAGTCGCTCAAGGAGTGCAGACCGCTCTTGAATACCCGTATGGATGCTGCCGAGGAGCATCAGAATGTGGTTCGCCCTATCCGCTCGGCGGTGTCGAACTATACCCATCGTCAGCGTAATGCTGCCGACCACGAGTGGCACAAGACCTTCTATGCGTGGGCTGCAACCAAGGATTTCGAGGCTTCACTCAAGCGTATGTTCACCGATGTTGAGGCTCTTTGCAAGGCATCAGGTGAGAGCAAGACAAATATTATGATTCAGATATACAAGCGTATGGCATTTGTGCAGAACTTGGGCTACCACGACCGCACCCTCCTCGAGTCGGTCTATACTCCTGACGATGTCTACCTTGTCTACCAGGCAGAGGCATACCGTTGGTACTGCTCCTACTTCGGTGCAAACCTTCCCGATTCGAAGCGCTACTTCGCTCCTATGCACTACCTTGTTGACGATATCGTGAAGTGTGCCGACCTTGCAATCGAGGGTAAGAATAGCGCAGTGGCAAACCTCCGTTTCGGTCACGACTACTACCTTCTTGGTCTCCTCTCGTTGCTCAACTGCGATCAGATTCGTAGCGATATTGATTATTCGAGCGTTGACAATGTTGCCGAAAAGTGGCGTGCATACCGCTTTGTATCTATGGCTTCAAACTTCCAGATGGTATTCTATCGTAGCAAGAAGAGCGACGATGTTTTGGTGCGTTTCCTCGAGAACGAGAACGATATCACGCTCCCTCTCAATAGCGTTGAGGGTCCATTCTACAAGTGGAACGATGTGCGTAAGTATATGCTCGACCGCGCAAATGCATTGAAGTCGTATCAGACCAAGTAGTCTATCGTAGTAGACAAGAAAAGGCTGCCGACGGCAGCCTTTTCTTGTATCTGTATGCGACTCTTATATCTTGTTCAGAGCGTCGAATCCCTTGCCGTAAACGCCCATTACCGAGCCTATGGTGATGAATGCCTCGGGGTCTACCGCGCGTACAACTTTCAGCACCATTGCAAGGTCGCGCTTGCGGCATACGCACATCACAACCTTCGAGTTCTCCTTCGAGTACCAACCCATTGCATCGATTACCGTAGCACCGCGCTTGGCCTCGTTGTTGATGGCATCGGCCATAGTTTTGTAGTCCTTGCTGATGATGAAAATCTGGCTCGACTGCTGGTTACCCGAGAGTATCATATCTACGGTGTAACTGAATACTGCCACCATTACAAAGCCGTAGATTACACCATCGATGCCCACATCAGGAAGGAAGAGTGCCGACGAGATGATCACGCCATCGGTGTAGCGGATAAACTTACCATAAGAGATGGTGTAGAACTTGTTTACAATCATCACTACGATATCCGAGCCTCCGGTCGAACCGCCCTGCTGGAAACAGAGTGCAACACCCCACACCCGAGCATATTCCACCGAGTATGGCCGACAGTAGTCGGTTGTCGAGGTTGAACAGATCGACTATCGTGCCATCGGGCTTGACGAGGTTGTCGCGTGCCATAATGATCTCTGCCACCCAGCCATCAGGCGTGGTAAACCATATCTGCAGGAAGTGCATCACAACGGACATCACCACCACGCAATAGATGGTCTTGATGCCGAAGTTCCATCCGACGACAAAACCCGCTATGATGAGGAGTATGGCGTTGATAATCAGCACCATTGTACCGATCGAAATCGCTCCTCCTGTAATGTGATAGAGCAACAACGAGATACCCGTAGCACCGCCACCCGCTGCATTTGCAGGCAGAATACAACAAATCCAGCCAAACGAGTAGAGGAACATACCGAGAGCCATCAAGGAATACTCCTTGAAGAGTGTCGCTAGATTAGGCTTGTTCAGTGATAATTGCATAGTCAACCAATTATTATAAATCAAAACTTGGGCGCAAATTTACGAAAAAAATAGATTGCTTATGCACGCAAGGCACAAAAAAGCTGCTATTTTTTTTGAGGTGCGATGCGGAAAAGGGTGGTGTCATAGACCTCGAAGCCACATTTTGCATACAAAGCGTGTGCCGCCTTGCGCGATGGATTCGATGTGAGATAGAGCTTCTTAGCCCCTATTGCTGTAGCCTCCTCCTTAGCCTTTTCGACGAGTGCTTCGCCTATCTTTATGCCACGAAATTCGGCATCGACCACCACATCCTCGATCCACGCCTTTCTGCCCGTCGGAAGCTCCACTACGGCGAGGGTGAGCATACCTGCAATAACGCCCCCTTCCTCGGCAACGAAGAGGTGGGTGTTGTCGTTTTTGAGCAATTTCTCAATGCTTTCTGCGTCAGGTGTTTGCGCCGATGAGGAGAGTTGCGGAAGTAGGCGCTTGAGAGCCTCGACGAGTTCGGTGGTAACTACTCTTGTTCGATAGATGTTCATAGTTCTTGCGAAATATTGCGGTTTATGGTGCAAAGATAGTGAAAAAACATTAGTTTTTTGCTTTGTTGTTCGCTCAAAAAGAGTTACCTTTGTCGCGTAAATGTAAAATGCTACAGAAAAAATGTTGAATATTGTACTTTTTGGAGCTCCAGGTTGTGGTAAGGGTACACAGTCGGAGCTATTGGAGAAGCGTTTCTCGCTTCGCCACATCTCAACAGGAAATGTTATTCGCGAGCAGATTGCTGCCAAGACCGAGCTCGGCTTGCAGATGCAGGCTTGCATCGAGCGTGGAGAGTTGGCTCCCGATCAGCTCGTTATCGATATGATTGCCGACTATGTTGCACATCAGACCGAGGGCAACGGCGTTATCTTCGACGGATTTCCACGCACTACCGCTCAGGCGGAGGCCTTCGACGAGATTCTCGCAAAGCACGGTCAGAAGGTGGCAGTGATGATCAATATGGAGGTTCCCGAGGAGGAGCTCGTCAAGCGAATCCTTCTTCGTGGCAAGGATTCGGGTCGTGCCGACGATCAGTCGGAGGATATCATCCGCAACCGCATCGATATCTACAATGCGCAGACCGCAGTTGTTGCCGATTTCTATCGTGCGCAGGGTAAGTTCGAGAGCGTGCCTTCGATGGGTACTATCGAGGAGGTTGCCGAGCGTATTGGAGCAGTGGTCGAGAAGTATTTGTAATTTAATTAGAGTCGTTAGGGGCGTTAGAGTCGTTAGGGAATTAAGATTTAGATTTTTCTGCTCTTAATTTTGTATTTCTCTCGTCTCTCGTCTAAAAAACAGTAATATATGGCAAAAGGTAGAACAGAGATAGCATCGCTGGGAGAGTTTGGTTTGATCGACCGTTTAACCTCGAAATTTAAGAAGGGAAACAGCTCGACCATTTGTGGTGTAGGTGACGATGCCGCAGTTATCGAGGCATCGAGGGATAAGGCTGTTGTCGTGTCGACCGACTCGATGTTGGAGGGTATCGACTTCGATTTGACCTACTTCCCACCCAAGCACCTCGGCTACAAGGCGGTGACCAAGGGTATCAGTGATGTGGTGGCAATGAATGCCGTACCCGAGCAGATAACCATCGCTCTGGGTATCTCGTCGAAGATCTCGGTGGAGTTCTTGGATGACTTCTACGAGGGCGTGGCATTCGCTTGCAAGGAGGCGGGAGTCGACCTTGTGGGTGGCGATACCTCGGCATCGTTGACAGGCTTTGTGGTGAATATCACAGCGGTAGGTCGCGCCAAGAAGTGCGATGTAAGCTATCGCAGCGGAGCCAAGCAGCACGACCTTATCTGTATTACGGGCGACCTGGGTGCCCCTTATATGGGACTTCGTCTGCTCGAGCGCGAGAGCCGAGTGTTGCAGGGTCTGGAGAATCCGCAGCCGCAGTTCGAGGGTCACGAGTATCTCCTCGAGCGCTACCTCAAACCTCGTGCACGCTACGATATGATTGAGTCGTTGCGTAAGGAGGGTATTGTGCCTACTTCGATGATTGATATTACGGATGGCCTCGCATCGGAGGTGTTGCAGATTTGCAAGGCGTCGAAGTGTGGTGCACGCATCTATCTCGACCATATTCCTATCGCAAAGCAGACTATGGCGTTGGCAGATGAGATGAATATCGACCCTGTCATTGCGGCGTTGAATGGTGGCGAGGACTATGAGTTGCTCTTCACCGTACCGCTCGACAAGCGTGAGAGCATCATCAAACTCGGATGTATCGATATCATCGGACACATTACAGCCGAGAATACAGGCGCATATCTCGTTACACCCGACGGAAACGATATCGCTCTCAAGGCGCAAGGCTTCACACCTAAAGAGTAACCAAACAAAATAACCTGAAATGAAACGATTCCTATTTTTGCTCTGCGCGTTTGTGGTATGCGTGGAGGCGTTTGCGGCTAAGGAGTATACGCTCCACTCGCCAAATGGCAAGTTGGAGGTGACTATTGCCACCGCGCCCAAGTTGGCCTATAGTGTAAAGTGCAATGGCGAACAGGTGTTGGCTCCATCGCACATTGGCCTCAATATCTACGAAGGTGCAAAGCTTGGCGAGGGCATAGCGGTCAAGAGAACAAAGCGTACCAGCGTAAACGAGGAGATTGCCACACAGTTCTACTTCCGCGACAAAATCAAGGATTGCTACAATGCTCTCCGCATCGACTTCGCTGCTCGTTTTGCGGTGGAGTTCCGTGCCTACGATGAGGGTGTAGCATACCGCTTTGTTACCAACTTCAAACGCGACTTCAAGGTCGCTAACGAGATTGCCGAGTTTGCCTTTGCCAAGGATTACAAGGGCTACTTTGCCTACTCGAATCGCACGGGAACACGCAAGGATAACTACTTCACCTCGTTTGAGGGTGCGTACAACCATATCGAACTGTCGAAGATTGACTCTACCCGAGTCTCATTCTCACCTGCTATCGTTGAGGTGGAGAACTACAAGGTCTGCATCCTCGAGTCGGATGTTGAGCACTATCCCGGAATGTTTCTCTCGAACAAAACGGGTGCAAAGGCTATCTATGGCGATTTTGCTCCAATGCCCGACAAGGTTGTCGAGGGTGGCTACCGCAAGTTGCAGGATGTAGTCGAGACACGCAAGCCCTATATTGCCGAGTGCAAGGCCGTAACCAAGACTCCTTGGCGCATTGTGCTTGTGACCGATGATGCCAACACTCTGCTCGATAACGATATGGTCTATCGTCTCGCATCGCCTTCACGCTTGGAGGATACCTCGTGGATCAAGCCGGGCAAGGTGGCTTGGGAGTGGTGGAACCACTGGGGATTGACCGGTGTTCCGTTCAAAGCAGGCATCAACACCGAGACATACAACTACTACACCGATTTTGCTGCCAAGTATGGCATCGAGTATGTGATTCTCGACGAGGGTTGGGCTGAACTCTATCTGAATGACCTTACAAAGGTTGTTCCCGCAATCGACCTGAAGGCTATTGTCGACCACGCCAACTCGAAGGGTGTAGGTATTATCCTCTGGGCGGGTTACAATGCTGTCAAGGGCAAAGAGGAGGAGGTTTGTCGCCACTTTGCCGAGATGGGTGTCAAGGGCTTCAAGGTCGATTTCCTCGATCGTGACGATGCTCAGATGGTCGATTTCCAATACAAATTGGCAGAGATAGCTGCAAAATACAAACTCGTTATCGACTTTCACGGATGCCCTAAACCTACGGGAATGAATCGCACCTGGCCGAATGTTCTCAACTTCGAGGCTGTACTCGGCTTGGAGTGTTCGAAGGGACGACGCAGTCTTCGTTTCAATGTCGTAGATTACGATTTGGAGATTCCGTATCTGCGTATGGTGGCAGGTCCGATGGATTATACGCAGGGTGCAATGCGAAATGTATCGAAGAAGAACTACTATCCTTGTAGTCGTCGACCAATGAGTCAGGGTACACGCTGCCGTCAGTTGGCTATGTATGCAATCTACTTCTCGCCATTTTCGATGTTGTGCGACTCGCCAACACTCTACGATCGTGAGGCGGAGTGCACTAAGTTTATAGCCGAGTTCCCAACCGTGTGGAACGAGACTGTTGCCTTGAGTGGTGAGATTGGCGACTATGTGGCTATGGCTCGCCGCAGCGGCAATAGCTGGTATGTGGGCGTGATGTCCGATTGGACTGCCCGTAAGGTCGAGCTTGATTTGTCGAAGATTCTCGGTGAGGGTGACTATGTTGCTGAGGTGTTCCGCGATGGCGCGAATGCCGATCTGCTTGGCGAGGACTATGTCCACGAAACCATATCGATTCCTGCTTCGCGCAAGGTGGTTGCCGATATGGCACCTGCAGGAGGCTATGTATTGAAAATCACAAAAAAGTAGAAATATATGTTAGAGAAACTTAAGCAAGAGGTCTTGGAGGCTAACCTCGACCTCGTAAAGAACAATTTGGTGATTCTCACCTGGGGTAATGTTTCGGCACTCGATCGTGAGAGCGGACTCGTTGTAATCAAGCCGAGTGGCGTGAGCTACGACGATATGAAGGCGGAAGATATGGTCGTTGTCGATTTGGATGGCAATATCGTTGAGGGTGATTTGCGCCCTTCGTCTGATACACCTACCCACCTCGCTATCTACCGTCATTTCCCTGAGGTTGGTGGTGTTGTCCACACCCACTCGACCTATGCTACAGCGTGGGCACAGGCGGGACTCCCTATTCCTAATATCGGCACCACACACGCCGACACCTTCCATCAGGCAGTGCCTTGCACCGAGGAGATGAGCAAGGAGCAGATCGAGGCGGCATACGAGGCTACTACGGGCGATGTTATTGCCGAGGCATTCGAGGGTGTGAACCCTATGCACACACCTGCAGTGTTGGTTAAGCACCACGGCCCATTCACTTGGGGTAAGAGTGCTGCCAATGCGGTCTACAACGCAGTGGTTTTGGAGGAGGTTGCCCGTATGGCATCTATTACTGTGGCGCTCAATCCGAATGTCGTGATGAATCAGGACCTTATCGAGAAGCACTATGAGCGCAAGCACGGTGCTAATGCCTACTACGGACAGAAAAAGTAACAATATAAAACACTAACACTATGACTAAAGTTGAAAGCGCACTTCAGCGCACTACCGACACTAAGGATTTGATTATCGGTGCAGGTGTGGTTGCCCGCACCGCCGAGATGTTTGCCAAGTTGTTCCCGGGTAAGACTGCAATTATTGTTGCCGATTTGAACACTTGGGAGGTGGCAGGTAAGGCTGTCTTTGCATCGCTCGAAGAGGCTGGTATTGCACAGGAGAAGCCATTTATCTTCACTGACGAGGAGTTGTATGCCGAGTGGAAACACGTCGAGAAGCTTCAGGCTCACTTGGCTAACGTAGATGCTATAGCTATCGCAGTAGGCTCGGGTGTAATGAACGACTTGACCAAGTATGTTTCGCACCTCCTCAATCGTAAGTATATGTGCGTAGGAACAGCGGCTTCGATGGATGGTTACACCGCCTATGGCTCATCTATCACCAAGGATGGCAACAAGCAGACATTCGACTGCCCTGCACCTTACGGTTTCGTTATGGACCCTGTTATTGCCGCAGCCGCTCCAAAGGAGTTGGCAGCTTCGGGTTATGCCGATTTGATTGCAAAGATTCCTGCAGGTGCCGATTGGATGTTGGCAGACGCTATGGGTAGCGAGGCTATCGATCAGTTTGCTTGGGATTTGGTTCAGAATGGCTTGCGTGAGTCGTTGGGCGACCCTGCTGCAGTATTTGCCGGTGATGTAGAGAAGACCGAGGCGTTGTCGGAGGGCTTGTTGATGAGTGGTTTTGCAATGCAGGCAATTCAGTCGAGCCGCCCTGCATCGGGTACAGAGCACCAGTTCTCGCACTGCTGGGATATGGAGGATTTGTGCTTCGAGGGTAAGCACGTGTCGCACGGTTTCAAGGTAGGTATCGGTACATTGGCTTCGACAGCATCGTTGGAGTTCCTCTTGGAGAAGGATATCGAGAATCTCGATGTAGATAAGTGCGTCGAGGCTTGGAAGTCGTGGGAGGAGCAGGAGCAGGAGATTCGCAAGGTGTTCGAGGGTAAGCCTGGTCACATTGCTCGTGGCTTGAAGGAGACCAAGGATAAGTATATCGACAAGGAGGGTTTGCGCAAGCAGCTCGAGGCTTTGAAGGCTGCTTGGCCAACTTTGAAGGAGCAGATTCGCGAGCAGATTATCCCATTTGCCGAGGTACGCGAGAATCTCCGTTTGGTGGGTGCACCATACGAGCCTGAGCATATCGGAGTATCGCGCGAGCGTATGCGCAAGACCTTCTCTTATATTCCTTATATGCGTAGCCGTTTCGCCAATATCGATGTAGTATATCGTTGTGGCTTTATGGCCGAATTGATGGAGCGTCTCTTCGGTGAAGGTGGTGTATGGGAGGTTAAATAAAAATCGTTCTGATGGGCTCTTTCTGCACGAAGACATCGGACTCCAAATTCCTCACATAGGTCGACTATGCTGCGGATTTGTCGCCTTGCCTCGCACAGAAATAGTCTCATCATTGACGATTTTTAGAGATGTATCCGTCAAAGGATATCACTGCTATTGATCTAATAATAACAAAGCTAATGGCTAATGGCCAAAGCTAATGGCCTTAAAATTATGGAGAAAACTAAGAAATCTTTTAACTATTGGCAGATTCGTACCATCATCATCACAATGGTGGGTTACGCTCTCTTTTACTTCGTGCGCAAGAACTTCTCGATTGCGATGCCCGGTTTGACCGCCGAGTTCGGTATCTCGAAGGTGGAGCTAGGTCTCTTCTTGACCTTGCACGGTATCATCTACGGTTTGTCGCGCTTTGTGAATGGTATTATCTCCGACCGCAATAGTGCACGCATTGTCCTCTCGGTCGGTCTCTTCCTCTGCGCACTTGCCAATATCCTCTTCGGCTTCAGCGACACCATCGCGGGCTGGATCGTGACCTTGGCGAACAATATGGGTACTACGGTAGCATTCTCGAGCGTACTCGTCTACTTTATGGGTATCGTATGGGTGATTAACGGCTACTTGCAGGGTATGGGCGTGCCTCCGTGCACCAAGACTCTGACACAGTGGATCCACCCTAAGGAGTTGGCTACCAAGATGTCGGTATGGAATATGTCGCACTCTATCGGTGCAGCGTTGGTATTCGGTCTTTGCGGCTGGTACATTATGCCTCATTTGGGCGTGGATATGAGCGCAAATGCTGAGGCTGTGGCAAATATTGCGGCAAACCTCAAGCTTGAGATTACCGATCCAAAGGTATTGAACTTTGCGGCACACTACTACGCTTGGCGTTGGTGCTTCATCATCCCTGCAATCTTCGCTATTTGCGGCGCTATCGGAATGTTCTTCACGCTGAAGGATTCCCCTTCGGATGTTGGTTTGCCTGAGGTTATGGGCGACAAGAAGGCTATTGTCCGCACTCCGGAGGAGAGCGCCGAGTACAAGGCATTTATCCGTCGTAAGGTCTTCGGTAACCGATTGATTTGGACCTTGGCCTTGACCAACTTCTTTGTCTATATCGTGCGCTTTGCGGCTCTCGATTGGGGTCCAACGCTCTTGACCGAGTCTAAGGGCTTGTCGCTTGCTATGGCTACCACCTTGTGTATCATCTTTGAGTTTGTGGGCGGTAACATCGGTATGGTATTCTTTGGTTGGCTCACCGACCACCTCTTTAAGAATAGAGCACACCGCACCTGCCTTATCTGTATGTTGGGTGCAGCGGCATCAATTGGCCTCTTCTGGCTCGTTCCATCGGGTGCTGCGTGGTGGTTGCAGATGTTGCCATTCACACTCATCGGCTTCTTTATCTATGGCCCACAGGCGTTGCTCGGTATTGCAGCGGCAAACCAGGCAACCAACAAGGCATCGGCTACCGCAAACGGTATTCTCGGTATCTTTGGCTATGCAAGTACCCTGATTTCGGGTGTAGGATTTGGATATGTGGCACAGCACTATGGCTGGAATGCGGCATATATCACAATCTTCGTGATGGCTATTCTCGGCGCTTTGACACTCCTCACAATGTGGAATGCCAAGGCTGACGGCTACGACGAGCCAACCACGAAGTAATTGATTTCATACAAGAGATAGGATGTGTTCCCTCGTGGAGTACATCCTATTTTTTTTGAGGGTAAGGAGTAGGATAGGTATATCCAACAAAAAAGACGACTCGAAAAGAGTCGTCTTTTTTAGTTGGGCTACCAGGATTCGAACCTAGAATGACAGGACCAGAATCTGTAGTGTTACCATTACACCATAGCCCAATGTTTCGTTTTGCGAGTGCAAATGTAGAGTAAATTTTTGGTTTCGCAAAGAAAATTGCAAAAAAAAATAGTTTTCGAACAAAAAAAATTGATTTTCGCCAATTTTGCACTTCTGCAAGGCGAAAAAATAGTCTGATGAGAGTTCTAATTTATATGTAAAGACTATTTGTAATTTCAGTTTATTTGCTTAAATTTGCGTAGTATTACAATGTTTAATCTGCAATTTATCAGAAAGTCTAATGAATATGGAACGATTGTGTTTGAGGTTGCTTCTTGTGGCGATGGTGCTTATGATGTCGTGTACATCGCTGCCATTGAGCGAATATATCACTCCCGATGCCGAGTGGAGTATGGTTATCGAGTCGTTGGATGACCCACAGCAAAGTGTTACTATTAAGAACTCCGATGCTACAACTGTTGCCGAACAAAAAGGTAATACATTGCATTACGAGAATCTCGGAGGTCGCGATATAGATCTTACACTTGCATATGTGGACTCTAAAACCTGCGATGGTGGGGTAGAGGTGTTGGCTACAATCGCCAATAACGAGCAGGGCTGGATGGTGCGCTCGTTCGAGGGCCCTTCGCTCACGGGGTTGAAGGCTGGTGTGGAGGATGCTATTCTGATACCTCTCGGAACAGGCTTCCGCATCTCTATCAAAGAGTCGTTGGCTATTGCCGATAAGATCAAGAACGGAGAGAATCCCGCAAAACTATTAAGCAAGAAACTTAAATGGGCGTGGAATAGCGAGTTGTCGCATTTTGAGTGCTCATTGGCCTATCCGAGCCAACATTGTACAATGCAGTGGGGTGCACTGCAGCGTAAGAAGGGTGGCGTATACTTTGCAAGCCACGACGAGGAGTTCTCCTACAAGTATATGAATATCGCGTTCAACCCGTTGACTCGGGATGTGCATTTAGGATTCCGTTATATGCTGGAGTGCTTCCCTGGCGAGAAGGTCGAGGTTGCACCTACCGTATTCAAACCATACAAGGACGAGTGGTACGAGTGCGCCGACACATATCGTAAATGGTATTTGTCGCATCGCACTATTATTGATCGCCCGGAGTGGGTGAAAAATTGTAGAGGTTGGTTGTTGGCGATTCTCAAACAACAAAACGACGAGGTTATTGTGCCTTACGAGGAGATAGGCGGACTCTTGGCCGATGCAGCCGAGGAGCGAGGAATCGATATCCTTGGTCTGTTTGGTCGAGGTATAGGTGGTCACGACAGATTCTATCCAGACTATCGTCCCGATCCAAAGATGGGTGGCGAAGCTGCTATCAAGAAGGGTATTGCCGAGGCAAAGGCGAAGGGCAAGCGTGTGGTGTTGTACACCAACGGTCAGTTGCTCGATATGAATGAGACACCGCAGTATTGGCCCGATACGGGTAGGGTTGTCACCGTGCGCCAGCGTGATGGCAAGATGTGGCAGCAAACCTATCATAAGTACGATAGCGCACCTGCTCGTCACTTTGGTCTTGCCTGCCACAGCTGCAACATCTGGCGTGAGAAGATGCTCAGCCTGGCAAAGGAGGCGAACGATCTCGGAGCAGATGGTATCCTCTACGACCAACTCGCTGTGTTCAGTCCGGCATATTGCTACAATCCAAATCACGGACATCGTGTTCCGACAATAGTCTATGGTGCAGATCGCCTCGATAATATGGCTTATGTTCAGCGCGAGATGTCGAAGATAAACCCTGAGTTTGTTGTGATGACAGAGGGCTTGGCTGACTACGAGTTGAATGCGGTGGGTATGTTCCACGGATATTGCAGAGGTGCAAATGTACCCGCGAAGTCCGATTTCAAGAGTAGATTCGACGACAAGGGTGCGGTGCAATACTATACGGAGATGTTCCACTATACATTCCCCGAGAATGTGATGACTATGCGTATGACATCGCCTTCGAATAGCCGTTTCAGTATGAACTATAACCTTGCGTTCGGCTTCCGCAATGAGTTGGAGTTGCGCTATGCGGCCGATCGCGACTATCTCCAATACAAGAAGGTGCCAAGAATTGAAGACTATGTGAATGTGCGTACCGTATCCTCAAGAAAGATTATCAGAGAGATGGAAGAATCGGGTGACCCTGTCGCCTCGGTGAAGTACTACAAGCAGGCTCTCGATTTTCAGCAGAAGCACGCCGAGCTGATGAAGCAGGGTAGATATCTCGCAGGTAATGGCGTTAAACTCAACGCTTCATCGCAATATGTTATGGCAAATGGCTGGATGACTCATAATGGCGATAAGTTGGGTGTCTTGGTTTGGAATGTCTCTGACGAGGAGGTGACTTACGATGTGGCATACAAGGGCTATAAGGCGACGGCGGTATATGCTCCCGACAAGGAGGGTGTAACGCTTGGCGACACGCTTGGTGCTCAGAGTCTCCATTTGGTAATGTTCGAGAAGAGATAGTGCGTTGTAATTATGAATTATAAGATGTATATTATAAATAGGAACTTATGAGAAAAGTCGTATCGTTTATTTGTCTTTTGCTTGTTGGAGTCTCGTCGCTGAGTGCTGCACCAAAGGTAACCGCAGCAAAGAGTGTAGATATCTGCGTATATGGTGGCACATCTTTGGGTGTTATTGCTGCCTACACTGCAAAGAAACAGGGCAAGAGTGTTCTGCTTATCGAGCCTACAACCCACATCGGCGGAATGTCATCGGGAGGTCTTGGTCAGACCGATATAGGCAACAAGTTTGTTGTTCAGGGTTTGGCTTTGGATTTCTATCGTAGGGTAGGCGCACACTACGGAGCGTTGGAGATGTGGGTATTCGAACCACACGTTGCCGAGAAGGTATTTCGCCAGTATATTGCCGAGGAGAATATCGAACTTTGGTGCAATCGTCGCATTGTGGCTGCAAAGAAGGAGGGTACTCGAATTGTGAATATTACACTCGAGGATTCTGCCGCGCCAAGTAAGAAAACAAACCAAGTGGTCGAGGCGAAGGTCTTTATCGATGCAACCTACGAGGGTGATTTGATGGCAAAGGCGGGTGTTTCGTATACGGTGGGTCGTGAAGATAATAAGGTCTACAACGAGACATATAGTGGAGTGCAGGTGATGAAGAATCATCAGTTCCGTGTCGATGTCGATCCATATGTGATTCCTGGAAAGAAGAGTAGCGGTCTGCTTTGGGGTATTAATAAAAAACCTCGTCAGCCAATCGGCTCGGGCGATAAGAAGGTGCAGGCTTACAACTTCCGCATCTGCTTGACCAACGAGAGGGAAAATATGGTGCCTATCACCAAGCCAGATAACTACGATCCGTCGAAGTACGAGTTGCTTATCCGTTGGAAGGAGAAGGATCCGTGGAAGAGTTTGTCTGATGCATTTATCTGGAGCAAGATGCCAAATAATAAGACCGATATCAACAATCGTGGCGCATTCTCTACCGATATGATTGGTGCGAACTGGAACTATCCAGAGGCGAGCTACGAGGAGCGTGCACGTATCATTAAGGCTCACGAGGATTATACCAAGGGTCTGCTCTACTTTGTTGGTCACGATGAGCGCATTCCTGAGCATATCCGTAGGTCGATGCTTAAGTGGGGTTATCCGAAAGATGAGTATGTGAACAACAACCACTGGACTCCCCAACTTTATGTGCGTGAGGCTCGTCGTATGGTGAGCGATGTGGTGATGACTCAGCACCACTGCCAGGGTCGTGAGGTTGTAGATGATGGTATCGCTTTGGCCGCATACACTATGGATTCGCACAACTGCGATAGAGTAGTGATAGATGGCTTTGTACGCAACGAGGGTAATGTGGAGATTAAGAAGGATGTGAATCCTTATCCGATCTCATATCGTTCGATTGTGCCAAAGCGTAGCGAGGTGACAAACCTCTATGTAACATTCTGCTTGTCGGCATCGCATATCGCATTTGGCTCAATCCGTATGGAGCCTGTGGCTATGGCGTTGTCGCAGGTGGCTGCAACAGCCGCTTCGATGGCAATAGATAAGCATAATGGCATAGTTCAAGATGTGGATGTGGCAGCATTGAAGGCGGAGATTGAGGCGCATCCTTGGGGTGATAACCGCAAGCCAGATGTCTTGGTGGATGATGCGAATGATGCGTGTGTGCGCTTTGTTGGCAATTGGACTTTTGATAAGAGTCGTCGTTGCTATGCATTCACCCGTCGTTACGACAATACATTGGGCAAGGAGGCTCGCTCGGCATACTTCTATCCTCGCTTGAAGGAGACCGATGAGTATGATGTTTACTACTACTATCCACGCCAGAAGAGGCCATCGTCGGTGGTTTGCTTCAATGTCTTCGATGGTGCTGCAACCCACGAAGTGGTGCTCAATACCAAGGGAATTAAGATTCTTGGTCAGACTACAGGCGAGTGGGTGCGTATTGGAAGATATAAGATTGGTGCTGGCGATGCGCCTTATGTCGAGATTACAAATCGCAATGCCGATGGTACAGTCGTAGCAGATGCGGTGCAGTTTGTTCCAGTGAAACGATAAAACTATAGATTCAGACAATATAATAAACCTAAAAAATCATACTATGGACAGAAAAGAATTTTTCAAACGAATGGGTTTGATGATGGCAGGAGCTGTAGCGATGAATATCGACTCGAAGGCTCAGGCAATGATGGCTCTCAGCGAGGGTGAGATTCCCGATATCGCATCGGAGGCAAAGATCAAGACAAAGATGCCTGAAATGGATGCCAAGCTCGACAAGCCTGTAACAGTGATGGTTATCGGTGCAGGTAGCCGAGGCAGAACTTACGCTCGCTATGCAGAGAAGTTCCCCGGCTCGATGAAGGTGGTGGGCGTTGCCGACCTCAATCCAAATCGTCGTAGCGCAATGGCAAAGAAGCACGGCATTCCGAAGGAGAATCAGTTTGCTCACTTTAACGATGCTCTCTCGGGTCCGAAGATTGCTGATGCGGTGGTTATCTCCACTCCCGACAATCTCCATTACGAGCCTTGTATGAAGGCTCTTGCATTGGGCTACCACGTCTTGCTCGAGAAGCCTGTGGCACCAACCGAGAAGGAGTGCCGCGATATCTTGAAGCAGGCTCGCAAGTACGATCGTATCGTGGCTGTGTGCCACGTGTTGCGCTATGCTCCATACTTTGTAGCATTGAAGCAGGTGTTGGATTCGGGTGCTATTGGCGACATCGTGAGCATTCAGCATATGGAGCCTATCCAGTATGCTCATATGGCTCACTCTTATGTTCGTGGTAATTGGCCATTGGCTGACAAGACTACGCCAATCATCTTGGCAAAGTCGTGCCACGACCTCGATATCTTGCGTTGGTTGATTGGCAAACCTTGCCAGACCATTGCCGCCGAGGGATCGTTGCATCTCTTCCGTCCTGAGAATATGCCAAAGGGTGCTCCTGAGCGTTGTACCGATGGCTGTCCACACGAGTCGGAGTGTCCATATTCGGCTATCGATATCTACGAGCGTCGCAAGCGTCACCTCGGTGTCTTCGACTTGCCAAGCAAGGATCCGGCGCTCATTCGTGAGAAGCTCAAGACCACAAACTATGGTCGTTGCGTGTTCCGTTGCAATAATGACCAGTGTGACCACTATGTTGCAATTATGAAGTTCGAGGGCGATATCACCGCCTCGTTCACGATGGATGCCTTCACCCCTTGGGGTGGCCGTCGCACCCGTATTATGGGTACGAAGGGCTTTATCGAGGGCGATATGAAGAAGTTTACCTATTACGACTTCCGTTCGGGACACAAGAGCGTATGGGATCAGAAGGTGAGCGAGATTGCCGAGTATAAGGGCTCGGGCCACGGTGGTGGCGACCACTTGCTTGCTCGCGATTTCTTGCGTGCGGTGTCGGCTGGTGACGAAAAGTTGCTCTCTAGCACGATTGATGTATCTATCGAGAGTCACGTGATGGGCTTTATGGCCGAGAAGAGCCGCAAGTCTATGAAGAAGGTTAAGATCTAATCGCAAGGCAGATGTTTAGGCGAATATTCCTATTTATATCGCTTCTTGCATTGCATTTCAGTATGTTTGCGCAGCCTCAAAATGTCCACCATTTTGAGGCTCGTCAAACGGCTGCGTGGTTTAGAGAGGGGTTGAGCTATCAGCTTATGCCTCGCTCGTTCTCGGAGGAGGGCACGCTCAAAGGTGCAGAGAAGCATCTGCAACGACTCAAGGATTTGGGCGTTACGGTGATATATCTCACACCGGTGAATGTGGCCGATACCGATATGGACAAGGCGAAGTGGAGCCCTCGACAACTAAAGTCGGGCTTTAACGATCCGCGTAATCCCTATCGTGCCGGCAACTATTTCCAGGTAGATCCAGAGTATGGAACGGATCAAGATCTGAAGGATTTTGTCATCAAGGCGCACGAACTCGGTATGAGGGTATTCCTCGATCTCGTTTTTGGGCATTGCGGCCCCTCGGCTGATGTAGTAAAGAGCCACCCCGAGTTCTTCAAGTACGATGAGTCGGGCAAGATGGAGCTCACCAAGTGGAACTTCCCGAGGTTCGATACCGATTACAGCGGCACTCGTGCATACTTCAAGAGCATAATGAGCTACTACCTCGCCAACTACGATGTCGATGGCTTCCGCTGCGATGTTGCCAGCCTTGTACCTATCTCGTTTTGGGAGGAGTCGCGTGCCGAACTCGAGCGTATCAAACCCGATTTGGTGATGGTTGCCGAGTCGAGTCGTCCCTACAATCTGCGCTACGCATTCGATGCCAACTACAATTGGAATATCATCCAGAAGGCTCTACGACCTCTCTTGTTCAAAGATTCGAAGGTTGCCGATAAGGGCGGTATTGCCTATGTGCGTTCGTGCCACGAGTGGAACAGAGAACTCTGCCCTAAGGGGGCGCTATTGTGGAATATGACCGAGAATCACGATTGGGCTACCGATGAGTTCGAGAATCGACAGGAGAAGGTCTTGGGAAATAGATGCTGCGAACTCGCGCTCGCTTTTTGCTTTGCTATCGATGGTGTGCCATTGATTTTCAATGGTCAGGAGATTGCACACGATAAGCGTGTATCGCTGTTTGGGCATAAGGATTGTTGGATCGATTGGAACACCGACGGAAAGAGGGCGGTGGCACTTGACAGAACTGCCAAGATTAAGGCTTGGACAAAGATGCGCAGGGAGTGTAAGGCTCTGAGCTATGGCTCGACCGAGTGGATCGATAACGATCACCCTGTCGAGGTGCTGTCGTTCCGTAGGGTGCTCGATGGCTCGTCGGAGGTGTTGTTTGTCGGCAACTTCTCCGATAAGAGAGTGCGTGTCGAACTTGCCGATGGCACAAAACAGACACTTGAGCCTTGGGGCTACATCTTCGAACCACAGAAATAGAGAGTATAACTTATAAATAATATAGTATGAAAAACATTAAACTTCGTCTTATCGCGATGAACTTCCTGCAGTATGCTGTTTGGGGTTCGTGGCTGATTTCGCTGGGTGCATACTTGGGTGGCACTCTCAAGTTCTCGGGTGGAGAGATTGGTAGCTTCTTCGCTACTATGGGTATCGCCTCGCTCTTTATGCCGGCTGTTATGGGTGTTATAGCCGACCGATGGGTGCCGGCTCAGCGACTCCTTGGTGTTTCGCACATTTTGGCAGCACTCTTTATGATTGCGGCTTCGATGCAGGATACCTACCAGACCTTGTATCCGTTGGTGCTCCTGAGCGTGATGTTCTATATGCCAACCATCGCATTGAGCAATACGGTGGCTTACAACGCTTTGAATAAGGCTGGACTCGATACCGTCAAGGCATTCCCGCCAATCCGTGTGTGGGGTACAGTGGGCTTTATTTGTGCTATGTGGGCGGTCGATTTGTTGGGCTTTGGTCTCTCGTCTGCACAGATGCTCCTCTCGGCAGGTTTGGGCATAGTGCTGGGTCTATACTGCTTTACTCTCCCTGCGTGCGATGTTAATCGTAATGTCGAGTCGAAGTCGTGGGTTGACACCTTGGGCTTGCGTGCATTCTCACTCTTCAAGGAGCGCAAGATGGCTATATTCTTCCTCTTCTCGATGATGCTCGGTATGTCGTTGCAGATCACCAACGCCTTTGCTGATGGCTACATCAAGAGCTTTGGCGATGTAGCAATGCACGGTGATAAGTATCTCGGTACTTTCGGTGTCGAGCACTCGACCATCCTTATCTCGCTCTCGCAGATTTCGGAGACATTGTGTATCCTCCTTATTCCGTTCTGCCTCAAGCGTTTCGGAATCAAGAATGTGATGCTCATCTCGATGTTTGCCTGGGTGTTGCGCTTTGGTCTGCTTGGTGCAGGAAATCCGGGTACCGGCGTGTGGATGTTCATCCTCTCGATGATAGTCTATGGCGTGGCATTCGACTTCTTCAATATCTCGGGCTCGCTCTATGTCGAGAAGGAGACAGTACCGGAGATTCGCGCGAGTGCGCAGGGTGTCTTTATGATTATGACCAACGGCTTCGGTGCCTTCATCGGCTCGTATGTTGCAGGTTGGGTGGTCGACAAGTGGGGCTGGCCTCTCTCGTGGTATATCTTCGCAGGCTATGCATTGGTAGTGGCGATACTTTTTGCGCTTGTATTTAGATATAAGCACAATCCCAATGAGGGCGTCGAGGTGAAACATTAGCAGAAATGCTTCCCATAAGGAGAGGGTGTCCAAAGAGTTGTTGGATGCCCTCTTCTTCTTGCACGATATTTGCGATGGGTTGTAGGTGAACGAAAACTTACAACTTATGAGACGCAAAATTATTTTTGTCCTATCCATCGCAGTGCTTGTCGGTGTGGGCGTGTTGGGCTATACAAGGGCTACCAACAAGGGCTCTGCCGAGCGTGAGCAGCAGCGCGAACAACGACACCTCGAGCGCGAAAAGCGTCGTGCCGAGCGACAAGCCGAGTACGAACGCTATATCGACTCGATAGTGCTGGCACGCAACTATCAGTTTGTTCCGCAGACAATGCAGCAACAACCCGCAGGCTCGATGCGAATGCTCAATAATGCCAACTTTGAGCTGAGCGTGTGGGGTAGTGAGGTCGATATCTTTTTGCCCTATATCAAGGGTGTTACACCGCCCTATTATACGGTGATGCTCAACTATACCTTGCCAGCGGTCAAACGCTATGTGACCGAGCAGACCAAGGAGGGTTGGCTGGTCACCTTCTCGTCATCGCTATTCTCGGGTTCCGACTACGATTTCTCGCTCGAAATCTACACCTCGTCGGGTAGTGCAACTCTCACTATCGCCTCGCCTTGGTACCCTGATGTTCAATATATTGGCGGAATAATCGGACAGAACTGATGGCGAGGATGTTGCTCCTTGCTACAATGCTCGCAGCGAGCCTTGTAGCACACGCACAGGTCGGCGAAACAGACCAAAAACCTATGTCGAAGGCAAAGGCCGAGCGTCAGGCTCGCAGGGACGCCTACGCTGCCGAAATCGATGGTATAGTTCGCTCACGAAACTATATCTTCCGCCCCATCACGATGCAGAATGTCGTGACCGGAAATACACGCTCGGTATTTGCCTACTATCTCTACGCTGCAGTCGAGGGCGACAAGGTCGTTTTGCACCTTCCCGTGGAGTTTACATCGTATCTGATTGATACCGTAAATATTGATTCATATACCGAGGGCTATGTTGCTGATTTAGAGAGTGGTAATTGGCGCATAACTTTCTCGTTGATGAATGGTGCGGAGAGGTGGTTTGTCGAGATTTTTGCCTCTAATATAACAGGTCAAACCCGTCTCGCTCTGGTCACTCCGCAAGGTGTGATGCGCTACCTCGGAACTCTCGAAAGTGGTGTCGTTGTGCGGAGGAAGGAGCGGCGTGTCGAGCGATAATTTCGGGTTGCCATTGCCCTGTTATGCCGAGTTTTCCGACTCGGCTTTTTTGTGTTTATTAGCTATGCTAATATCTAAATGGAAAACTTTTCTTCTCGGATGAGCATATTCTCGAAAAAAATTACTATATTTGCTCAATTTAATGTATGTTGCATTCAAAAACGAGAAAATAAGTATATGGAAAATTTGATTCAAACCATCGTTGAAGGTATTCAGGATAAGAAGGGCAAGAACATCATCTCGCTCGATTTGTCAGGCTTCGACGGCGCAATCTGCTCGCACTTTGTTGTGTGCAATGCCGATTCAACAACTCAGGTTGCAGCCATCGCTGATGGTATCGAGGAGAAGGTCTACGAGACACTCAAGGAGTCACCTTGGCGTGTGGAGGGTAAGCAGACCGGCTTGTGGGTAGCCCTTGACTTTGTCGATGTTATCGTACACATCTTCCAGAGCGATCTGCGCGACTACTACCGTTTGGAGGAGTTGTGGGCCGACGCTCCAATGGTGCGTTACGAGAGCGAGGAGTAGGAGTATTTTAGCCTATTTCTTGCGTATTTTCGGATATACTTTATGCTGCCGTTATGCGTTATATGTGGTAGCAAAAGTGTAATTTTTAACCGTTCAAACTATTTATGTCAGCTAATAAAAAGGTAAAGATGCCTCGCCCTAACATTATGTGGTTCTGGGGCTTAATCCTTGCGGGTATCGTTGGTTATTGGATGTTCGGCGAGGAGCAGACTCGACCTGTCAAGTCCGATTGGAACAAGGTTGAGCAGTTGGTGATTGCGGGTGATGTCGAGAAGATCACGGTTGTCAATCGTGACGAGGCTCGTGTAGCAATCAAGAGTAACAAGATAGACTCTCTGCGCGAGACCGATTTGCGCTACAAAGAGTTGCCAAAGACGGGTTATCAGCTATTTTTCAATATTGGCTCGGTCGATTCATTCAAGTCCGACTTGGAGGAGGCCGAGGCTCAGGGTGGCAACCGAGTGGTTGTTGCCTACGAGAATGAGAAAGAGTGGTACGACTCTTGGCTCGTTGGTTTGTTGCCTTGGGTTATAATGATTGCTGTGTGGTTCCTCATTATGCGCGGAATGTCGCGCGGCGGAGGTGCGCAGGGTGGCATTATGAATGTGGGCAAGGCGCGTGCACAGGAGTTCGATCAGCAGGATCCGAACAGGCGTGTCACATTCAAGGATGTAGCAGGTTTGGAGGAGGCAAAGGTCGAGATTATGGAGATTGTCGACTTTTTGAAGAATGCCGCAAAATATCGTGAACTCGGAGCAAAGATTCCGAAGGGTGCTCTCTTGGTAGGCCCTCCGGGAACGGGTAAAACCCTCTTGGCAAAGGCTGTAGCAGGCGAGGCAAATGTTCCGTTCCTCTCGATTTCGGGCTCGGACTTTGTCGAGATGTTCGTGGGTGTGGGTGCTTCGCGTGTTCGTGATTTGTTCGAGCAGGCAAAGAAGAAGGCTCCGTGCATCGTCTTTATCGACGAGATCGACGCCATAGGTCGTGCGCGTGGTCGCAATGCAGGTTTCTCAGGCAACGATGAGCGCGAGAATACTCTCAATCAGTTGCTTACCGAGATGGATGGATTCCAGACCAATGCGGGCGTTATTATCTTGGCTGCCACCAACCGTGCCGATATTTTGGATAAGGCACTGATGCGTGCGGGTCGTTTCGATCGTCAAATCGAGGTTGGCTTGCCTGAGGTACACGAGCGCAAGGAGATATTCGAGGTGCATCTTCGCAAGTTGAAGCTCGACGAGTCGCTCGATCGAGACTTCTTGGCAAAGCAGACTCCGGGCTTCTCGGGTGCCGATATTGCCAATGTATGTAACGAGGCGGCTTTGATTGCTGCCCGCCACAATAAGAGTTGCGTAGGCAAGGAGGATTTCTTGGCTGCTATCGACAGAATCATTGGTGGATTGGAGCGTAAGAACAAGGTTATCTCGCCTATGGAGAAGAAGACCATCGCTTATCACGAGGCGGGACACGCCACCGTAAGTTGGATGCTCGAGCACGCAAATCCACTTGTCAAGGTTACGATTATTCCGCGTGGCAAGGCTCTTGGCGCAGCGTGGTATCTGCCTGAGGAGCGCAGCATCACCACTCGCGAGCAGATGATGGATGAGTTGGCTTCGTTGCTGGCGGGTCGCATTGCCGAGGAGAAGTTCTTTGGCCACCTCTCGACAGGCGCATTGAACGACCTCGAGCGAGTGACCAAGATGTGTTATGCAATGGTTGCCTACTATGGTATGAGCGAGGAGGTGGGTTCGATGAGCTACTACGACTCGACAGGACAGAGCGATATGGCATTCACAAAACCATACTCGGAGCGCACAGCGCAGCAGATTGACGACGAGGTGCGTGCCTTGATTGCGAAGGCTCGCGAGATGGCAGAGAGGGTTATCGACGAGCAGCGCGAGGGACTCATTGAGTTGGCAGAGTTGCTTCTCGAGCGCGAGGTTGTCTTCACCGAGGATGTGGAGCGCATATTCGGCAAGCGCCCTAACTCGTTGCCAGAGAGTAGCGTAGAATCGGAAAACTAAACCAAACCTTTAATAACCTAATACCCCTTTTGAAATGGAGAATAAGAGATTGAAAGACCTTGTGGTTCGCACTATCAGCGGAGTGGTGTTACTGCTCGTTGTGGTGGGGGCTTTGGTGTGGTCGAAGTGGAGTGTGGGTGCACTCTTTGCAACAATTATGATAGGTGGCTTGGTCGAGTTCTATCGACTTTGCGAGAAGGGTGGAGCACGACCTATGCGTAGCATCGGTCTGGCTTCGGCAGTTGCCCTTTTCGGTATGGCCTTCACCGTATTTCTGCATTGGGGCGCAATCACAGATATTACGGGCAAGGTATTCTTGGCCTTGTTGCTCTACTTTATGTTGCTTGTGCCTTCGACCTTCGTCTGCGAGTTGTGGCGTAAGCATCCAACTCCGATGGTCAATATCGCTTCGACAATTATGGGCGTTGTCTATTTGGCGTTGCCAATGGCTCTTATCCTCTTTGTTCCGCAGTTATTGGTCGGTAAGTGGTCGGCTTGGGCGTTGTTGAGCGTTATCGCCATCATTTGGGTTAACGATATATCAGCCTACTTGGTGGGCGTTACCCTCGGTAAGCACCGTCTCTGTGAGCGCATTTCGCCTAAAAAGTCGTGGGAGGGATTCTTCGGTGGCTTGATTGGAGCTGTGGCTGCTGCGGTGTTGTTCGGACACTTGGCAGGAGGCTCGCTTCTGGTATGGGGCGGACTTGGTCTGGTGGCATCGTTGTCGGGCGTTGCGGGAGACTTGGTTGAGTCGTTGTTCAAGCGCGAGGTCGATGTCAAGGATTCGGGTAGGATGATGCCGGGACACGGAGGCTTCCTCGATCGTTTCGATGCGTTGTATATCGCTGTGCCATATATGTTTGTCTACCTCTTGTTGTTAGGTCACTTTATGTAGTATAACCTTTTAAAACTCAAATAAAATGAAGATTAGCAAAGAGGGATTCAAAATTATCACCGTATCGGGCGTTGTGCTGTTGGCTATTTGGCTTTTGATATTCTATATGCTCAAGGCCAACGACTTGATGTGGTTGCTCATCACCCTTGCCGTATTGTTGTTCGTCTTTTGGCTCTTCATCGTCTCGTTCTTCCGCGATCCGCGTCGTGTTCGCATCCACGATGACGATCTTGTATTCTCGCCTTGCGATGGTCGTGTTGTTGTGACCGAGATTGTCAAGGATGATGAGTACTTCGATGGCGAGGAGCGTATGCAGGTTTCGATCTTTATGTCGGTGACCAATGTTCACATCAATTGGTGCCCTGTGGGTGGCTTGGTAAAGTACTTCAAGTATCATCCGGGTCGTTTTCTTGTAGCTTGGCATCCAAAGTCTTCGACCGATAATGAGCGCACAACAACTGTTGTCGAGACCAAGGAGGGTGTCGAGGTGTTGTTCCGTCAGATTGCGGGAGCTGTGGCGCGTCGTATCGTATCGTATGTGAAGGTGGGCGAGCAGGTCGAGCAGAACAGCGTATTCGGCTTTATCAAGTTTGGCTCGCGTATTGATATATTGTTGCCAAAGGATGCCAAGTTGTTGGTTGAGATTGGTGATACAGTAGTGGGTACACAGACACCTATCGCACGCATTGGTGGCGTTGCCGAGGAGTCGCTCGAGACCCCTGAGGAGGAGACGCTCGAGGTTACACCACTCTCATAAGGACTATATTATCTCTAATCTGATGTCGTTATGTCGAACAATGTCCAGAATAACAGCCTAACCTTGCAGACCTTCCTGCGAGGATTGATAGGCTTAGCGGTAGCAGTTGCGGTAGGAGCCTTGTTGTGGTACTTCCGCGATGTGGTTGTCTATATCCTTATCTCTGCGGTCTTGGCCATTGTCGGAAGACCTCTGGTGACGCTGCTCTGCAAGGTCCGTATCAAGCAATTTGCACTGCCGCGATGGTTGGCTGCCACCTTCACATTGCTCTTCTTGTGGCTTGTGATTGGCGGTTTGCTCTCGCTGATTATTCCACTCATCGCGGGCAAGATCTACGAACTCTCGTCACTCGATTTGCGCACCTCGCTCGAGGGTATTCAGGTGCCTCTTGAGAAGCTGCAGAACTACATTTCTGATATCTTCGCCTTGCCTGATACTCGTGCTTCGTTGTCCGAGATGCTTGCTTCTACGCTCCATAGCATCCTGAACTATGATACGGTCAACGCAGTCGTGTCGTCGATATTCAATACAGGTGTGTCGGCTGTTATAGTCCTCTTCTCGGTGTCGTTTATCACCTTCTACTTCTTGAAGGAGGATGGCCTCTTTTCGGCTATGGTGTCGGCGATATTCCCCGATAAGTACTCCGAGAATGTCCATCGTGCCATCGACAAGGTGTCGTTCCTGCTCTCGCGCTACTTCACAGGCTTGCTCACCGAGAGTCTTATCATTGCGGGTATCATCAGCTTGGTACTCCTGATTTTTGGTATGAGCATCGAGAATGCCTGCTTTATTGCGGTCATTATGGGAATGCTCAATGTGATTCCGTATGCAGGACCTGCGGTGGGTGCATTGGTTTCGATCTTTATCGGCGTGGTGTCGCCTATCGAGGGTTGCACCATAGCCTATACGCTGACCGTCATTGTCTGTACATTATGTGTAGTGAAGGGTGTGGATGACTTCGTGCTTCAGCCACTCATCTACTCGTCGAAGGTGCAGGCGCATCCGCTCGAGATTTTCATTGTGATACTTATGGCAGGCTCCGTAGGTGGCATTGTCGGCTTGCTGGTGGCTGTGCCATCCTACACCGTGTTGCGTGTCTTTGCCAAGGAGTTCTTCTCCGAGGTGTCATTGGTGCGCAAATTGACCAAAGAGATTTAACTATGCAGATTGTCGAGGGTGTCGTTATTGGTGGCAATAGGTTGGGACGCAAGTTGGGCTTCCCGACTGCCAATATTGCCATCGACGAGAGACTCGATATCGAGAACGGAGTCTACAGTTCGAGGGTTGTTGTCGAGGGCGAGAGCTATGTGGCAATGACCAATGTGGGCGTGCGCCCCTCGGTGGATGGCTCGAAACGACTGCTCGAAACCCATCTCTTTGGCTTCGAGGGGTTGCTCTATGGCTTGACACTGCGTGTGGAGCTCTACGACAAGATTCGTGACGAGAAGCGTTTTGACTCGGTCGATGAACTCCGCCGGCAGATCGAAAAGGATTCAAACAAGATAAAGGAGCTAATGGCTAATTGCCAATAGTTGCAAAACACGAACTATGAAGAATATTCTGATTGTTGCGCCTACAGAGCGCGAAAACAAGAACATACGCATCGCTATCGAGCGCAAGGGTGAAAGCCTGAAAAATCGCTATACGGTGGCATATAGTGGCATCGGTAAGGCCGCTGCTGCGGCAACTCTCACCCGTCACCTTTTACAGGCGGAGCAACCCTACGACTTGGTGGCTGTGATTGGCTATGCGGCAGGTACACTCGGTTTCAAGCAGGGCGAGATTGTAGTGCCAAATCGTGTGCAGTATCACGATGCCGACATCCCCGAGGGCTTTATTCCCGAGGTGAGTGATCCTCGCAACCTTGCGGGTGACGAGAATGTTACCGTTTTTACGGGCGACTCTTTTGTGAATGCACGCTCAGTGGCGGAGATTAAGGCCCGTTTTGGCGTTGAGCGTGCCATCTTCGATATGGAGATTGGTGCTATTGCCATCGCTTGCGAGATGTGCGGAAATGTGCCTCTCTTGGCGGTAAAGGTTATCTCGGATGTACCCGAGGATGGCCACACCGAACTCTCTTACGATGAGTTTGCCAATTCGTGGTTGGACTTTACTCCTATACTCGACGAAATCGAGAAACGATAAAAGAAGAAGCTGTCTAACAAGGCTCTTTCGTCATCTGCCTTGTCTGAAAAATGCTCATTTACGCTGAGTAAACTGCGCTTTTTCAGCCTGCGAGCAGCTCCAAAATAGCTCTTGTTATACAAATTCTCACAAAAAGAGGGTGTCCGAAGTTATTGGACACCCTCTTTTTGTCGGGGTATATTCGAGAACTACTCCTCGGGGAATAGAATATTGATGTAGCGAGCCAAAGCCTCGTTGCTCTCCTCGATGGCGTAGAGGGCAGGATTGCCACACTGAATCTCATTCAAGCCCACGATGTCGTCGGTGCTCTTCAGCGGAAATACATCGTTGTAGACCTTGCGTATTGCCTCGGCAATATCCTCTGCTGTCACATTGTTCATTGTCGAGAGGTAGAATCCTGTCTGACAACCCATAGGGCAGAACGATACGATGCTCGAGCCAATCTTCTCGTCAAGACGCAGATAGTACGCCATCAGATGCTCGATGGTGTGTACCACGCCGGCCGAGAGCGGCACCTTATCCATCGGAGCGCAAAAACGCAAATCCCACGAGAAAACGGCCAACTCCTCGTTGATGTTGTATGTCGAGCGGAGGTAGAGTCCCTCACGCAATGTTCGATGATCCACATCGAACGATGATACTACTGACTTTTTCATATCTAATTTTAATTTTTAATTCTTCACAAGTGTCCAAATCTTGGCCACTCGCCGAGCTCCATATCCTTGATGTCGGTGCCGTCGATGGTGAATCGCAGGGCGGTGCGTACCTTGTGGAATCCGTAGCAGCCTGCAGCCCCCGGGTTTAGGTGGAGCAAATCGTATACCTTGTCGTACTCGACACGCAAGATATGCGAGTGTCCCGATACAAAAATCTTTGGTCGGCAAGCCTGAATTTTCGCTAACGCCTGTGGCGAGTAGCGGCGCGGATAGCCGCCAATGTGGGTTATCAGCACATCCACCTCCTCGACTCTGAAGTGTGCAAAGGGCTGAAACGAGTAGCGAGTGTCGCCACCGTCGATGTTACCATACACCGCACGCAGAGGCTTGAACTTGGCGATTTTGTCGGCCAGCTCCATCGAGCCTATATCACCCGCGTGCCATATTTCGTCGACATCGCGCAAAAAATCGCACAGCACCTCGTCGAAGGTGCCGTGCGTATCTGATATGACTCCAATTCGTCGCATATCCTATTTTAATAGGTTGTCCAAACGCTCGTAGATGCTGGTGCGAAGCTCACGCAACTTGTTGATAGTGTCGCGGTTGCTGCGCTTGATGAAGATGCAGGTACCCTTGAACTTGGCGAAGAGACGAATGTAGTTCCAAGCCAACACAAACATAAGCGGGAAGGCGAGGAAGTAACCCAGTCCCCACCAGAATCCTGCAAATATCCAGAGCAGGACTACAGGGAGAATCAAGCATAGAGGTACCGATACAAAGACGCTTACGCCTACTCGGAACGACGAACTGAACATACGGTCCTTGATCATCTTCTTCAGGAAAATCTCCGGAATGAGGAACATAAGTCCTGTCGGAATAATCGATATCAGGAAGAGTGGCAGAAGGAGCAAGAGTCCCAATGCACGCAAAGTTGCTGCACCCCACTTCGGATTGCGGATGAAGAGCCAGTCTCGAATCTTGAGTCGCTTCAAACCGTCGGCATACTCGGCAGTGTCCTTGTATACCCGCTCCATCTCCTCGGGGTGCTCTGCGTGAGCCTCCTGCAGTGCCGACACCAACTTTTGGTCGGAGAGTAAGCGCGATGGCAGATAGTTAAAGTTGAAACCGTGATCGATAGCGTACTGACGGCCGTAGCCTGTCTCACGCAAGAAATCAATCTGGTCGTAGTGCTCCAGATCCTCGATATGAAGCATCAACTCCTTGATTCTTTCGCGCACAATCTCGTTAATCTTCAACATTGCAGTGCGTGGCTCCGCCTTGTACTCCTCATAGTAAGGCTTCAACGAGATAGGGTCGCCAAAGCGGATGAGCATATCGGTGCGGGCGTGGAAGTAGTTCGAGTAGTGGTTGCACGAAGGCAAAATCATTACATCGTGCTCGAAATTGAACTTCTCTGCAGCGTCGAATGCAATCTTCAAATATGCAAGTTTGAAATGACCGAGCCAACGCTTGTCCTGGTGGCCGGCCTCCGGAAAGAGCATTACGGTCTCACCGTCACACAATGCCTTTCCTGCTGCATCAAATGTCGAGCGGTTGTTTTGCACCGCTTCAATACCGTCGTATGCAGCTCTGTATGCTGGCAACAAACCTATCGTGCGCAAGAATTTACCTGCGAGAGGGTTCTTGAATACATTTGCTCGAGCTATGAAGTTGATTCGTCGGTCTGTCAGATTCATTGCCAACGACAATGGGTCATTCAAACAGTTCTGGTGATTCGACACGATAACAAGCGGAGTACCATCCACCGGTACCTTCTCTATACCTACCAAATGCTCCTTTCTGAAATAGAGCCCCGAGTTGACATATTGAAAATACAATCGTAAGCCCTTGAGTAATAGATTGTGGTCTCTTGGTTTAAGTTCTTTAGCCATACAAAAAAGTATATGTTTCGAACACAAATATACATAAAATATCACAAATAGCAACAAATATATATAAAATAGGCATTAATACCGAGGGGTAAAATCGTTCTGATGGACTATTTTTGCACGAGCGTGTCGGTCGCCAAATTCCTCACATAGTCAGGCTATGCTGCGGATTTGTCGCCTAACGTCGCACAAAAAATAGCCTCATCATTTACGATTTTACGTGCGGGCAGTTCTGATTGGTAAATTTTGCACTGCACTTCGGATGGCTAAATGCTCACATAGGCTTAGTATGTTAACCCTGCTTTGCAGGCTTTTCCTCCTCGCGGCTCGGCATAGTCTGCAAGCAGTCTCTGCGCTCGCTCCGCAGCGTCGGTTCCGCTTTCGCCACCTTGCTTAGCACAAAATTTCCTCAATCATTTACGATTTAGTTGGAATATAGTGTCGTTAGAGTCGTTAGTGTCGTTAGAGTCGTTAGGGTTTGAAAAAAAACTACTCACTACTCACTACTCACTACATTTTTACGAAGGTATGAAATTTTATTCAAAATCGAAAGAAAAAAAATAGTCGTAATAATAGCAATGTTGTTAATTTTTGATTCTACATTTTAATTTTCAAATTAAAATTAGTACCTTTGCCTGATAAATTATGCGCAAAATGAAGATTAAACTCTTTACAATTCCCAACTGCATCACGCTGGCAAATCTGCTCTGCGGCATTGGATCGATAATTTCGGCGTTGGTATACAACGATTTACAGATGGCATTCCTCTTTGTCATCGCAGCTGCGGTGTGCGATTTTTTCGATGGCTTTGCTGCTCGACTGCTCAAGCAGTACTCCGCGCTCGGAGTTCAGCTCGACTCGTTGGCTGATATGGTTTCGTTCGGTGTGGCACCTGCCATCGTTATGTCGGTGCTCTGCGGAGCAATGCCATCGGCATTCGCTCTTGAGGGCGTTTGGGCTGAGGTTTTGTGCTACATCCCTCTCATTATCGCCCCACTTTCGGCACTGCGTTTGGCAAAGTTTAATATCGACGAGACGCAGCGCGAGGAGTTCGAGGGCTTGCCAACCCCTGGCGCAGCAATCTTGTGCCTCTCGGTGGCGGCCGTATGCGAGATGTACGGCATCGTGGTCGATGTGGAGTGGTTGTGCCTCTTGTCGGTGCTCACTGCGGCTATGCTTGTGAGCCCAATCAGAATGTTCTCGTTTAAGTTCAAGTCGTGGCGTTGGGCTGATAATAAGTTGCGTTACATATTCCTGGTTACCTGCATTCTTGCAATTTTATTGCTTCGTGTATACGCAATTCCCGTGATTATCGTTCTCTATATTGCGATTTCTACCATTCGTTGGATTATTCAGAAACGATAGAGATGGCGTTGAGCAGAGTAAATATGTGGCGTGTGGTGCTTACTGCGATGTTGGTTGCGGTGGGTGCTGTTGCGCACGCGCAGATAGATGCTCGCTCGATGATGAATGCACAGCGTCAGCAACAGCAGGGAATGGGTCCGAATGGTCTGCCCGGAATGACCGACCCAAATCAGCAAAATGGCGACGGTACTCAGGTCGACGAAAATGGCAATCCGATTCAGGGTGAGCAGGCCGACACCACCAAGAAGAAGCGTCCGCGCAAACCGCTTGAGTCATACTTCTTCAGCGACTCGATTCGCTCGTTGCGAAACTTTCAGTGGCACATCGATCGTGACTTCAATACCGTCGAGGTGATGCCTATCGATACTACGCTCAATCTTTGGCGTTTGGACTATCCGCACTACCACAAACGTTTGGGTAACAACTCTGTGGGCGGTCTTGGTCAGGCATCGTCTGAGGTCAACTACTTCGAGCGCACTCGCTCGCGTGAGTTTACCTTCTCGCAACCATACGATACATATAGTTACTCGCTCGAGAATGTTCCGTTCTACAATATGAAACATCCGTATATCTGGATGACCTATCTCGAGTCGGGACAGAAGCGCTACCGTGAGGAGCACTTCGAGATTATGGTGTCGCAGAATATCAACCCTTCGACATCGGTTTCGATCAACTATCTCTCGCGTGGCTCGCGTAGCCAATATGATGTTTCGCGTGTGCAGAACAACAACTTCTCGGGTACGGTGGCTCACACAGGCCGTCGCTACTCGGTCTTTGCCGCCTACATCCACAATAAGGTGGCGCAGCAGGAGAGTGGTGGAGTAGTGGGTGATTGGGCAATTCGTGATACTGTGTTCGAGATGCCTTCGGGCGTTCCTATGCGCTTGGCTGGTGCTGATGCTATGAATACCTACCGTAACAACGCATTCTTTATCAAGCAGAGCTTCGGTATTCCGTTTGTGCGCTTGACCGAGCACGACTTCTCGATGGCAGACCTCCCTGCAATCTACATCGGACACACCTTCGAGTACAATGAGTGGAGCAAACTCTACACCGACAAATATTCGACCTATCGTGACGAGCGCTATTCGCGCAATCCGAACGGCTCGTACAACTCGCACACCGATACCTACTACAAGGATTGGTTCCTCAATCCCGAAAAGACACGCGACTCGACCTATGAACGCATCATCACCAATCGCCTTTTTGTGCAGGCGCAACCTTGGGATCGAAATGGTCCTGTAGGAACTATCGATGGCGGTGTGGGTATCGATGTCCATACCTACTCGCAGTTTGGCTTGAGCGACTACCTCTCGGGCAAGCTCAAGAAGGAGAACAAGACATCGTGGTTTGCCTATGTGGGTGCGCAGGGTAAGATTCGCAAATATGCCGATTGGGGTGCGAACTTCAAGATGTACCCTTCGGGCTATCGTGGCGGCGACTATGAGATTGCGGCACGAGCATCGTTGAGTGCCTACATCAAGCAGAAGCCTATGACGCTGTCGGGCTCATTCTCCGAGTCGATGACCTCGCCGGGCTATTGGCAGAACAATTGGTACTCGAACCACTACCGTTGGAGCAACGACTTTAAGAAGGAGGGCGAGACCCGCTTCAACATTGCCTTCGAGATGCCTGACTATGGCATCGAGGTGGGCTTCTGGCAGAGTATCTTGCGCGATAAGATATACTACGGAGCCGACTGCTTGCCACATCAGCACGACGGTACGGTGAGTGTGACAAGCATCTACGCCAAAAAGGACTTCAGCTTCAAGGGCGTTCACCTGAACCATCGTGTATTGGTGCAACTCACCTCCGATCGCTATGTCGTGCCACTGCCTTTGGTCTCGGCATTCCTCTCCTACTACTACGAATTTTGGGTTAAACGCGATATCCTACGCCTGCAGGTGGGTGTGGATGGCCGCTTCAATACCCGCTACTATGCACAGGGCTACAACCCTGCCTTGTCGGTATTCTACAACCAGAACGAAACATCTGTCGGAAACTATCCATACCTTGATGCCTTCATTGCGGCAAAGTGGAAGCGAATGCGAATCCTGCTCAAGTATCAGCACTGGAACTGCCATCTATTCGGCAATCAAGAGTATTTTGCCGTGGCTCGCTATCCGCTCAACCCGGGTATGTTCAAGATAGGTATCTCGTGGACATTCTATGATTAAATCTATGCGTAGAATTTTCAATCTTTACATAGTGCCGCTGCTCTTTGTGGCGGTTGGCTCGATTGTCGCTCTCTCTGCGGTGGATGTCGTGGAGTGCGGCGAGGAGCAGATGGCGTTGCTCGAGGTCGAGGAGAAACCAATCCTTTCACCCTACGACGATATGTTCAAGGAGGTGGGTGTGCAGTGCGATGTCGATTGGGTGCTTTTGTCGGCTATCGCAAGTGCCGAGTCGGAGTTCAATCCCAATGCCATCTCCTCGGCGGGTGCGGTGGGTATTATGCAGGTGATGCCTGCCGTAGCGAGGAATTTGGGCTACGAACGCGACTCACTCTTCAATCCACGCGTCTGCGCCGAGGTGGCAGCTATACTTCTCCACGAAAACAACGATATGCTCTCGCCGTCGATAGGTGAGGCTGAGCGATTGAACTTTATCCTCGCCTGCTACAATGCCGGCTACTCGCGCATCTCGGATGCTCGTCGCCTGGCGCGCTACCACGAGGAGGATGCCAACAAGTGGAGCGTGGTCGAGGAGTATTTGACTCTCTTGGCAGAGCCTGAGTTTGCCGAGCACGAGGTGGTGCGCTCGGGGGCTTTTCACGGTAGTGCTGAGACTCGAGCCTATGTCAAGCGAGTGATGCGCCGCTACAATCGATTCAAGTTTAAGGTACAACTCCATTCCGATGACCATATTTGATATTCTGCTTCTTGCCATCGGAGTCTCGATGGATGCCTTTGCCGTCTCGATTGCAAAGGGACTCTCCACCGAGCGTCTGCAGCATCGACACTATCTCTCGGTGGCGTTGTGGTTTGGTGGTTTCCAGGCGTTGATGCCCTTGATTGGCTACTTTTTGGGGGCAAACTTCGCTTCGTCAGTCGAACGCTTCGACCATTGGATAACCTTTGCTCTGCTTGCCATTATCGGCGGTAAGATGCTATATGATACCCTCTTTGGCGACGATGACGACGAGTCTGTAGCCTCGGGCTTTGGTGCGAAGACTATGCTTCTGCTTGCTGTGGCAACAAGCATCGATGCCTTGGCAGTGGGTATCTCTTTGGCATTTCTTCGTGTCGACATCTGGTCGGCAGTCGCATTTATTGGTTGCACCACCGCACTATTCTCCGCCTTCGGTCTGCGAATAGGTGCAATCTTTGGCAGCCGCTACAAGAATGGCGCAGAGATTACGGGTGGCGTGGTGCTGATAGCCATTGGCATAAAGATATTGATAGAACACCTATCGGCATAAAGAAGAATCTGTCTAACAAGGCTCTTTTTTCACCAATCGTCGGACGACAAAATCCTCACATAGGTTTACTATGCTGTGGTTTTGTCGCCTAGTTTGGCAAAAAAATAGCTCTTGTTATACAAATTCTGACAAAGAGAGGGTGTCCGAAATGTTATTGGACACCCTCTCTTACCTTATATAATATAGACTACTTCGGCAGATTGAATGCCATCGACATCTCGCGCATCTGCTCCTCGCTCATTCCGTCAGGCTCGAAGCCCATACTCTTGGCAGCAATGTAGATGAGTGCCGATTTGTTCAATACATCAATCTGGTCGAATGCCTGCATTACATCGCAGTCCACTGCGAATACTCCGTGCTTCTCCCACATCACTACATCGTAGTCGTCGAGTTCGGCAATCGTAGCGTCGGCCAACTCCACCGAGCCTGCCAACCTGTAAGGTACGATGCCCAAGCCACGAGGACAGAAGGCCTTGGTCTCGGGAATCATACTCCATAATAGCTTAGTTGCTACATCCTTCTCGAGGTATTTCGGACTATGCGACATTGCAATAAGCTCGATAGGGTGGGTGTGTACCGAGGCCTTGTAAGGTGAGCCCTTGCCTATGAGGTAGTTGTGCACGCTGAGGTGCGAAGGCAACTCCGATGTCGGCTTTACTGCGTTGTCGGCAATAATTACATACGATGCACAATCCTCCAAGATGCGAATGATTGAGCCATTCTCCATAGGGCGGCGTGCCAAATCACGCATACGCATATTTGTGCCCTTGCAGTAGAAGTAGCAACCCTTCAGGTTTGGCAACACGGTGCCAATAGGGTAGATGGGGCTGATTGCCGGCAAAGCCTTGATCTCCTCGTCGATGTGCTCGGTGATGTTTACGGTGATATTTCCGCCATTGCGCTCTGCCCAACCCTTCTGCCAAAGGTAACCTGCCACCTCGGCAACCTTCTCAACTTCGGTTGCGAGAGCCGGTCTGTTTTCCAATATAGATGCCATAATTAGTTGCGTTTTGAGGTTACATCCTTCTCATACTGCTGCACATCTGCAATGAACGACTCGCCAACAGGTACACCTGCACGCAAACAGTACATATCCCAAACTGCATTCCAAGGCAAGTTCTTTGCCTCCTCGAGGAGTGCCAAACGCTCGAAGCCCTGACCCTTTGCCTCATACTCGCGAAGTTGTGCGAGTGGCTCGAGCAGTGCGCGCAACAGGCACTTCTGAGTAGCGCGTGTACCGATGATGTAAGCACCAAGACGGTTGATTGACGCATCAAAGTAGTCGAGTCCGATATGTACGCGGTCGAGAGCATCGCAACGCACAATCTCGTGCATCAGGTCGAGAGTCTCGTCGTTCATAATGGTCACGTGGTCGGAGTCCCAGCGTACAGGTCGGCTCACGTGGAGCATAACCTCAGGCACGAAGAGGAGCAACGATGAGAGCTTGTCTGCTACGCTCTCGGTCGGGTGGAAGTGACCTGTGTCGAGGGTGACAATCTTGCCATTCTGCGCTCCGTAGCCGATGTAGAAATCGTTAGAGCCTACGGTGTAGCTCTCCAAGCCGATGCCGAATACCTTCGACTCGATACAATCCTTCATATTGTCGTACTTTTGTGCGAATATCTGGTCGAGCGAATCCTTGAGGTTTGCACGATACTGCATACGATTTACTGTGATATCCTTGCTACCATCGTGTACCCACAAGTTCATAATACAAGGATCTCCCTGACGGCGACCCATCTCCTCGGCAATGGCACGACAACGCTTTGTGTGGTCGATCCAGAAGTCACGAATAGCCTTGTCGGGATGCGACAATGAGAGGTCTCCCGAGAGAGGGTGCGAGAATGATGTCGAGTTGAAGTCGAGCTTCATTCCGTGCTCCAAACCCCACTGAATCCAGCTCTCGAAGTGTGCCGGCTCCACCTCGTTGCGGTCAACCTTCTTGCCTCCGAAGTCGCCATAGATTTCGTGCAGATTGAGACGCTGCTTGCCCGGAATGAGCGATGCCGCCTTGAGGATGTCGGCACGCAGCTCCTCGATATTGCGGGCCTTGCCCGGGTAGTTACCCGTAGCCTGAATGCCACCGGTAAGGTTGCCTGTCGACTCGAATCCTGCAACATCGTCAGCCTGCCAGCAGTGCATCGAAATCTCCACCTGCTGCATCTTCTCGAGTACCTTCTCTACATCGATGCCGAGCTCTGCATAACGCTCGACTGCGATGTCATACGCTTGTTTAATCTTTGCTTCGTTCATAGTTTTTGCTCTTTATTTGATTGTTTTGAATATTTCGTAAGCCTTGCTCCACTTCTCACTCTCCTGCGGGAGGAACTCCTCGGTTGCTATCGATGCGCGGATGATAGCACGAGCTTCGGCAAGCGACGACACTGCACCTGCACCCACCGCCTGCATCATTATGTTGCCTATCGCTGTCGCTTCGGATGGACCTGCTACCACACGCTTGCCTATGGCGTTTGCGGTGTATTGGTTGAGAAGTCGGTTCTTCGAGCCTCCGCCTATGATGTGGAGCACATCGATTGCAAACGGAGCCATACTCTCCAATATCTCAAGCACCTCACGATAACGCAGTGCTAAACTCTCGAATATGGTGCGAATGATTGCCGCATCGCTCTGTGGAGCCTCTTGTTGCGTGCGCTCGCAGAACTCCCCGATAGCCTTCAGCATCGACTTCGGATTGGCAAAGAGAGCGTCGTCAGGGTTGATGAAGCAACGGAATGGCTCAGCTGTGTTGGCCATCTCGACAATCTCGGGGTAGGAGTAATTTTTACCCTCGCGCTCCCACTCCTTGCGGCACTGCTCCAATATCCACATTCCGCAGATGTTTTTCAAGAATCGGGTAGTGCCATCCACACCACCCTCGTTGGTGAAATTGTGACGGAATGACTCCTCGTTTATGATTGGTTGTTTGGTCTCGATGCCCATTAGCGACCACGTTCCCGACGAAAGATATGCGAAATGTTCGTTTTCGGCTGGAACGGCAGCTACAGCCGATGCAGTGTCGTGACCAGCAACGGCTACAACTTTAACCCTGCCTAAGCGGCTCTCCTCGGCTAAAGCGTCGGTCAAGGTGCCGATAACATTGCCTGGTAGAGTGATTTCCGGGAAGATGTTGGCACTCACGCCTGCCGACTCCAATAGCGATGAGTCGAGCTTTGCGGTGCGAGGGTTCAGAATCTGCGATGTCGATGCAATGGTGTACTCGCATATCGCCTTGCCTGTCAGCATATATGACAATGCGTCGGGCATAAACAACAACTGCTTGGCCTCGATAATTGGCGTGTAACCCTCTTTGACAGCTGCGAAAATTTGGAACAAGGTGTTGAAATTCATAAACTGAATACCTGTCTTGTCGTAGACCTCTTCGCGCGGAACAATTTCGAAGAATCGCTCTTGTGCACCATCGGTGTATGGGTCGCGGTAGGCGCGCGGCATACCGAGAATTGAACCATCCTTGCCAATCGGAACAATGTCCACACCCCACGTATCGATACCTATCGAGTCGGGAGTAATGCCTTCGCGAGCGCACGCAGTAAGGCCCTCTTTGAGGTGCTCGTACAATCCAAGCAGATTCCAATAGAATTTTCCGTGCAACTCCACAATGCCGTTCGGGAAACGGGTGAGTTCGCGTATTTCAATTTTGCCATCTCGGAGTCTACCCACAACCGAACGACCGCTGGTAGCTCCTAAATCGAAGGCTAAAAAGTTGTAAATCTTCATAATTAGAGACTTTTTTCAGTTTACTATTGCAAATTTAAGAATAGATTTGCTAACTTTGAATATCAAAAATGATATTAAATGTTTCAAATTTGACACGCGATGAAATTACTTGACCGCAATTCGTTGAAATATCTGACCATAGGCCCTCACGACGAGGAGTGGGGTATGGTGGTGACAACGGTGGGTATGCAGTCTATCGAACCGAATGCCTCCTACCCTGCAATGCAGCACCCCGAGAGCTACGATTTTAAGCCGCAAAATGGGCGTGTGCTCGACGAATTTCAGATTGTCTACATCACCGAGGGTGGTGGCTTTTTCGAGTCGGAGTCGATACCTCGCAGGCGTATCGCGGCTGGTACGGTCATTATGCTCTTTCCCAATGAGCAGCACTCTTATGCGCCCGATACTAAAGAGGGATGGAGTGAATTTTGGATTGGTTTCAAGGGTGAGATTGCCGAGCGTATCCTCTCGGCGGGATTCTTTTCGCCCAAGGAGGCTGTTATCGAGATTGGCTTGAGCAACTCGCTTATCGGACTCTATCGTGATGCTATCCGACTTGCGACCAAAGAGCGCATAGCGTGTCAGCAACTATTGTCGGGAGTTGTTACACATATGCTTGGGCATATATTATATAAGTATCGTAGTCTTGGTGAGGGCGCAAATTGTAGCGAGGATATCATCAATGAGGCGCGACAACTTATGCGAGAGCGTATCCACCACTCGCTCCACGCACAGGATATAGCCGAGGAGATGGGTGTGGGCTATTCGTGGTTTCGCCAGTCGTTCAAACGGGTTACGGGCATCTCGCCCACGCAGTATATGCTGCGCCTGCTGACAAGCCGAGCCAAGGAGCTGTTGATGTCGGATAATAGCACCATTACCGAGATTGCCGATATGCTCGGCTTCGAAAGTGTAGGGCAGTTCTCAACCCTCTTTCGCAAGATCGAGGGAGTTACGCCGCGTCAATTCCGTAACGAAAATCAGATGGCGTACGGCGGTCAGTTGATGCGTTAGTGGTATACAAAACAATAGCGGTAGTCCAATGGACTACCGCTTCGTGACTCCGACAGGATTCAAACCTGTAACCGCTTGATCCGTAGTCAAGTACTCTATTCAGTTGAGCTACGGAGCCTTATTGCGAGTGCAAATATAGAGGCTTTTTTTGACTTGTGCAAATTATTTACGAAAAAATTTTAATAATTTTTTGTGTTTATTTTATATGTTGCTACACATCAGCCACTTATGCTAAGAAAAAAAATCTACAATTTTCGCATCACTCGGCGAAATAGAGCCAAAGGGTAGCGACGAACGGGTAGAAGCCATAGCCAAATCTTAGCAAAAAAGATGTGAAGCTTCGAGCAATCGACAATACCATATATCTTGTCAAGAGTGACACGCTCGCCTCGTTTGATGTTTCCGTCACCAAAAAGGAGGACCTCATTAGTTCCAACCTTAATTATGCGATGCACTACGAAGGCGTGTCCCGCATCTGCCATCACCACATTGTATTTGCGGATGTCGCCCTCGCGGAGTGGACGCAAGGTGATGGTCGATCCGCTGCGGAAAAAAGGCAACATACTCTCGCCTTTGACCGCAATGCGCACGCACTTGCCCTCGAGCAACATATCGCGGGCAACAGAGAAGAGTTCGGTATTGGGTATGATTCGTGGCGAGGGCATACCTATTTTTTATATATTGTCGAGTAGGAGAGTTGAGCAGCCGCAGCATCAGGCAAGCACTCCAAGTGGTAGACAGGTGTGCAAGAGATGATATCGGATACCGTCGAGCAGATGGCATCCTGCAACTGCGTATCGTAGGCAAATGCCGGCGGACACGATGGCAGAATTGCTCCGATAGCCATCAGCGCAGGCAGACGATAGATCTTGTTGTGCGGTGCTTGCGAGAGTCGCATAAAGGCACGCGCGGGCACACACTTGTTGACATAGCAGTTGGTCTTGCCACTCCAAGGTGAGCCGTAGATGATGCACTTGCCATCGATGATACGCACTATCGGACTATCGTCGTTGAGCAGGCGTGCCTCCTCGATATGTTGATGCCATAGGCGCGTGTGAGTGCTCTTGCCTGTGCCCGATTCGCCGAGACAGAGTACCGCCTCGTGATCCTTGACAATCACCGACGAGTGTATTGCTATAGCGCCCAGCGGAGCCATAATGAGGCCAAGCATAATCCATATTCCGAATCGCACCAGCGAAGGGTCTACCTCGTTGTACTTTCCGAGATTGCTCAGCACCTCATTCGAGCCATCCTCCTTGACGAGCAGGAAGGTGCGACCCTCCCTTTTCATCGAAAAGCGGTAGCCCGTAGCATAGCGTGCAAACTCGCCATAGGCGTACTCCTGCTCGAAGTCAAAGGCGTGAATAACCTTGGTTACGGGGTGCGTCTCATCGCTTATCGGTGCATCCATCTTGAGCAACATTGTAGGCTCGGCTGCTGCATCGGTTGTCACCTCGAAGGGCGCAAAACCTCGCAAACCACACGCTGCAATATCGCTGTGAGGACCTTCGGTGCGAAGTAGGAAGTCGGCTATACGGTAATCCATATCTATTTGTCGTTTTTATCGAGTGTTATGATGCGGTCGCAGTAGTCGAGCGAGCTCTCGCGGTGTGCCACAACCACAATGGTTAAATCTTTGTTCGATGACGAGAGATGCTCGATTGCACGATTGATGCTCTGCTCGGTTGCGCTGTCGAGCGACGAAGTAGCCTCGTCGAAGAAGAGTATGTCGGCCTGCTTGTAGAGTGCTCGGGCAATGCCGATGCGCTGGCGTTGACCGCCCGAGAGGAGTGCGCCACACTCGCCAATGCGGGTGTTGAGCCCCTTTGGTAGCGAAGCTACAAACTCCGAGAGCGATGCCGCCTCGACGACCGCCTCGATGCGTGCCATATCTATCTCGCCCTCGTCATAGCCAAAGGCTATATTCTCCACGATGGTGCTATCTGCCAGGAATGTGCTTTGCGAGACATAACCAATGCGATTCTGCCAACTGCGGTAGCTCTCTGCGTCGAGCTCTTTGCCATCGACAAAGATGCTGCCCTCGGTTGGGGTGTAGAGTCCGAGCAGAAGGTTGAGCAGGGTGGTCTTGCCCACTCCCGACTCTCCGTTGATGCCCACCTTCTCGCCCTTGCTTATCGAGAGCGAAAGGTTGTGTAGGGTGTCCTTCTCGCTACCCTCGAAACGGAACGATAGGTTGCGTACCTCAATCTTGTCGTTAAAGCGAATTGTGTTGGTCTCACAATCGATATATACATCGTCACTCACCTCGTTCTCGGCGAGTACATCCACAGTATATCGGTTGTAACGCAGTGCACTCCAAGCATTCATAATATTGCGTGCCGATGGCAAGAGACGGAAACCTGCCACAGCAAATACACCGAAGAGGATCTTTATATCACCCGAGTTGAGCAGTGCGCCCAGGCAGAGCAGCAGAGCCATACCCACTGCCAGGCCGACCTCGGTGAGGTTTTGAGGCAGGGTGGCAATGGTGGCATTCTTGCGACCTACGGTGATGATGGTGTTGAGCTCCTTGTCGAAGCGCGAGAGCTGATGCGGAAAGGCGTTGTTGATCTCGATGTCGGCAAAGCCTCGGAATGTCTCGATCACATCGCGGTACTTGCGACGCTGTGCCTCATTCTCCTCGGTGCCATATTGGTCGAGTCTGTGGCGCATAAAGGTGAAGTAGAGCCACGCCACAGGCACAAAGACTCCCACAGCCAAGAGCGCTGCAAGAGGCGAGAATAGTGCAATGGAGGAGAATATCATCAGGAGTAGCATCACCTCGCTGGCGAGGGTTGCCAACGAGCGCAAGACACCCGTAATGAAGGTGTAGCAGACGACATTGACATTGCGCGAAAGTACAGCCGAGTTCTCACCCTTGATAAACTGCAAACCTCGCTTGAAGTAGCCCACGAAGAGTCGACGCGAGAGGTGGCGGTAGAGCGAGTAGATGTAGTCGCGCTCCACGCGATAGAGCAGGATGTTTGCTACACTCTTTGCCACTATAAATATCACAACCGCCAGCGCCACAGCCACCACAAAATGGCTATCCGAAGCAAATCCCAACGAGTTGTAGATGTTGCTGAGAATAGGATTCGAGTGGAGGCCGTCACCATCGAGAATCAGGTAGAGCACGGGCAACAACGCCGCCAAACCTGCAAAGTTGAGCAACGCACGCACAAAGATTGTGAGTGCGACGCCTACGCCTTTAGCGCGAAATGGCTTGGGTATGATATTCCAAATCTTTGATTCCATCCTACAAATATAGCACTAAATTCGGCAATTTCAAACTTGAGTCCTAAATTCGGACTATCTTACCTGCCGAGACATACCATACATATCCCTTGACCGAGGTGTAACCCATATTGTTGAGCATCTCCATATAGTGGCGAATCTGCACCTTGTGCGACTCTGCCTCTCGTCCGAACTTGTAGTCGACAACCACAGCCTCGTTGCCACGAATCATCACTCGGTCGGGGCGTTTTGTCTCGACTCCTCCCTCTGCATTGTTGTCTCGTTGTAGAATGGAGCGTTCGCAGTAGATGTGCTCCCAACTACCATCAAACCACTCTCCTGCCTCGGTCGCAGAGAGTGTCTCCTCGATTTGTGCACGCAACTCCGCTGCGTCGCTGTCGTTCAACTCGCCATTCTCGACCATCAGATCGAGCGAGTTTAGGATGTCGGCACTTGTACTTGCCTCCTCGAAGAGACGGTGCATACGAATACCGTTGCTGCGCGGCGTAAGTTCGGTAGCCTCGTCGGAGAAGTAGCGGGCCGAGGTGGTACGCAACTTGAGCGTCACGGGCGATACATCGTGTCGTTCGAGCACCTCACGGTGTTCCACTCGTTTGCTGCTCTCTTTCTTGACCTTCTCGGGCTCTGGCGCATCGAATGTGCCATACTCATAGAGGCGATAGTTCTTGTCTCCAACCGGATTAGCTTTACCCTTGAATACGGTATTGAGAAGGCTGTCGATGCAGTCTATTATCTCGCTCGATTTCTCGACAAAGATGTGCAACTGCTCCTTGGCGCGCGTGGTGGCAACATAGAGCATATTGATTGCATCCACACAAGTGTAGACCACTTCGCGGAAGTAGGCCTCGGCAAAGTAGGAGTCGCCTACATCTTTGTTGAACGATACGGGGAATATACCTATGTCTTTGGTAACGCTATTTAACACAGGCTCGGCCCATATAATATTCTTGAGGAGTCCGTCGGGGCGAGGGCCCTTGATCCAAGTGCAGTCGGGCATAATGATCACCTTGTTCTCCAAACCCTTCGACTTGTGTATGGTGAGAATCTCGATCGAACGCTCGCTGCGCTCGATTCTCACCGCAAGCTTTTCGCTCTTGTCACGCCACCACTTGTCGAATAACGACAGATCGGCAACCTTGCCTGTAGAGAAGCGCAGTATATGCTCCTGCAGAGCCAAGGTGTAGGCAGTCTGCCCCTTAAGCTCCTCGGCATAGCGGATAGATATCGCCTCGAAAGCGTCATCTGGCGACATCGAGCGTATCGAGTCGAGAAATTGATTCTCTTCGCTCGAGAGTGTGGTGCCTTTGCCCAGTCCCTGATGGTAGTGTCTGTAGATGATTAGCGACTCGTTGTCTTTGCGATTTATGGCCAGGCGCATCAAGGCTATAATCAACTTCACCGCAGGCGACGAGGTGATGCTCAATGACTCCTCGGATGTCACCTCGAAACGCAACTCCTCAGGCAGGGTAGCACTGTAGGCGAGCAACTCCATAGCCACCTTTTGTCCCACATCGTTCTTACGCACAAGGATGGTTATATCGCAAGGCTTGTAGCCCTTTTCGAGCACTTGGCGTATGCGCTCCAGATAGAGAGGTGTGCCTTCGTCATTGACCAAACAAGGACCGCTTTTTTTCTCCTCCTTTTCTTTCTTGCTCTTCTTGTCCTTTTCTTCTTTATCTATGTCGTTGGATAAGAGTACCGATACATAGCCACAGTTGGTGCTATTGCGACAAGGATCTTGGCGATGCCCGTGGTAGGCTTTGGCGAGTGTGTCGTGGAGCTCTTTGTGGCACGCTTCCGAGATGCGATCACTAGCCAAGGCCTCGTCGATGCGTTTGTTCAGTGCTCCATTCTCCTGTTCAATTACTGCGTTGAATAGCCACTGGTTGAACTCGACAATCTTAGGAAGACTGCGCCAGTTGCTCTTCAATGGGTCGCTGGTGCAGTCTGGCAACTCTTTTGCCACCTGTTCGCCCAAAATTTGCCAGTTGCCACCTCGCCAACGATAGATTGACTGCTTGACATCGCCCACAATCAGCACCGAGTTCTCCTCCGATTTGCTGATGGCGTTGAGTAGCAGAGGCAGGAAGTTGTTCCACTCCTTGAGCGAGGTGTCCTGGAACTCGTCAATCATAAACTTGTCGAAGTAGTTGCCCACCCTCTCGTAGATGAATGGAGTGTCGGTGTCTTTGATGAAATCGGCAAGGATATGCTTGGTGTCGGAGAGGAACATAGTGTTCTCCTTCTTGCTCTCCAAGGAGATCAAATCCTGCAGATCTTTCAAGAGTGCAAACGAGCGATAGTTGCGCTGAACAACTTTAAGCGTATTCTCCCAACTCTCCCTGTCCTGAATATGTTGCAGTATTTCGCGCAGAATAGCCTTCAACTTATCGACGCCCTCGGCTTTTCTCTCGCTCGATTTATTCTTATTGAACCACTCTTTCGTATCCATTTGGGAGTATTTTACCATCGTATCCAATTTTGTGGTAAATGGATTTGTTGGATTGAATGGTTTAAGATTATTAGACTTGACAGAACCCTCGAGATCATAAGTTGAAATAATCTCTGCCGCTTTGAGCTGCAATTGCTTTTTTGTCTCTTCAAATTCCGCTATAACGGTATTAACCTTTTCCTCCAGCGATTTGATAATTTTGCTCAGCTCCTCCTTCGACTTGCATTTTGCAATAATATCGCGAGCCGACTCGTTGAACAATTCGTCTGTGAGCGAGGTGATGACTTTGCGGAAGTCCCACCGCTTTCCCTGGTTCATTAGGTCCTCGGCAATGTCGGAGAACCAATCGTGCAGCGAAGAGTCCTTGGCGATATTGGCGATGAGCGTGTCGACACTCTTTGCAAGCATAGGGGCTGTGTCGATCTCGGTTGTGAAGTTCATATCGATGTTCAGCTCCCTCACAAAAGCTCGCAGAATGCGCTGAAAGAAGGTGTCGTTGGTCAGTACCGTAAAGTGTGAGTAGTCGTGCAGAATATTCGATCGCACGATGAGTGCGCGCCTGCGCAACTCCTCTTCGCTGAGCGAGGTCTTCTCCATCAATTTGTCGAGATGGTCGCTCTTCTCTCCCGAAGCGAGTATGTGTATCTCCTTCAGTATTCGGCTCTTCATCTCCTCGGTGGCCTTGTTTGTGAAGGTTACTGCGAGAATGCGTTTGTAGAATTTATCGTCGAAATATGGTGTGCCATCCTCCCTGAAGCGGTTGCGTAGCACATCGTAGATATACTCTTGTGCTATGCGGAATGTCTTGCCCGATCCGGCACTTGCTGGAACGATAACTGCACTACTTGCTCTCTGCTGTTGACTCATTTGGACCAAATTTTTCGTAAAGTTAGCAAATAAAGATGAAAAAATTGGCAAATAGCGAAAAAAGTTGTAACTTGCGTCTCAATTGTTTTTAGATACATTGATTATGAGACGACTAATAGTTGCACTTATATTATTAACGATGTGTGGGGTAGGCTCGGCACAACAAGCTCAGACGGGTGCTCCGACCATCACAGAGCAGGTGATGTCGCTCCCCAAGACCGACTGGTTGATGTCGTTCAAAGATGTAAAGGTCGATGCCCCTGTAAATGTCATATTCAAGAAGGTTGCCTCCGACGAGGAGGTGCGTATCACATACGACACCAAGGGCGATTTAACCTCAAAATTCAAGTTCGAGGTCGACAGAAAAGGCACTCTCTACATAACCGAGAAGAGCGATCCCAAGCGTGTGACTGTGACCGATGTTACCATCTACTATAACACGCTCAACTCTGTCAAGATCTCGCACGCCAAAGCCGAATTTGAGGAGACCATCAATACCAAACTCTTCGATATCGCAGTCTCAGGTGGTGCTATTGTCTCGCTCGGGGTCAATACGCTCGACACTGCAGTAGAGTGTACAGGCACAAGCCGACTCACATTGACCGGCTCGACCAAGTACCTCACAATGCGAGTGTCAACAGCCAAGGTTGATTGCAGCCAACTCAAAACTATCTCGACCACCGTGGAGTGCTCTCACGGCTCGGAGGTGCGTATTGTTGTTTCGGAGCGACTCGAGGCGACCGCTTCAACAGGTGCCAAACTCCTGTATAAGGGTTATCCGGCCATTCTCCGCAACCACAATGTGGCGTTTGGCGGCGATGTGATAAATATCAACTAAAAACGGCTTTTCCGACAAAGAGCGAGTGTGCCCAAAATTTTGGGCACACTCGCTCTTTGTGCAATGTGTTGTGTGATTGTGCTGTAGTTCTACTTCTTCTCCTTCAAGAGGTCGCGAATCTCTGCCAGGAGGAGCTCCTCTTTCGATGGCTCTGGCTCTGGTGCAGGTGCTGGCTCTGGAGCGGGAGCTGGTGCCTCCTCCTCTTTCTTCTTGAGGTCAGAGAGCTTGTTCATCAACTTCACGAGCAAGAATACGCAGAGCGCGAGAATAGTGAAGTCAACAATCTGCTGGATGAATGCGCCATAGTTCCAATAAACAGGCTCCGATGGTGTTGCACCTTCGCTCACTGCCGATACGGCTGCATCCTTCAACGAGGCGAGGTTGACCTTCAACTCCTTGAAATCGACATTGCCCATAAGCATACCGATAGGAGGCATAAGAATGTCGTTGACCAACGATGTGACAATCTTACCAAATGCGCCACCGATGATAACACCGACTGCCATATCCATCACATTACCCTTGAGGGCAAATGCCTTAAATTCCTTCAAAAATCCCATAATAATCTAAGTTTAAGGTTTTATACATATATTAATATTAGAAGGCAGTGACAACCTCGATGGGGTCACTGCCCTCAAAAAATCTTTATCCGATAATCAGGAGTACCGCGTCCGAAGCAACATTGTCGCCCTCGGCAACTGCCACCTGAAGCACAGTACCCGAGTAGTCCGAAGTGATGGAGTTCTCCATCTTCATAGCCTCGAGAACTACAACCTCGTCACCGGCATTTACGGTGTCACCCTCCTTCACCTTCAGAGCGATTACACGGCCCGGAAGTGGAGCTACCACCTTGTTGCCCGAAACAGCCTTTGGTGCAGCAGGAGCCGCAGCCGAAGCAACCGGAGCATCGCTCAACTCGATGAGGATGGCATCGGTAGCAACATTCTCACCAGGAACAACCAACAACTGCTTAACATAACCCGCAGCGTCAGCGGTGATTGAGTTCTCCATCTTCATAGCCTCGAGGAGTGCTACCTCCTGACCGAGAGCTACAGCATCGCCCACCTTAACCTTGAACTCGATAACCTTGCCAGGAAGTGGTGCTACGATAGTGTGGCCTGTAATAGGCTGAACCTTTGGCTCGGCCGGTGCCGCAGCCTCCTCCTTAGCCGGAGCCTCGGCAGCAACCTTTGCTTGATAAGCCTTGATCTTAACACCTGTGAGGTATGGCTTCGCCACGAGTGGGAACAACTCGAGCAAGAGCTCCTCCTTCTCGTTCTCTGCCAACTTCACGCCACCCGCCTCAGGGAGTTCAGGGTTTGGCTGGTGCTGATACTTCGAGATGTCGTAGTTGCTCTCCTCGCGTACGCCACAAATCTTGAAGCGGAACTCCGGATCAATCTTCACAGGGGTAGTGCCATACTCACCCTTCACGAGGCTCACGAACTGATTGTTCTTTGTGGTGTACATCTCACGACCTGCCTTCAAATCGAGAGCGCAGTTCACAGCCTGAGCACCTACAATCTGCGATGTAGGGGTTACGAGTGGCGGAAGACCCGCCGAGAGGCGCACCTCAGGGATCAACTCCATAGCCTTAGGCAAGATATCCTCAGCCTTGAGAGCCTGCAACTGTGCCACCATATTCGAGTACATACCGCCAGGAATCTCTGCCTCCTGAACGAGCTTGTTAGGTGCCGGGAAGCCGAAGTAAGCCTCGATCTTCTGTGCTGCATCGAGCAAGGTGTCGAAGTCATCCTTCTGTGCCGCTGCAACTGCGCGATCGAGCTGTGTCTCAACCTCCGCAGGGGTAGCGTCAACAAGTGGGTTGAATGGCTTTGGTGCAGGCTTGTCCTTGCCGAATACCGAGATATTCAACTCCGAGCGGATATCCTTCAACTGCTCGTTGATCTTTGCTACAGCCTCCATATTCACGCCCAAGTCGATACCGAGCTTCTGGCAGAAGAGGTAGATGAGCTCCAATGCTGGAGCACCTGTACCACCACCAAACCACCAACAGTTAGCATCCACAACATCTACGCCTGCTACGATAGCAGCGTATACCGATGCAAGACCATAACCAGGGGTACAGTGTGTGTGGAAATCCACAGGGATGCCTGTCGCAGCCTTGAGCTTCTTGACAAGTGCACTCACGCGCTGTGGCGGAATCAAGCCCGACATATCCTTGATGGTGATCATATCGGCACCGAGTGCAGCCAACTCCTTCGCCTTAGCCACAAAGTAGTCGTCGGTGAAGACCAGCGCAGGATTCTTCTTGCCCATCAACTTCTGGAAGAACGACAACTTCGGATACTTAGGGTCTACGGTGTAGCATACTGCACAGTCGGCAATACCACCATACTTCTTTACATACTTGATAGTAGACTTCACGTTCTCGACATCGTTCAAGCAGTCGAAGATACGCATAATACCCAAACCGCTCTCGATGGAGTTGCGGCAGAAGCCCTCGATAATCTCGTCGGTGTATGGCGCATAACCGAAGAGGTTACGGCCACGCGAAAGTGCTGTGAGTTTCGAAACATCACCCACCTCCTTTTTGATGCTCTCGAGACGATACCACGGATTCTCACCGAGATAACGCATTACCGAATCAGGCACTGCACCGCCCCACACCTCCATTGCGAAGAAGTGTGCATCCTTGTAGTAGGGCAGACAACGCTCCACTTGAGCCTGTGTCATACGGGTTGCAAACGACGATTGCTGACCGTCGCGCAAAGTCAAATCTCTGATTTTAAGAGTCTTAGCCATAGTTAACTTGTTTTATATAGTTTTATAAATTCATATTTGCAGTCATTGCCAATAACAAAGTTAATAAAATTTCCCCTAAAACGAACAAAAAAAGCGCAAATTTTTAGAATATCTTTAAGTTTTGAAATATATGGAGCATAATTTTTTTTGAAAAAAAGTCGAAATTATTTTGCAGAAATAGAAATTTAGTCTATCTTTGCACTCGCTTTCAGCACCAATGGCGGGATAGCTCAGCTGGTTAGAGCGCATGATTCATAATCATGAGGTCGAGAGTTCAAGTCTCTCTCCCGCTACACAAGGACCGTAAACAATCTACAAATCAGATTGTTATGGTCTTTTTCGTTTTTACAACGGGACAGAAGGGGGACAGCCCGATATCGGTAGTCTACATTTTTGCTGCGGCGAAAATGTAAAAAAAATGTTGCCTACACAAAACGCACGAAGCTCAACTCTTAACGAAATTCTTTCGTTTACCTATCCTAAACTGCACACAGGGGAGTGTTGGTATATCTCTTTCTATGCTTACGATCCCGCAAGGGGCATATTGCGTAGGAAGCGTATAAAGATCAACTCTGTCGGCTCGACCTCCGAGAAAAAGCGTTATGCGGCTCAACTATGCCATCGCATATCCTCCAAGCTCGAAGGAGGTTGGAATCCGTGGGTTGATGCAGAAGCAGACCGCACATATAAGTTATTCTCTGATGCGATACAGCATTATCGCAATTATGTAACGAAGCTCCTCAATGATGGAGTGCATCGTATGTCCACCCATCACGATTGTATTTGCTTTGCTCGTATCTTGGAGGAGTGGAACTCCTCGCAAGCGGTACCTATTAAATATGTGTATCAGTTTGACCGAACATTCTGCGTTCGGTTCCTGGACTATATATACATAGACCGCCAGAACTCCCCTCGTACAAGAAATAATTATTTGGCTTGGCTACGCACATTCAGTTCTTTCCTGGTGCAGCACCTATATCTCAAAGAGAAGCCAACTGATGGTCTTATCAGTATCGGCAAATCTTTATTGACGAAGGAACGCCAAGTGATACCGCCAGTTGATATGCAGCGATTGCACGACTATCTCGTTGCTCACAATAAGAACTATCTGCTCGTTTGCTACTTCCTGCATTATATGCTTATTCGCCCAAGAGAAATTGCGAAATTGCGATTAGGCGATATCTGTGTGGCGAAGCAAACCATCTTCATTGCAGATGTTATCTCCAAAAATAAAAAATCTGCTGTGGTTACTATGCCTGGTAAAATTATTAAGTTAATGATGGAACTCGGATATTTTAACTATCCAAGCGAGTACTATATCTTCTCCAAAGATTTCAAACCTGGTCCAGAGTGGGTAAACGAAAAGACTTATCGAGATTATTGGAGTTACTATGTTCGACCAGCTTTGAAATTTCCGAAGGAGTATAAATTCTATTCACTGAAAGATACAGGTATTACCTCGATGCTTCGTGCTGGCTACGATACTCTATCCGTCAAAGAACAGGCACGACACTCCTCTCTGTTGATGACAGACATTTACACTCCGCAAGACATTAAAGAGGCTAACCCGACTTTGTTAAACTATAATGGTATATTATAATAAGGTATGAAGAAGTTACGCCCTCCTCCAAATTGTTCCAACTCTTACACTTTTGGAATAAATTTTGCAAAGAATAGAAAAAAAACTATTAAATAATTTTGCTAATAATAGAAAAATATCTATCTTTGCATTGTCAAACAATAACAAAACAAAGATATGAAATCAGCAGAATTAAGGAAACTTGTTGAAAGAAACGGTTGGATCTGCGTAAGGGCTTGCGGAAGTCATTACATTTACGAGAAGGAAGGAGTCCGATACACAGTTCCGTTTCACGGAAGCAAAGAAGTTGGTAAAGGATTAGAAAAGAAGATTAAAAAGGAGATGGGGCTGAAATAAGCCCCTATCCCCAAAACTAGAAAGGAGATTACAATATGAAAAAGATTGAGGCAATTATCGAGAAAAATGCAGATGGCGAATATAGCGTTTACTGCGTTGATGAAATGTTCTCTGGAATGGGTGCGACCGCCGAAGAGGCAAAGGCGGATATGCTTGGAGCAATGAAGCACTATGTTGAGTCTTGCAAAGAGGATAACTACCAATATCCAGCTTGGCTCGATGGCGAATATACCATTGTTTACAAGTTTGATGCACAATCTCTCTTGCAGTATTACGCAGGGATTATTACTCCCGCTGCGTTGGGTCGTTTGTCTGGCATAAGTTCCAAGCAGTTGTGGAGCTATATGCACGGCCATTCAAAACCTCGTGAGGCGCAACGCCAGAAGATTGAAACGGCATTACACAAACTCGGTCACGAGTTGGTAACAATCTCTTTGTAGTTATTGTTTGACAGCGTTTCTTCAAAGAGTGAGCCCCGACAGTTTATGTCGGGGCATTTTTATTTTTATCTTACTAAAAATCCCAATAGCAGAAGCACCAATCGTCTTCTCTCTCGGCATGGTCAGTATTGCTAGAATAGGTATCCATAACCGGCTGTTATATAGTTTTCGTTACCAAGCCTCTGATAACCGACCTTCGGAAAATGGTGGTCTTTAAGAAGTACCCCGACTTCGAGAGATGCTCCCGGCTTTACGCCGATGGAGAGACTACCTCCGACATATGGTCGAAATTGACGCACTTTTACAACGGTCTGCTCGACTTCTCGTTGAAGAGGTATAATTGTTGCTGAAGCACTTGTTAATCTATTCGCCTCGACTATTGCATTGACCTTATATACTCCTGTGGTATCAGTCGAAAAGTCCAAGTCGTATTCTCGGCATTGAAGGTAATCTGAAATGATAGCAGCCGTGTCGGCTGGAACGACCACCGTTTCCCTAATGGTATCACAGAGTTGTAATCGTGGCAAACTTTGTAATTTCGGCCAGTCTATCGGCTTGCTCCTATATAATCGAGGTGAGTCAATTTGGATGTTTGTTGCGGGTCGCTCAACATATCGCACATTCTCGATTATCTGAACCTCTTGTTGAGAGCCGATAAGCCAGCCACAAATTACACCAACGACCAACGAAACAATGATATATGTTAACTTTTCCTTCATTTCCTTTACATATAGAATTTCACATGCTCAAAATTTGCCATTTTTTGAGCATATATTAAGCCTCATACAGCTCGATGCACTTCTGAATCGACTCGACATACCAATCAGCGATAGCCTCTCGACCTTCCTCGCTCAATAGATAATCGAAGTCTTTTCGGTTGTCGTAAAAGAACGCTTCAACAAGTACCGCAGGGCAAGCGGTCGTCGTCACCATATGGAATCCCGCCTCGAAGTCGTGGTCGCCATCGCTCAGATCTGCGAGCAGCTTCGCATCTGCGAAATGTTGTTTTGCACAACGCCAGAAGATCTCGGCATACTCGTCACTCTTCGTTGTACCTCTCGAAGTCCATAGAGATACGCCCCTGGCATCGTGATTTTTCGAAGCGTTAGAGTGTACCGATAAGAGCAGACAGTTCTCCTTGCCATATCTAGCACACAGTTCATTTACTCGTCTGGCTCTTTCTGACAACGAAATGTCTTCGGATTCAGGCGTAATGATATGTACCGGTATTCCAAGCGAGTGCAGTTTCTTTGCTACTCGATTAACGGTTTCACGATTTGACACCCATTCGTAAAAAGTTTTTCCCTCAAACGACCAGCGTTTGCCCGGAGTATCCTCTCCGTGGCCACCATTGAGGAGTATGTGTAGGTTACGCATTCTCTCCCTCCTTCTCCTTGTTATCCTCTGGGGCTATCACAATGCCCCAATAGAGCCAACCGATGAATAAACCATTTGTGTAGTTGGGTGCTGTATGCTTTCGCCAAAAGTTTATACTCGGTATAAACTGAAAGCATCTACCCCAAAATGACCGAAAAATTACCTTGAACTTCATAATCGTAGTTTTATTAAATTGGTGGTAAAATGTACTCTATTTGCTCTGCTATCATCTCCATACGACCTCTTGCGTATTCGGGAGAGATGTCGGTTGTATGATTGTATTCACAAAATATATTACCTATCCAGCCATCGTCTTTTGTGGATAGTTTGCGAATAATTGCAGACTGAGAACCTGCATTGAGGAGGAATGCACGGGCTCGTTTATCTCGCACATTGTTTGAAATATCTTTGTAATAGAGGTAGTCTCGAGACGACAAGTCCGAAGCGAACTTTGCCACGCTATCCATTGGCAGGTTTTGGATATTCGATTTCATTCCATCAACACCATTTCTTCGCACCTCTATCGTTATGGATAGGTACTCTCTGTGTGTCAATGGGTGCGGTTGCACAATGTACACTCGGTCCGCTTTTAGGTCGGTCAGCAGACTCCACAGCATTCCATATATCTGAGATATATACTCGTTTTTGCGTTGGCTCTGCTTTTTAAGTTCCTCTTCTCTACGCTGAAGCTCTAACTTCAGGAATGCCTCTTGGCGTGGCTGTTGGTGCTTCCACCACGCAATAATTATTACGCCTATTGCAGTTATGATAGGCGAAATGTATGGGGCAAAATCTTTTAATAACTGTTCCATTTCCATATCACAAAAGTAGCCACCCGAAGGTGGCTACAAAAGGACAGGTATTTGAGATCAGATGCACTATCTCGGAGCATCTCTCTCTTCGTAGTTCTTTATATGATCAGACACACCCAACCAAATTTCCTCTCCCATATCGAACTCATCCGATTTGCGAACAAATGTCTTGCCTTCGTCAGCAATCCAGTGGATTGCATTATCCTTGTTTTGTTTCATATCTCTACTATTTTATACTAAATCTGCGACGCTCCACACCTTTACTTCTCCATCCTTATTTCTAGCGATGGTCAAAGGGTATGTAGCGTTTACAGGGTGATTTGTGATATCTACACTCACTTCGGTTGTCCCCCAATTGAAGGCTTTTATATCTAAGCCTTCAATACGAGTATTCAATGAACTAGTGGTATTCCATACTAGCTTTATATTCGAGCCGTTCATACCTAGGTTGATGGTTGAATATCCGATGGCACCGCTAATGTCACCATTAGAATTCTTTATCGAGAATGTTCCACAACCATAGATTACACATTGTTGTATACGACCTACATTTATCTTTAATGGGACATTATTTCGACAAAGTGTATCAACTTTACAAGCATACATATCTCCAGTAATCTCCATTGTCGAAGACAAATACTGAGCAAAGTTGTTAGAGAACACACCATTTGCAGTTAGGCTCGCTCGGATTAGCAATGTGTTGTTGTCAAAACCGCCTTTTGCGGAAATCTGCGCCGAATCACTTACAGCTTTAATATCGTTATAAGTGGCAGATTTCTCAAAAATGAAAGCACCGCTATTTGTCACACGTTGTATGCGATTATGTTTTGATGTACTCTTGAATATCGTAACATGTAACAAATTACCAGCATGTTCTAGCTTATTGTCACACACAGATGCGGCCAACGAGGCATCTGTGCCATATGCATCAAAGGTGTAAAAATACGAACCATTATCCAAGAATTGTATATTCTTAAAATCGTAAGGGCAATCGTTGCCAAACTCGTCGATTAAACGATACACCACACCTTTACCTCCGTCTTCTTGAGATACAAACGACTTGTATGTTATATAGTCGAATGTCTCCTCACCTTCGCAATTGTATAGATGCACTCCATCACTAACCTCTCTTACATATGTAGTTGCTCTGGGTAATGCAGTGTCGAATGCATAGAAAAGGGAGTTGTTATCCCCATTGTAGTACTCCTTTGTACCTTCGCTTACCACGAATGGATTATTGTCGCAAATCCACGAGGAGATCATTTCGTAGTCTTCGCCATAAGGCTTCCAACTAAAGTAGGTCTGACCTGCAATTTCGATAGTGCTGCCATTTGTTACCATATCGAAAATGCTACCATCTTCTTCGCCGAAGCCTACGTTGTACTCCTCTTCACCGCCCCAATCGCCTGAACTTGGCCAAGAGCCTAAAATTTGCGTAGTAGGCATATGTATTGCAATCAATATCAAAGAGTCTCCACCGACATCAAATGGGGACTCGATAGTGACAAATGCAACATCTTGATAGTCTTCCACGTAAATAGTTTCTTTACCTACCATACGATAGAATTGTTTACTCTCAAGGAATGTGCTTGGAGAATCAGGTCGATATAGATATTTCGTTTGACCTTCGATTTGTGCGATAGTATAGTTGCTTGATGCTTCATTGTTTGGTTTGCTCTCAAGAACCCCCCACGTACATTGCCACGATTGATTACGTGTAGCATCTTTTGTCCAAGCGAATCTTGAAGCATCGCCCTCCAACGAGTATTTCAAATGCCAAGCCTTGAGATTAGACTTTGCGAAATAGGTATCTCCCTCGCGTTGAATAGCTTGTGCATTCTCCGATAGTGTATGTTCATCTAGAGCTTGCACTATGATATCGTATGGGTGCATTGCGCTTTGAGTGCCGGTCTGCTTGGTCGTAGTTACGAAGTCGGTTATACGATAGTGCATACCCGCAATTAGTTCACCATTATTCTTCTCATTGAGAAGTTCCGTGTATGTTGTGATAGTCATAGCATTAACACTTGTACTATCAATTATGTGCTCGAAAGAAACTGTTTCAACTGAATCTTCGCCAGTCCACAGAAGTATATTTGTATCCGATAGTTTAGCTATTGCTCTTTCGCCACCCGGGAACGAAGCATCCTTCACATATTCAGTTAGCATACACTTGAGCTCACCTGTACCAAGACTCATCTTCGATAAAGGCAAATACACAGTTAACTTGGAACCATTTATCTTGCAATTTTTTGTTGACCAACCATTGCGCTCAACAATAAATTTGTCCCAATTCCGGTCTGTGAAATATTCAATTTTTACATGTTTGGGAATGTCTTTAATTTGAGTAACTCCGTCCTCTATGGCTGTAAATACCACATCGAAGGATATGTCGCTCTTGAAAAATCGTCTTATTTGTTCCATATATGCTCTATTTAATATATTCCTTCAGCTCCTCGCTTCTCTGATAATATAAACCTCTTTCTTTATCGGCATAATGATATTTGAAGGTAAACGAACCAAGTTCCAGCTTCGTTCGCTCCGCCTTATACTCTTCAACTACAATTTGGCGCTGCGAACCATCTCTGAACAATACATACCTGTTTGTTGACTGCAAAAATTCTCGCCACAAACTTTCCTCTTGAGAGGTTGATATATATCCAGTATTTACTTCCCAGGCCCTAATATGAGCGTTTTCTACCTCTACCTCACCCTGAAGTGTCGATACAGTGTATACTTCACCCTTCGAGACCTCTTTGATTTCTCCGGTCGCCACAATAGTATCGAACCCACCAAGAGTATTCTGAAAGAAGAAGTATGAGTCTGATAAGTTGCTTTCCTTGACGACAAATCGTTGCGGTCGAATAGTACAGGGGCGTGGTAGGGTATCTCCCTCCGCACCAAATATATCATAAGCAACAATCTCATCATCTACATTCTTTGTTAACTCTCGTATAGTTTGATAAGAACAATCTATACGATATAGAGTCATATTATCGTCAAATGTTCCAATTTCAAACACTTTTGGCAAGGTGGTTTTAAAATAAACTTTAACAGATATCTTGCGACTTCTTATTAACACAAGTTCGCCTGTGTTGTAGATTACAAATGTTAGTTGTTGTTTTATATTTGGGACTACAAAATCAACTTGAGGTCGCCAAGTTAGAAAGTTATGGTCTAAATGCTCAATTTCACCTGTAAGGGAGTGATTGTCATACCCACCAAAAATAACCGAAGTTGTTTTTTCATAGTTTACCGCACCTCCTTGCTCATCTCTCGCTTGTATGGTTATACTATCCAAAGCTTGACGGAACACAGATGTGTTTTCTATGTGAGGATCGTATGGAGTAGAATAGTTGCCAGCTATATCAGATGCACGAATTACAACCTTTCCATTCAAAGGCTGCAGACAGAAATCTATCTCCTCAGAACTGTTTTTGCTTGCAGCTATACGAACTGTGTTTTCTGCGGCAATGTCAAAATTGTTCATATTACGCGAAAACAGTGACTTTACATCTGAAAACATACTTATCTATTATTTATTTGAAACAAAATTACAGCTATACAGACATCAGAAAAAGGACATATTAAGCGCGTCTATATATCGAAACCTCCGGTATAGCGATATCTCCGATCCTCTATTGGGGCAATCATAGGAGGAGAAATAACCGTACCACCAATTGTTTCACTCTTAGTCTTTCCTTTGAAAATTCTAAGAATCGTTTCTCGTTCTTCGGTCGATGATGTTGGGAGATATATTTCGACTTTATACTTTACTTGAATCAAAATATCTGTTTCCACTGGATGCTCTGCTTGAGCCCAGAAAATAGGGACTGCGCCATTATTTTGTTCAATTGTTACAAGATTTCTTTCTTCGACTTCATTATGAATATTATCACACGCTATCAATTCTACTCTACTAGAAATCGTTTTGAATAATTGAGAGAATGTGTGTGTAATTTTCTTTATCAAGAAATATTGATTACATACACAAACCTTATTGTACATACGCAATTTCGAAATCTCAGATAGTGTTAAAATTACATCTGTTGTAACAACTCTTCTATTTGTAGACAACCACTTTGCAAATTGTGAATGATAACGTCGATATAATACAGGGACATCTAGCGAGAGTTTTGCATTGGAAGACTCCCCGTTATTCAAATTTGTATTTTCACCACTTTTTTCCTGTCGTCTAAAAGCAAATCCTTTTCCTACAAGCTGACCATCTATCAGCGAACCAATCCATACATCGGATGGTCGATCGCTGCAAGGTGTCGGACTTTCGACAACTGGACACATATGGTATGTTGTTGGAGAGTAACTAGTATTGTTCCTATCCAATATAAGTAGAGGCACACACTCCACTCGCTTAAAGTTAACAGAGTTGTCAAACGAACCTTCGAGTTCCTCGTTAGTTGTTACTTTCTCGTCACGATGTAAAAGAACATCGTGATAACTTAATTTCTTGCCGCTGACTATTAGTTCTCTCCCGGAATATATATTGCCAGTTCTATTTTCGCGTACCGTTGTATATGAAGAACCTGCAGTAATCATCGTCTCAATGGCCTTAGTACTTCCCAGCACATCTTTGATTTCTGCTTCGCTGTCATCTGTGGTACCTGTCTCTGTTTCGGTTGATAATGAACTTTCTCCATCGTTAGCGAAGCTGAATGCATATGAAGATGCTGGCTCGGTGCTCATGCTTATTTCTTTGGATATTTTGTCATCCCAAATTAGTACTTCGGATGAAGACAGGATTTCTTTATTTGTTAGCATTACAAAGCGTTCACCATCTCTAAAGATACTTGCACAGTAAATTTTGGCGATATTGATAATTAAGTCAAAAATCGTACACTCTGGCAGCATATCAGCAACCGGCAAGACAAGGCGGCCATTGTCTGTTTGTTGTAAGCCTGATGCGCATAATGGTCTGCTCCTGTGAGGGGCAATAATTGCCAAATTTTCAACCACACCCTTTATCATCTCACTAATGGCCAACTTGTTTGTAATATCGCCCAAAATACTAACAACCTTGACCGCTGGAGTGACAGGCGCATCCGATAAGTTCCAAAAATAATTATGATATTTAATATCAGGGGTAACCGCTGTCCTGCCAATGTTATTGCTTTCATATTCTACTTCTGTGATGCTATTCTTATTGACAAGCATTGGCAATTCAAAATCCCCATATAAAGAAATCCCCGCATCCTTAACTGACTCTTGATCTAAAACACCTTGCTGAATATCAACCAAGAATTTGTAATCAGTAGAGGCCGCACCACTTGGCGCAGTTACAAAATTCGATAAATGTTGTACTTTGTTGATATACGCACCCCATTCATCCTCAAGAGATCTCCCTGCGAATGTATAGTTCAACCTCCCGTCTTCGATACCATCATACTCCAATCTTCCATAAAATAGCGGAATGCCACTGGCGTATATTGAAACATCGATTATTTTGACAGCTGGATCTAGCAGCATAGCGTCCATATAGCCAAAAATCGACTTATTTTTCGCTGTAGAAAGAAAAGAAATACTTGTTGAGAATGGGACCGGTATATGATTATCGTTCAACATTGGATTTTCAATTTCAATCTCGAACTCAACAGAGGGATCCAAATCTAGTGCGATACCATCTTTTGTTATAATTTCAATCATACTATCCTAATTTACCACGATTCTTTTGTTTGTTGTATTTTTCAAAGTTCTCGACAAGGCCATTTTTACCAAGCATAGTAACATAGGCCTCGATAGGTTCATTCAGCCTCGACAACACCCTCTCTAACAATGGCTCAAGATCCACCGAGTAGACTGGTGCCGCGGTAGCACTATAAGATGTACTATTTGCGCCAGTTCCAATATATCCTCCATCGTTTCTGCCTGTTATGCGATTAGGCGAGTACACGGCCGACAAATCAAGGTTTTGTAGCTTACCCGCCTTACGAGCTGATTCGATAGCACCGATAGCTGGCATAACCGTAGGATTCTGCATTGCTTCATTTGGCACTACATATTCAAGACCATTCTCCGCGACAAGAACAGTAGGCGACGACACAAAGCCTCGCTTATCTGGACTTAATTTTGCATTGAATCGCTTGCCATCTTGCGCCCTGCGAACTCCGATAGGTCCACCTTCTTCGGCACCTGTGGTTATTGGCTGAGAAGCAATTAATGCAATCTCCGCAGCTCCCATGGCAGCGGCCAAACCTGCCGGAATCAATCCCCACGGCAAACCCCACTGAGCAATTGTTTGAGTAACACTGACTGCTGTATTGATGATTGCTTGTGTCAGATTCATTGCCTTCTGACGCTTCGCTTGCTTTAGTGCTAATTCCTCTTGGTATGCCTCGTATTCGGCATCCATAGCTTCAACCTCAGCATTATATTGAGCCTCGGTCATCAAGCCGGCATTGAGGCGTTTTTCAAGGACTGTCTTCTTTTTATTATTACTTTTCTCATACTCCTTGAGTTGAGCCTTCTCCTTAGCTGCCATAAAGCTATCGACTTTTCCCCATATGGATATGACCTGGTCACCCATACCGCCGACAACGCTTGCTACAGATGTTGCCCAATTTTCCCAACCTTCCAAGTTGCCGCTGAACATATCTTTCCATTGATCCTGGGAAAGCCCCCAAAGCTCTCCTCCTCCCGATTTGCTTTCAGTGTCAGCAGAAGTGCCTTCGAGTTTAGCAAGTTGTTCACGAAGATCCTCAATCTCTTTCAAGAGCTTTGCCTTGTCTGCATCGGACAATTCGGCTCCGATTTCGATATCGCCCACCTGTGCGTTGTCCACAAGGTTACTAAGATCGGATATCGTTTCGTTGAGATACTCCTTGTCGAGAGCGTTCAGTTCAGCCCAATGCTCCTTGCGCTTCTCTCGGCGTTCACGCTCACTGCCAGAAAAGGTATCCATCTCTTGACGATGACGGTTGAGCATCTGCGCACGAGCAATCTCATACGCATCTCTACGAGCGTCAATCTCTTTGTCAGCTGCTTCGAGTTGTATCTTCGCCAATCGAGCCTTGTGCGCCTTTTCGAGAGCCTCCAACGCTCGTGTGTTTCCGGCATACTCTCGCTTCAACTTCTCATACTTCGCCTTCTCGATGGCGATGCGATCACCACTCATCTCGGCGATATCTTGATTTATTTTATCCTGCTTACGAGCCTCATCCTCTTTGGCTTTTGTAGCCTCTTTCGCTTTTCGCTCTGCATCTTTTGCATCTTTTTCTTCTTGCCTCTTCCTACGCTCTTTTTGTTGAATGAGCTTGTCTGCAAGGTTTTCCTCGAGAGCAACTCGATCTGCCCCCGAATCTTTATTCGTTGCTAATCGAGCCCTGAGGGTATCTATCTCCAGCTTTAACAATTCTTCATTATGCTCATCTTGAGTCATTGTTTCAGAGTCCTGATACTTCTTTTTCAGAGCAAGACGAGCCTGTAAGAACTGTTCGTCGGAATTTAGAGACCATTTTTGACTATAGCCTCCTCCATTACCATCATTACTATAGCTGTCAATAGATTCCGGGGTAGTGGCAGAGTTGCCAACTACTATCTGTGGCAACCCTATGCTGTTTTTCTCAATGATATCATCGAGATGCGCGAGTTGCTTATCGACATTCTCGTTATATTTGCGTGCATTCTCCTCTTTTAACGAATTAATCATCTCTCCTGGATCTACTCTACCGCCAGAGTCTGCAGCCATAGAATAGACTGCCATTTGTTGCAAAAAACCGACCTTCCGATCTTTGCCAGCTAGTTTATCTGCTCCCACTTTGTCGAGAATCTCTTCTTTCTTCTTTAATGCCGCTTTTACAGTTGCTTCTGCAATGAGGGCTTGGGTGTGTTGTTTTACCGCTGCAGCAGCCTTACCGTTGGCAATCGTCTCTTGATTAATAAGATTTATACCATCAGGTATCAAACCTTGAAGCTCCTTTATAGCGGCATTTCGCTTTTGTTCCGCAATATTAGTATCTTCAATTACAGACATAAGGCGTCGCATTTTCTCGGCCTTTCCAACGAGACTATTACCCTCTTGGTCTGTTATTTGTGCCGCCTCCTTCGATAAGTCTAGAATCTCCCTGGATTTATTTCTCAAAGCTGATATTATACCAGCCAATGCGCCAATTGCAAGTGAGGCCCAGCCGATAGGACTCATCGCAGCAAAGAAACCCCTAAATGCCATAGCGGCCGCCTTAAGATTACCGACAAGCAAATTCTGGACTCCACATAGCAGAGTTGTAGAGGCTGATAATTTTAAATTGGCCAATCGGGCAATTTCTATTTCTCTCGCTTTTTTCCGCAATGCAACCATATTACGCTTTGTCCAAAACTCTTGAAGTTTGCTTATGACAATACCTGCTTTTTTCATTGCGATATTTGCGCTATATGCAACCGTTAGGCCTGTTAGCACAGCTCGATACTTGATGCTCAATCCAATTATTGAAGATATCATTTTAAGGAACTGAGCAGAAATGGATATAGAGGCTTGGGCTGACGGGTTAAGTTGTTTTCCAATGGCAACCATTTGATCGGTAACCGCCTTTTTGGCTTTCTCCATCGCTGCCGTAGCAGAATTGTTCATTCTTTCAAACTCCTCGATTACGGAAGATCCCTCCGAGAATGCTCGATTTGCGAGCTCCTGCTGATATCGTATGGTATCAACATTTTGAGAAAGCGATCCAAGGATGGTCGTCGCCCTTGAACCGGATAAACCAAGGCTGTCAAGCGCTTTGATGGTATCTGCAGAACTTCCATTACCAATACCTTCAAGAACGAGCAACAATGCCTCATTTACATCCTTTTCAAGCAACTGTTGGAAATCCTGAACCCCAACCCCTGTAGCTTTGGCGTACTGCTCTGTTTTCTTAAACATATCGCCAATCACATTTGTAAGGGCGGTAGTCGCGGTTTCACCCCTTTGGCCGAGACTGTCAAGTGTGGCGGCCAAACCAAGTACTTGCTGAATCGACATATTGGCGGTAGGTGCAATACCTGCCATTTGTTGAGCAAAGTCCACAATATACCCTTCGTTGGCGGTGGATGCCATACCAAGAGAGTTGATGGCTGAGCCAACCTTTAGCATTGACTCTTCCATGCCATATTCCCCCTTCAGCTTAAAGATATCGACTAACTTTCCGATTGACTTTAATGCGTCTTCAGCATTTCCCCCGAGATCAGAGGAGAGTGCAACGTTGATTTTGTCTGCTGCAGATACAAAACCCAAGATATCCTCTTCGGCAGACAATCCGAGTTTACCGGCAACCTCCATCAGTCCGATCAGCTCATTTTGAGAGGTGCGAGTATCCATAGATTTAAGTTCGTCCGACAGAGCTTCAACCGCATCTTTTGAGAGGTTCGTCGTTCTTGAAGCACTTGTTAAAGCCTCATCATATTCCAAATAGTGCTGATTAAATTCCTCTATCTTTCGTGAGACCTTTTCGTAAACTTGAATACCCATAGCAATGGCTCCGAAATACTTATTGGCCTTTCCAGCCAAACTATCCATTGGGCTACTAATATCACTACTTGCTTTTTTTAGTTCGACTTGTCGGGCGATAACTTCCTTTAGTTGATGAGCGTACTCATCCCAATCCCTTGTCCCAGGCACGGTATAGCGCAATGCCATTCGCAAGGAGGTAGCCTTCTTGCTAAGATCAGCCATTGTCATACAATTCAGGCTTATTGAAGCTCGCATCTTGTCGATCTCAGCCTTGTTATTTTTTATAATGGACCTGTTTACATCTATTTGCTTGGACAATTCTTTATAGCGCTCGGTACCCCTTTGACCAGCCATCGCCAATGAGTTTTGCTCGGCTCGAAGTTCTTGGTTGGCTACAGATAGGTCTTTGATCGCCCGACTCATATCTGCAATTTGCTTTCTTGCAGCATCGCCATTTACGACAATTTGCAATGCCAACTCCTCGCTCTTAAGTTTTCCCATATTATTTCTCTTTGTTAAAATTTTCACGGATTTGAGCAACAACATCCTCTGTCAAGCCATAGGCAAGGCGTTTTGCGATTGAATGATAATGACCAAAGACAAAACGGTTGTGAATACGCCTATTGCGGCGAACTTTTGCAGAGCCATACTGTATGCTCCTCATATCGAGAAATCTCTCGTATACCGTATGGCGGAATGTCAATACTCCATTGCTACCATCTCCTCCACTAACCGCAATACTGCGAGCTGAAACCAGGTGACCAGTGTGCGATTTCAGCTTTTGCATAATGGCTGCCGACTGATTTCGAATTAGCCGGCGACCCTCGTCTTCGAGAATATCTCTGATAAATTTTTGTCTTACAGATGACATTGTTGAAATATATTTGCAACAAAAATAGCCACCCAAAGGTGGCTATAAAAGGACATAGAAAGATGTGGATTATTGTGTGTTTTTAGCTTCGCGTCTCTTCTTAAACCAATCGAGTATATCGTAATATAGAACCAATAATCCTCCTATTACGATAAAAACAACGACCAATAAAGCTGCTATAACAGCGGCAAACGCCAATAACGCCAATATAAGCCCAACAATAGAAAATTCCAGATCGCCCATCGGCGCTGTGCTAAAAAACAACATCTCCATACCCCGAACTTGTTTGTGTGCTACAAAGTTAATATAAAATAGTTTATCATCCTACTCATAATCTTCTATTCTTGCAGGTTCGCCGATTATGCTGCGTAGTTCAGCCACTAATCGATACGCCTGTTCCTCGCTCTCGGCGGCGATCTCGTATGTGATAATCTTCTTCATAACATCTTATAATTCTCCATTGCGCTGCATCTTGTAGACTGTTAAGCCCGATGCAACAAAACTCAACCACGGTGAATACGCCAATATTCCATACTCCTCGTTTGGCTCACCTGTTGCAAAAAAAAGTGACAACATAAACCAGGTACCTACTACCATCGCCTTTGGCGACATCGACATAAATTTGCGTCCGAGCGTGCGTATCGCCCAATACTTTAATCTGCGTTTCATAGGGCTACTTCTCTTCGATAAGTTTACCTACGATTTGCTGAGCCATCAGGTCGCCACCCATCTCCATCATCGCATTGAGAAGATGATCTGTTGCCGAGCCGACACAATCTTTGTACGAGTCGTAAGTGGCTCTGTCCGGGATTGCTTCGAGGTAGTTAAGCAATGCAGCTCTGGCATTGGCAATCTGCAAAAGAATTTGCGAGAGTTCTTTGTCGATTGGTAGTTCTTTCCAATCGGTGCGTAAGGTTTTACGCTCTTCTGATTTGTTTGACATAATGTGGTTAAGCTTTTATTTGAGGAATAAAAAACAGCGGTACTCCTCTTACCCGCTGCTTAACCACTTTTGAGGTGCTGCCACGCTATTACGGCAATGGCACGGGGTGTAATACCGCTGAATTTAATATATATAGGCACAAAAAATGCACCTTGTTTGGTGCGTCTCCGCACCTCAATTATGGTTAAGCATTGCAAATATACGACTTGTTTTTGAATTTGCAATAAAAAAGAGCAAAGTTTTTTACGCTTTGCTCTATAATAGTCAGAAAAATAGGTCTATTGCATTGGGTTCTGCTTCTTGTAGTCGCCCTGAGTCTGCAATCCTTTAACAGCATTCTCCCCTTCGACTATATCTTTACTCAATAGCCAATGATAGACATGTTGAGCTCCGCCCATAGTCGGCTCGCTAATTACATAAGCAGCCTCAAACTTCCAGCCGAGGCTTGCCATAAAGTTCATAGCATCAACCATCGAATTAAACAACATAGGTTTTCCGTTCTCATCAACAAGTCGATTACGAAGAGCCGAGCCACCGAGAGCGTTCTTACGCATCGCATCCTCTTGACCAAAGTCGATGGCGACAGTAACCTGATTTTGTTTCAAGCCCTTTGCTGTTCCCACGATTTGGCAGTAGGTTTTTTGGGTCTGGGCAAACACCGAGCCACAAAAGAGAGTGGCTAACACAACAACGAAAATCTTTTTCATACTCTTAAAATTTAGGAATTACGAATACAAATATAATATTTTAGTATGAGATTTTTTGAAAAAAACAATAGGAGGAGCGAAAAATTTTCGTTCCTCCTATGAAGATTGTGGTTGGAGAGATTAGTTTGCCGAGTTCTCGCGTCAGCAAACTCCAAGCACAATAGCCGCATCGATAGATAGATTGATGCAAATAGCCCTTGCTACTTTCAGCGTAGGTTCACGCTTGCCTGTAAGGATTTCATTTAAGCGCGAAGCGGAGATACCAATTAACTGCGCCATCGACTTTTGTGTAAGATTCATTTCGAACATACGAAGGCGAAGTAGACTGATAAGATTCGGTGCTTTGATAGGATAGTGTTCATCATCATAATCCGCAACGAGATTAGATAGGAGCACCAATTCGACAGAGGATACATCATCTTCGGGAGTTTCCTCTGTTACAAGTGGCAACAATTCCTCGATACGAGCCATTGCTGCCTGATACTGTTTTTCTGATTCAATGCGTGTCATACTTGCGAACAATCTTTAATTTTATCGTATTCCTTGTGTGTGTCAATAAAACGAATGTATACCATCTTTATTTTGAATAGTACTAATGCGATGAGTCGATAGTCGTTACCTTTGATATTAAATACATATCGTTTATTCCCCACAGCATCAACGCTATTAAAGGTCTTCTTCATATCAGCAAACGACTCCCAGTTCGCTTTATTAACCTTATGATACCACTCCTCTATGGCGGTTTCAGCATCAGCGTGATCTTTATAGAACATCACCAACTTACTATGCGATATTATTCTCATCTATTTTTAATTTTTGGTACTGCAAAGATAATACAAAATTCCCAAATATGAAATTATATTACATTATTTTCGCGAAAAAGTACAAAAAAGATTGTTTTTCCCGAGAAATAATAGCCTCTCCCTATGAAAAAAGAGTCTAACGAACTTTCGTAGACTCTTTTCCTTGACAATTTACAAACCTTCTCGCGTCTATTTTAAGCGTGGCTGTGTTTTGTCTTTTTTAGAGGGGTTATCCCTCTGTGTCATTTCTTAAGATTTTCATAAGAGTTTTGTTAATTAGTTTTTCTTAATGCAAAGACAAAGCCTTGCTGTGGTAATATTATTTTTTTATATTTTTTTTCTATTCTATTTTTGGTAGATGACATATCCTGGAACTCCTCTTGTGTTCCTCTACTAATAAATATCGCCTCTACACCACTAGGTAAATCCAAACGAACTCTCAGGTTGTTAACGATATATTTCGCGCAAAATCCGAGATAATAATCTTCGTAAATACTATATTTTTTAATCCTAACATATGAAATTTCATATTTAGTCTCTCCGTGTAATACAATGTCTTGTTCATGGTACTTGCAACCGTCTTTCACATAGTTCTTTTCAGATTTAATCGTAGGTTTTAAACTATTAACGGTGAACGATTCTATTTTATTGTCATAAACACTATTTTCGCTAACTCGAGCCCAAGTTTTCAGTGTATATGTAAACTTGTTGGGGCTATCTGCAAGTAACTCAAAAGAGGTTGCCTCTCTTACTGATATAATACCATTCTCCTCATCTATCCAATCAATTGTGTAATTTACATAATAATCATCATAAAAACTAACTTCGTCTTTAGGTAAATATCTTGCCACTGTTTTTAATAATCGCTCACTTATTTTTGGAAATTTATTCTTAAATAATTCTTTGGATACCGTTTCCCATAATGGTAAAAGGTCGTTGCGTTGGCTTAAAAACTCCTTGCCATATATAATCTTTTGCAGTTCCTCTTTGAATATGCCCAATAGCTGAGTTACATTAGATAAGAACCCAAACAAGACACCTACAACAAGAACATTGCCAACCGTCATTAATAGTTCTTTGTAAAATTCATCATTGTAATAGGTTGTAAAAGCCAATACATATGAACCAACTCCAATGACAAAGATTATCAAAGGGAGCGCTCTTTTCCATGAAAAAGCCGACCAAAAAGAATTTTTCATATATTTATTAAGTACATGACAAAAATTTGAACACATCGAATTTCGGCTTGTAGAGCGGTCTTAGAAGAACGTTTGCGATTTCTTCCAGACCATACTTGATTAGTGATTTGGCTCTCTTGCCGTGTTTCAATATTCTGATAGCTTTTA
>JAFVOR010000068.1 GCA_017505725.1 Alistipes sp.
ATTTTGCATTTTGCATTTTTTTTGTCTATATACGAAATGTTTCGCCCTCTTTGGCGATGTAGGTTTCGGGGAATATGGCACGAGCCTCCTCCTGAAGCGGTGTAGGGTCTTTGTAGCGTGAGGAGAAGTGTCCTATCAGCAACTTTTTTGCCCCTGCTGCCAATGCGGTTTTGGCGGCATCCACCGATGTGGAGTGTCCTCGGGCCTTGGCATCGCGCTGATGTTCAGCGCCATAGGTTGCTTCGTGATAGAGCATATCCACGCCCGCAACATACTTTGCTACTGCGCCCGAGCGGTTGGTGTCGGAGCAGTAGGCATACGACTGTGGAGGGTGTGCCACGAAGGTTATCTTCTCGTTTGGCAGCGTGGTGCCATCCTCCAACTCTATGTCGAGCCCCTCCTTGGCGGCTACAATCTGCTTTACCGAAAGTCCGTATCGCTCGATGGCGAACTTGTCGACATTGCGAGGTAGCGGCTTCTCGCGGAAGAGGTATCCCGAGGTCGGCACACGGTGGCGGAGCGGAATGCTCCACACCTCCATCGAGCGGTTCTCGAAGATTATCTGGTGCTTGGTGGTATCCACCTCGACCCACTCTACCTCGTAGGGTAGTTCGGGGTCGAAGTAGCGAATGTGATACTCCAAAATCTCGCCAAAAGGTCTTGGTGCATAGATGGTTAGCGGAGTCTTCTTGCCATAAAGAGCTAGTGTCGAGATGAGCGGAAACAATCCGAAGCAGTGGTCACCGTGGAGGTGCGAGATGAATACTGCCCGCAACCGCAACGGGTTGATGCCACAGCGGAACATCTGCTTCTGCACACCCTCGCCCGCATCGACCAGAAAGTACTGCTCGTTGCAGTTTACCACCTGTGCCGAAGGGTATCCGCTTGCTGTGGGTTTGGCAGACGACGATCCTAAAATTGTTACCGAAATCATTTTTTACTCTTTATGTCCCGGACCCTTTGGAAACCACCCCTTCTTCACTCGCTCGCGCTGCTCCTTGAGTTCGAGAATGCTCCAGAACGAGGAGAAGGCGGTGACACCAAGTATGGTCGAGGCGATGAGGTTCTCAATCACTATCGACAATGCACAGAATAGCACTCCGGCAAGGAGGAAAGCCCACCAGCACTTTGTGCCGAGGTAGTACTCCGCCTTGATGACGATAGGGTGGAAAAGACCTATCACCAAGAAGGTAGCCAGACCAACTATTATTCCCGTAAAGTTCATATTCTATACGCTATTTCTGCGATGCGAGCCAACGCTCTGCGTCGAGTGCTGCGATGCAACCCGAGCCTGCTGCTACGATAGCCTGACGGTAGTGAGGGTCACGCACATCACCTGCGGCGAAGATACCCTCGACCGAGGTCTTCGATGTGCCAGGCTCAACCACGATGTAGCCCTGCTCGTCCAACTCTACCTTGCCCTTAACCAATTCGGTGTTAGGGTGGTGACCGATAGCGAGGAAGAAGCCCGAGATATCGATGTCGTACTCCTCGCCTGCTCCGTTGCGGAGACGGGCACCTGTCACGCCATCCAAATCGCCCAATACCTCTACGGTGTTGTGCTCGAACAAGACCTTGATGTTAGGGGTGTTGAAGACACGCTCCTGCATAGCCTTCGATGCGCGGAGGAAAGGCTTGCGCACGATGAGGTAGACCTGACGGCAGAGCGAAGCGAGGTAGGTAGCCTCCTCGCAAGCGGTGTCACCACCACCTACGACTGCCACATCCTGCTTGCGGTAGAAGAAACCATCGCAGGTTGCACAGGCACTCACGCCAATGCCGCGGTACTTGAGTTCCGACTCCAGACCGAGGTACTTTGCCGATGCTCCGGTGCAGATGATAACTGCCTCTGCCTCAATCTCTTTCTCGTTGTCAACGGTGACACGGAACGGACGCTCCGAAGTCTCGATATTGGTGATGATACCGGTGCGAACATCGGCTCCGAGACGGAGTGCCTGAGCACGCAAATCGCTCATCATCTCGGTGCCTCGAATACCCTCGGGATAGCCCGGGAAATTCTCGATTTCGGTGGTTGTTGTAAGCTGTCCTCCCGGCTCGATTCCCTCGTACAAAACAGGGTTGAGAGCAGCGCGTGCAGCATAGATTGCAGCGGTGAAACCGGCAGGTCCGCTACCAATGATAAGTACCTTTGTCTTCTCCATATTCTTATGTTTTTTTTGTTACATCTCTTTTGTCGTCGGGCTTATCAGCCCTCTGTGGCGGCGCACCTATGGTGCTTTATGGCGTCGCAATCAAGAGATTGCTCTATGGCGATTTTCTCCTTTGGGGATTCGCCTGTGGGGGTCCCCCCCCTTGTTATCTATTTTCTAATTTTGCATTCTCTCCCGCGCATCCTATCAAGCACCGCAGGTGCGAATCCTATCTAATCCTATAATCGTTGCGCCTTGACCACCGTCGGAGTTCCCGCAACCCTCAGCCTCCCGCGCACCGCTAACTACTCTAACTCCCCTAACCGACGCTGCGGAGCGAGAGCAGAGGGCAAACTTGTTTGCACTATGCCGAGCCGCGAGGAGGAAAAGAGTGCAAAGCAGGCTTAACGCCGTCAAATTACCACTTTGCAAAGGTAATAAATATCCTGTAAATACCGAAAAATGACAATGGAAAAAATTTTCAAGTTTGCAAAAACAAAAAAAAAGTTCTATATTTCGGACTGTAATATGCCCGATTTTGGACTGTTGTTGGCAACGAGTACCCCCTAATTATTTGCAGTACAAACGATTAGATTGCTCGTATGGTGGGTTCGCCAATAGAAGCCAACGGCGCGAAACGAAAATTTTTACTAACAAAACACATAAAAAACAACAAACAAATTTTTAATTTATTAAAAACTATGAAAAAATTATTTTTGGTTTTGGCAGCTGCTGTAATGACATTCGGCACTGCAATCGCACAGGAGGTCGCTACTGCAGCAGCAGAGCAGCCAGCAACAGAGGTTGTTGCTGAGACCGTAAACGCAGAGACTGCACTTGCAGGTGAGTCGCTTCACTATGTTTTGATGCAGAAGTTCCTCGAGGGAGGTTGGGGATGGATGCTCCCAATCCTCATCGTGTTGGTACTCGGTTTGGCTATCGCTGTTGAGCGTATCCTCTTCCTCACTCTTTCGACCATCAACACCAAGGCGTTCATCGCTCAGGTAGAGAAGGCTTTGGCAGAGGGTGGCATCGAGGCTGCTAAGGATGTTTGCCGCAACAAGCGTGGTCCTATCGCTTCGATCTTCTATCAGGGCTTGGATCGCTACCACCTCGGTCTCGACGCAGTTGAGAAGGCAGTAGTATCGTACGGTTCGGTTCAGACAGGTCGTTTGGAGTCGGGTCTCGGCTGGTTGTCGTTGTTCATCTCGCTCTCGCCATCACTCGGATTTATGGGTACCGTTGTTGGTCTCGTTCAGTCGTTCGACTCGATCCAGGCAGCAGGTGATATCAGTCCGGCACTCGTAGCAGGTGGTATGAAGGTGGCCCTCTTGACCACTCTCCTCGGTCTCATCGCAGCTATGGTTCACCAGGTGTTCTACAACTTCGTTATCGTTAAGATCGACGGTATGGTAAACGAGATGGAGGATGCTTCGATCACTTTGACCGATATGCTCACTGCATACAACAAGAAATAATTTGATTAACGAATAATCGTACACAACACGAATTTTATGAAAAAGATGTTAAATATTTTGATGGCAGTGCTCTTCGGCATAACCCTCGGCCTTGTAGCTTGGGCGGTTGTTTCGGGTGGTGCAGAAGTTGCCATCAGTTGGAACCTCATGTGGGGCTATGCGTTGCTCGTAGTAGCAATTCTTAGCGTCATCTGTGCGGCCATCAAGGGTACGATTACCAACCCTGCGGGATTGAAGAACACGCTTATCGCTGTTGTTTTGGTTGTAGTTGTCGTAGGCGCAGCACTCGGCATTGCACTCAGCCACGATGGTTTGGTTATTCCAAACTCGGCAGGTGGTGTATTCGATGATCCATTCGAGTTGGTTATCTCCGAGACAGGTATCCTCGTAACTTATGTAGTTGCAGCTGCAACGATTCTCGTTACACTTGTAGGAGAGGTTCGCAACGCATTAAAGTAGTAGAGTATTTATGGCTAAAAGTAAGAAAATACCTGAAATCAACGCCTCGTCGCAAGCGGATATCGCGTTTACCGTGCTTATCTTCTTCCTTGTGGTTTCCACAATGGATATCGATACCGGTATCGTGCGAATGTTGCCACCAATGGCAGATCCGAATGTGAAGCAGGAGGATATCAAGGTGAAGGAGCGAAACCTTCTCTTGGTGTTCGTTTC
>JAFVOR010000069.1 GCA_017505725.1 Alistipes sp.
CATTATGCCAAAGCAGGCTGCGTGGATTGGTGGCTTTGTAAGCATTATAGAGGAGCAGAACGAGGGTAAGAAGTTCAGCGAGGCACAGATTGCCGAGTTGGAAAAGGAGTTTATGGCAACCTTTGAGACTTTCACTGTAATTCTTTCACTTAGTAAGAAGTAAGAGAATAGTCTATACACAAAAATTGGTGCGTGTAGGGAACGATGTAGTCCCGTCACGCACCAATTTGTTCGGAACTATATACTTTGGGCTTGTAAAAAAATCGTCATTCCGAAGGAGCGTAGCGACTGTGGGAATCTCCATTATTGTTAATTAAAATAAAAGCGGGAGATTGCCACGGGCCTAACGGCTCTCGCAATGACGCTCTTATTTATATTAACAAGCCCAAAGTATATAATTCCCATTTATTTTATTCATACCGCATCAGCGAAAGATGCTCGATTTCAGAGCCGTACTTTCAAAACTGCTATACACATTTTACTCGTCGGGAAATGGATTTAACCATAACCTCCAAGTAGTCTTCTATGTAGGATTTCGCTTTTTTCGTAAAAACAGCACTGAAAATCAATCAGTTAAAATTAAATCAAGGCTGGCCGATTGGACGCCCTCTCTTATGTGCTTGCTATTTGTTTCTACTCGTTAGTAAACTTGTAGATGCAAGTGTGTGTATACTTCTGGCCGAGATGAGGTACAACACGCCAACGCCCTCGGCATCGATCTCATAGATACACCTCTCGGTGCGTCCCTGCTTGGTCAGCAGCTGTGGCTCGTGGCAGAGAACTCCCTTTCTCATCCGTTATAGCGTGTGTTGCACAATTCCAAATGGTTTCACCTCGACCTTGCTCTTCGCCTTCTCGGTTTGCAACTCTACACTCTCGCTCTTGCCACGGCGCTCGTTGAGGCGCACCTGCAACTTACCCCCGACAACCTCCGCCGAAGTGATCTCAACCTCTGCCGACGAAGCCTTCAACAACGAGCCCTGCGGAGCAAGCGCACCCTTCTTGGTTGCGAGGCATTGACGCACATAGACAGGTGCCGAAGCCACCTTAATCTGCTGCAAAGTATTATTCTCCTGCCACTTACCCTTGTAGGTGTCGAACACTATCGAGTGGTTGTAGGTTCCGTGGAATGGCTCGAGATACCAAGCCGGCTCCTGCGATACATTCACAGGTGTCACGAATGTGATCTTCACATCGCGGATAGGTCCCGAGACTGTCGATGCACCGAGGTAGAGCGTCATATCGCCCTTGTCGGCATCTACCGAGAAGCCCTGCTCGCCAGAGCGAGGCATCACCACCAAGCCTCCGTCGGCACCCTCCAGCGAGCAGAGGTTGAGCAGACAGAAGTGTCCCTCGCCCGACTTGGCATACTCGCTCATACCAAATGGTATGTCGAATACCGTCTTGCACGGTTTGCCCGTCGAGATTACGAGGTCAAGGCCTCGTGGATCGAACGAACGAGCCTTGCCACCCACGCGACGGATAATGGCGGGATGAGGCATTGTGAAAGAGATGTTGCACAACACCCTGCCTGCCTCTATCACAAAGTGTTGGCGCATATGCACCAACCAATCAATCTGACGGTCGACGATAAGCTCCGCTCCGCACACCTTTGTGCGTGTCGGGCCATACTGCTTGGCATCACGCCACTCGCCATCGCCTTTGCCATCCTTCATCTCGGCCAAAGCCTTGATCTGGAACGGAGCAAGTGTCAATTCGGTCACTCTACCACCCTCGTTGAGTACAACCTTTTCGTCCGAAGCTGTGACCGAGATATTGCCCACCGAGATGCTCTTACCCTCACGCCAAACCTTCACCTCCGCCTTCTCGAGCTGTTTTGCACCGAAGATTGCGTAGCCAAACGATGGCAACTCCGCCTCGAACTCAATGGTGTAGCCCTCGCCATCGCGAACACAGTGGCTTGCGAGAGGCTTGCCACTTGCATAGTCGTATATGGTGTAGGCGCGATCGGTCGAGAGGGTCACCTTGCGCTTTGTGGTGTGATCCATACAGAGCGCCATAAAGTAGGTGTCATAGCCCTTCAACTTTATATTATCGGCAATCTTCGCCATACCATCATAGATGACCGACTTGGCGAGAGCCGAACTATTCTTTAGTGCTGTGATACGCTCGCTACGCTTCTCGTAGAGCGGATACCAGCCTTTTGAGTCGCTATTTACAGCCCACAAGAGTTGATGCTCCGAGCGCGAGAGTGTGGTAATCTTGCCATCGCGAGCGAGGAACTTTGGCTCTACATCGGGATAGAGATCGGCACGCTCGATATTCCACGCAAGCGGATCGTCGATAGTGGTCAAGTCGCTCTCGGCAACTGCCTTATCCACACGCCAGCCCTTGCTGTGGTGCAGGAGCGCATCGAGGATGTTGGCACTGCGGAAGTCACGCATAGCTAACTCGGTGTACTCCTGAACGATGATGTCGAGAGGATCGGCAGTCCAGCGCGAGTATGTTCCGTGTGCAAGGTCGTCGACCTTTGCCGAGTGGTCGACATACTGCTCCTTGCCGAGACCGAACTTCTCTATATACTCCTTGACGGTAATCCACACCACTTCGATGTCGTCGTGTTTGGCGTTGAACTCTGCCACCTGGGCATAGGTGCGGCTGAACTTCTGCGGAATCTCATAGTCCTCCTCGATGGTGAGAAGGCTATTTGCAGGGGCCTCCATCGCACGCTGCAACACCTTGCTACGGGTGATTGGCACGCAGACCGAGCGGCTGCCATCGAGTCCCGAAAGGAGGAATGGTCGCCACGAATCGTCATTGGTGATAATAGGTGTCCACGAGACATTCGAGTTGCCCAAAATCCAAGGCAACTGCGGATGGTAGGCACGCTCCTGAAGGTAGAAACCATCGGTCTTGGTGCCGAGGAAATCCTCGACGATGCGTGTGCCAAGCAGAGCGCAACGATAGTTGGTCTCGCCATCCATATTGACATTCACAGGCTCGGAGTAGAAGGTTCCCGTGAAGTTGAGCTGACCGCGTTTGTGGATTCGCATAGCGTGGTCGAGCACCTGAGGCGCAGCCTGCTTCAGCGAGTTGAGCGTCTGACCCGAGAACTGGAGTTGTCCCTTGAAATCGGGATGCTCGTCCATAAAGGTCAAGAGGTTGTCGTATATGATAGGAAAATCGCGCCACAGGGTGGTGCGAACATATCGGTCATAGTTCATATTTCCGTGCAAAATGTAGCTCATATAGATGCGCTTTTTTGCAGGTTTGTCGTTCGGTTGAGCCATCGCAATGCCACCGCAGAGAGTGGTGGCAAGCAGGGTGAGAGAGAGTAACTTTTTCATCTATTTTATTAAATCCGATTATTTTCTATTTTCGCAATCGTAGCATCGATATATCGTTGAATATCAGCCTTCAGACGCTTGTAGAGAGGCGACGAGGTGTAGTTGTCGTTGTCGAGCAGCACATCGCGAATCGAACGCAGAGAGTTGTTGTAGTTGCTGATCTCGTTCTTGAGCGCCACACCCTCTTTCGACGAGTAGATTATCTGCGCCAGCGAGAGTTGTCGCAACTTCTCGCAGACACCATCGAGCACCACCATCACCACATTGTCCATCAGCGTGTGACCGTGCATAAAGTGATAGGTCAGCTCGGGCTCGACACCCCTACTGCGGAGTCGCTCTGCGAACTCGGGAATAGCAGCCGCCATATCGGGATTATCCGCCTCGAGCGAAGCCACCTTGCGCTCGATATTGCGCTTGAGCCACTCGATGGTGTTGTCGCCATTGCGCTCGATGTCGATGTAACCTATGCGTACCGCAGCCTTGAAGTCGTGCAGCAGCAGCACTCGCTCGCTATTGCGCGATGCCGAGAGAACATACCACAGAAAGAGTGGGTAGATGGCTCGTGAATACTCCGCCATAAAGTGCTCGAAATCGAAGATGTGAGCATCGTTCTTTATAGCCTTAACACATACATTGTGGAGCGATGGGGCGTAGCAGAGATAGTTCTCGGTGGCGTAGGTGTAGGTGTGGAATATATAGGGCGACGAGTTTATCAGGCGTGATTGCTCATCATCCTCGCCAAAGAGGTAGTCGAAGTCGGAGTCCATACAAAGCAGCATCTCCTCGCACGCCTCGTGCGCCATCGAGAGAAGCACCTTTTTGCCCTTTGGCAAATCCTTGCGTGTAGGCACCGAGATCTCGAAACGGAGATAGGGGTTTTTGAAGTTGTCGAAGATGCATCGCCAGAAGGCCACATCCTCGTACCCCTCGACAAAGACTCGCACCAGACGCTTACCATCGCAAACAGGCAACGATGCGGGCAGATTCGAGACATCCACACCACCTCGCACAAAGGCTTCGTCACGCATCTTCCTGACCATAGCCTCGTATCCTCGCTCTCTCTTTTTGCGGCCCGCCATAGCTGCTTTTTTTTGATATTTGTTTACAAATATACAAATTATTGGCAAGGAAACAAAAAATATTTGTTACTTTTGCATCGTTATCTGAAAAGTTGAATACGAAATGGCTGATTGGAAAGAGCGACTCGGAATGGTCTATTCGACAAATCCCGATTTTACATACGACTGCGGCGAGGTGGCAGAGGAGGAGACTCTCGCTCCCGAGAAGCAGACGCTGCGCGTATGGCGCGACACCAAAGGACGCGGTGGCAAGGTGGCTACCGTAGTGCGTGGCTTTGTGGGCAAGAGCGATGATTTGGAGGCACTTGGTCGCGACCTCAAGCGAGGTTGTGGCGTGGGTGGCTCGGTCAAGGAGGGTGAGATAATTATCCAAGGCGACCATCGTGACCGCGTAACTGCTCTGCTCATCCAAAAGGGCTATACACAGACAAAGAAGGTTTAACGACGACTAGCAAGAGAATGAAGAAGATAGCACTTTTGGCAATGGCCATTGCGCTGATCTGCCCGACAGAGGCGCAGAACAGAAAACTGCTCCGGAAGATTGAGCAGTTGACAACCCAAGTCGAGGCCCTACAGAACAAGGTTAGCGAGTTGGAGCGCGAAAAGGTCAGCCGCACCACCCCTTGCGACCCACAGTGGGAGAAGTGGCAGGATGTGCGCTACAACTACGGCTTCAACACCTCCAAAACCCCCATTTTCAACACCTTTGACGGAGTGGTCGAATCAACCGTTATGCTCTCGGTACGCGGAGGCCTCGGTCGTTGGAACAGCACCGTAGGTACTCCCTTCTCGAAGTTTGTTGACGGAGGCCACCTCTTTGAGGGTTGGAACGCCAAAGAGAGCTGCCGACTAACTATGCTTATAGGCAAGCAAGCTCCCGACATCGCCTGCATTCAGGTCTACTCGCCCAAAGGGCTCTATCGCGAGAAGCGCCACTTCGGATGGGTGAAACTCGGCTCGGACGACGCTCGTGAGGGTGTAGACTTTGGTCGTCGCTGGGCCCTCTCGTTTGTTCCTTTCACACTCGGTCGCTTCGACAAGGCTCCAACGACCACCTTCTACCACAACGAGCAGATAGAGTCGACCGCAGTACCTGTAGGAACGCTCTACTACAATACTCTGACCAACAAAATTGGTTGCTACACCAACAAGGGGTGGAGATACTTAAAGTTTGAAGAATAGAGAGATAAGAGGGGGGGGGGGATAAGATGCGGATAATGACCAACATATTTATGAAGACCGCCATATTGGTGTCTCTGCTCTTTACCGTTGCAATAACCTCGTCGGCAAAGAGGAGAAATATCAACTATGACGAGTCGAAGATTGCGCCATACACCCTCCCCGACCCACTCATCTGCAACGATGGAACAAAGGTGACCACCACCGAACAGTGGGAGAGGGTGCGTCGTCCCGAACTGTTGAAACTGTTCGAGGAGCACATCTACGGAGAGACACCAAAAGGGAAGTTGAATGTTCACTACAAGGTGGTAGCCAAAAAGAGTGACGCTCTGAATGGCAAGGCTACAGCGCAGCAGGTGATGTTCACCTTCTCGCACAAGGGTCAGAAGCACAAGGCTTTGGCTCTGGTCCACTATCCGAACAATCGCAAGGAGCGTGTTCCCGTATTTATCGGCTACAACTTCAAGGGTAACCACTGCACAACGACCGACGAGTGGGTGCGCTACTCTCCATACTTCGAGGGTATCACCGACTTGAGCAGCAAGCTACTCCAACGAGGTACACAAGTTGAGCGTTGGCCTATGGAGGAGATTATCGAGAGAGGTTATGCCGTTGTCACAATGTGCTACCACGACATCTACCCCGATGTCACACCCCGCAAGGCACAACCGAGAGATTTGGTGCGCCTGTCGAACCTCCTTCCCGTAACCGAGGATGAGAGTAGTCGCTGGCAGGCCATCGGCGTATGGGCATACGGACTCAGCCGCATTGCCGACTGGGTGGAGCTACAACCTTGGGCAGACAGGGAGAAGTTCTGCGTAATTGGACACTCACGCCAGGGCAAGGCGGCTCTTTGGGCAGGCGTGCAGGACAAGAGATTCAAGGTCGTGATATCGAACAACTCGGGTTGCGGAGGTGCTGCACTCTCAAAGAGAGTGATAGGCGAGAATGTGGAGTTCATAACTCGACAATTTCCGCATTGGTTCTGCAAGAATTTTACGAAATACAGTATGCGAGAGAGGGATTTGCCACTCGATCAGCACGAACTCCTCGCGCTTGTTGCGCCACGACACCTCTATGTTGCCAGCGCAAGTCTGGACCGCTGGGCAGACCCGAAGGGCGAGTACCTTGCAACCTACCACGCCTCGCCCGTATTCGAGCTCTACGGAATGAAGGGTATGACCTCGGCCGAGATGCCCGAGATTGAACAACCAATAATGAACGATGTGGGTTACCACATCCGCCAGGGAAAACACAACATAACACTCTACGATTGGAGAAACTACCTCGACTTTTGCGACAAGATATTTAACAAGAGGGGGGATAAATAGAGGTTTTAGAGTTGATTAAGGGATTACGACATATCGCTATCGCCATAGTTGCGATTTTTGCAGTGGCCTCGGCCTCGGCACAATACTACTCGTGGGGTGCCGATAGCCCCAGTATGAAGTGGCAGAAGCTCAAGGGCGACAAGATTGATGTCATCTACCCCGACACCGCACGCTCACTCGGCTACAAGATGATGTACTACGCCCGAGCTGTGCAACCATCTATCGACTTCGGCTTTCGACACGGTCCGATGAAGATCCCTTTTGTGATTCACCCCGAGAACTTCTCGTCGAATGGTATGGTGATGTGGCTGCCAAAGCGTATCGAGATACTCTCGTCACCGGCGGTGAGTGGCTACTCAATGCCTTGGCTCAAGCAACTCGCTGCCCACGAATATCGTCACGCAGTGCAATACAACAACCTTAACCGAGGCTTTGTTCGCATATTCAGCTACCTGATAGGTCAGCAGAGCTCGACCATAGGTCTGCTCTTTATGCCTCTTTGGGGCCTGGAGGGCGATGCCACACTCTCCGAGACACAGATGTCGTCATTTGGTCGTGCCTTGCAGCCAAGTTTCACGATGCACTACCGCGCGGTGGGCAACTTTGCAAAGGGGAGAAATCTGAGCAAGTGGTTCTGTGGCTCGTTCAAGGAGTATATCCCCGACCACTACCAACTTGGCTACCAGATAACATCCTACGCAAACACCAAGTACAACGAGAATATTTGGGATAAAATCGTATACTTTGCTGTACGCAACCCATATTTAATTGTCACCACTTATGCGGGACTGCGAAAGTTCTATCGCACCACCACCAAAACACTCACTCGCGAGACCTTTGCCGACCTGAACGAGCACTGGAACTCGCTACCCTACCAGCCCAACACCTCGACCCAACTCTCGCTCGATGTCGAGAAGGGCTACACAACCTATCGCTATCCGCAATATCTCGACGAGAACAGAATCCTCTCGCTCTACAAGACCCTCGATACGCCCGATGCCTTTGTGCTGACTTCACGGAAGGATGGCAAGCGGAGACATCTGGCATATACAGGTATGGTCTCAACCCGCCCAAGCGAGGTTGTCGATGGAAGAGTGTGGTGGACCGAGTATCGTCGCAGTCTGCTATTCGCCGAGCGAGTAAACTCTAAGCTCTGCTATATGGATGTGGAGAGTGGCAAGACCAAAACCATCAACACGATGCGTAAAACCCTCTACGCCACCACCATCAGCAAGGATGAGTTGGCTTGGGTGGAGTATCTGCCAAGTGGCGAGTACCACATCGTGCGAGGCAACCCGCTACCACGCCAAAAGGCTGAATATCTGCGTGTGGAGATTCCGTCAGATATCGAGATTCACGGTTTGGCCTACGACAACTACACCCGCGCACTCTACTTCATAGCCACCGACGACAGCGGTATGTGGCTCGGTCGCGTGGGCAAAAATCGTGAGATAGAGCATATCACACAGGGGGCATACATCACTCTCAGCGACCTTCGTGCCAAGGATGGCGTATTGTACTTCGGCTCGATTCAGTCGGGCAAGGACGAGGTGCACTGCTATGACCTCCGCACCGAGAGCGAATATCGCATCTCGGCATCGACCTATGGATCGTTCTCGCCAATGCCGGGTGGTGGCAACAAGGTGGCAATGACCACCTACGACCGCTATGGATACCACCTGGCAGAGCAGAAGGTTGTGCGTGACACTCTACCAGAGGTAGAATATGCGAAGTTGCCTATCAACCTCGTCAATCCCGAGCGCAAACGCTGGAGTACCATCAACCTCGACACCGTGAAGTTTGTGGGTGTAGACTCGATGAGAATAGCGTCGCAGATGGGTGGCAAGGCAAAGCCTCTGCGCGACAAACGCTACTCGGGGCCGGCACACCTCTTCAATATCCACTCGTGGGCTCCCGTATCCTACGATCCGTTTGCTCTGGCCGAGGAGGGCGCGTTGGACTTCAACCTCGGTGCTACGATTATGTCGCAGAACATACTCTCGACTGCCGACGGATTCCTCACCTGGGGCTGGAATGCACGCGAGGGCCACATCTTCAAGGGGTCGTTCCGCTACTACGGACTAGGTGTAAACCTCAGTATCAACGCCACCTATGGCGGTACGCAGCAACTCTACTCGGCATACACATTCCTCTACGACCCTATCACAAAGAGGTACGAATCTGTACTGCCGGGAGGTAAGGAGGAGTATGTGACCAACCCTATCACGGGCAAGGAGGAGCTTGTGTTGAACGAGGTGCCGGAACTTGGACGATACTACAATGTGGGTGTGATGGCGTCGCTGCCACTCTACTTCCAAGCGGGCTACCACACCCGCTATGTACAGGTGTCGGCGGGCTACAACTACTCAAATGGTCTGGTGGCAAAGGTCGATAAACTCTCTGTGGCGATTGGTAAGGGCACAGTGAGCAACATCGCCAAGATAGGCTACAAGGAGGGTGTACACCTCTTGCAGTTCGGTGCTGGTTTCCAAGACCAGGTGCGGCTTGCCCACAAGGATTTTCTGCCTCGCTGGGGACAGGTGTTCTCGATGAACTACGCCCTCAACCCCGAGGATAAAAACTTCAGCCACCTCGTTTCGGTCTATGCTAAGGGTTATTTCCCGGGTGTGGCAAAGCACCACTCGTTATCGCTTGCTGCAGTATATCAGACATCGTTGCGAGGCTTCGACCGCCAGGATGCACTCTCTAACCTCGCATTCCACTCGGGACGACTCGTTCCGCGAGGATTCTACACATCGGAGATTGACAATCGCAACTATGTTGCAACCTCGCTCAACTACGCTCTGCCTGTCTGGTATCCCGACCTGGGAGGCTCGCTCATATTCTTCAAGCGTGTACGCATCAACCTCGGCTTCGACTACGCTTCGTTCAACCAGAAGTTTGCGGTTGTTGACAAGCCAACGGGCAATGTCTTCACCCAGACTGTACGCAAGAATATCTTCTCTTACGGAGGAGATCTCTCGCTCGACTTCAACCTCTTCCATATGCCTGAGGCGGGTACGACATCGTTGACCCTCTCGATATATCAACCACACGGCAAGCAGAGACCATTTGTATCGGTAGGTTTCGGACTACCGTTCTAAAAAATAGAGATATGACAAACAAGAATAGCAAAACCACCAGAAGTGGAAACAAAAAGAGGAGCAGAATCATTCCCATACTGTGGATATGTGCAATGACTCCCGTTGCACTCCTTGCACTGATGCTTACGCTCACTGCGCTCGGCGTATTCGGTCGTATGCCATCCTTCGAGGAGTTGGAGAACCCGAAGAGCAACCTCGCCACCGAGATCTATGCCGACAATGGCAAGAGCATCGGCAGTTTCTTTGTGCAGAACCGCTCCTATGTGCAGTATGCCGACCTCTTCCCCGAGGATGAGTCGCAGATGCTCGTAGTGGCCGACCACGAAGTGCCACCGCTTGCGGCAGCCCTCATCGCCACCGAGGATGTGCGCTTCTACTCGCACTCGGGTATCGACCTCGTGTCGTTGGCGCGTGTGGCGGTAAAGACTATCGTTCTGCAACGCTCGTCGCAGGGTGGTGGTAGTACCATCACGCAGCAGCTCGCCAAGAACCTCTTCCCACGCGACACATCGCGTGGCGAGGGCAAGATTGTTCGCATAGCCAAGCTCATATCATCGAAGTTCAAGGAGTGGATCACAGCCCTCAAGCTCGAATACAATTACACCAAGGAGGAGATTGTAGCTATGTATCTCAACACCGTAGAGTATGGCTCGAACTCCTATGGTATAAAGTCGGCAGCGGCAACCTTTTTCGGCAAGGCACCGCACGAATTGAACCTTCAGGAGGCGGCAGTATTGGTGGGTGTGGTGAATGCCCCTACCCGCTACTCGCCGGTGCGTAACCCCGAGAACTCGCTCAAGCGTCGCAACACCGTACTCAAGCGCGTGGAGGCTGCAGGTGGCATCACCCGAGCAGAGTGCGACTCGCTGATGGCTCTGCCTATCGTACTGAACTACAAGCCTGTATCGCACAATACGGGCTATGCAACCTACTTCCGAGAGATGTTGCGTCTGACGATGAATGCCAAGCGTCCGAGCCGCCGCAACTTCTACACCGAATGGGACTACGAGCAGGCGTGCAAGGAGTATGACGAGAATCCGTTGGTGGGCTGGTGCCGCAAGAACTACAAGGCCGATGGCACCAACTACGACCTCTACCGCGATGGTCTGAAGATCTACACCACCATCAATGCCTCGATGCAGCAGTATGCCGAGGAGTCGCTCTACAGCCATATGGCCAAGGTTGTACAACCCGCTATGGACAAGCAGGTGCGTGCCACAAAGGTGCTCTTCAAGAATGCCACCAACGCCCAGGTCGAGAATATTATGAAGCGTGCTATGCAGAGTTCGGCCCGCTATCAGAATATGAAGGAGGAGGGCATCAGCGAGAAGGAGATCGCGGCAAGCTTCAGGAAGAAGTGCAAGATGAAGATCTTCACCTACAAGGGTGAGCGCGACACACTGCTCACGCCACGCGACTCGATACTCCACTACAAGCGTATGATGCGTGCAAGCTTTGTCGCTATGGAGCCGCAGTCGGGCCACGTGAAGGCCTATGTGGGAGGTCCTTCGTTCCACTACTTCAAGTACGATATGGCCAAGCAGGGCAAGCGTCAGGTGGGCTCAACGGTGAAGCCATTTATCTACACCTTCGCCATCGACCACCTCGGCTACACACCTTGCACAATGGTACCAAACCTCCCTGTAACCATCGAGACGGGAGCAGGTGTAGTGTGGTCGCCAAAGGAGGCGGGCAATGTCGAGTATGACGGCACTCTGCACCCTCTGCGCTGGGGCTTGATGCAGAGCCGCAACAACTACTCGGCTTGGATTATGAAGCAGGCAAAACAACCCGAGGCGGTGGCAGATTTCATCCACAACCTCGGTATCGCAAGCTATATCGACCCTGTATACGCGATGTGTGTCGGCTCGTTCGAGTCGAATGTTTATGAGATGGTGAGTGCATATTGCACCTTCGCCAACGAAGGTGTTCACACCAAGCCGCTCTTCGTGACACACATCGAGGATCGTCACGGAAACCTCATCTCGTCGTTCACCTCCTCGTCGCAGGATGCCATCAGCAAGGAGTCGGCATACACGATGCTGACAATGATGCAGAAGGTTATCACACACGGTACAGGAGTGCGTATGGGATGGGCCTACGGTATGAATGGCGTGGAGATAGCGGGTAAGACGGGTACCACAAACGACAACTGCGATGCGTGGTTTATGTGTATCGTGCCACGCTTGGTTGCGGGTGCCTGGGTTGGTGGCGAGGATCAGTTTATCTCGCTCAACAGCCGAGGCGAAGGCTCGGTGATGGCTCTGCCTATCGTGGGAGATTTCTTGCGAAAAGTGCATAAAGATGCAGATATCAACATCAACCGCACCGACCGCTTTGCTCGACCTGCGGGCTGGGTTGAGGTGAAGTGCGAGGATAGCGAACAGCCAACCTCAACCACCACCGCCACAACGCAAGACGAGTTCTTTGATTAAGTGAGTAGTGAGTAGTGAGTAGTTTTTTACTTCAAGCACCGGCGAGCTGGTCTTTACTACCATTACCAAGGAGGGCTTCCCCCTCATCCGCTACCGTACCCGCGACATCTGCTCGCTCAATTACGAAAAGTGCAAGTGCGGCAGAACGC
>JAFVOR010000070.1 GCA_017505725.1 Alistipes sp.
AGGTTACTCAGCTTTGGAACAACTTGGCATTACGTTGGTTTTTGCTGGCATTCCTCCAAAAATCAGAATTTAACAAAACCCCTGTCTGCCAATTATTTTGCCCCAAATTTCTCAATTCAACGAATTATATGTAACTTTGCACATTATTTATAATAACTATTGCGATATGAGAAGAGTTGTAGTATTGGTGCTCACGATTTGCTTGGTGGCAGCAGCCGCTGTGGCAAAGCCAAAGAGAGGTAGTCTTGTCGGCAAGCAGCTCCCTGCTTGGAGCGAAGGTTATCTCGATATCCACACCATCAGTACAGGTCGTGGCGAGTGTCTGCTCATCGTTATGCCCGATGGCACCTCGATGGTGGTCGATGCCGGAGAGTTGGTCTATAAGAGCAAGCCTTCGAAGAAGAGTCCTTACGGAATGGCGCTCCCACGTCCGAATAATGATATTCGCCCAACAGATGTATATGCCGATTACATCCGCAACTTTATGCCATACAAGGATACTATCGACTACTACCACCTCTCGCACTTCCATATGGATCATATGGGCTCGATACGTTATAAGAGATGGAAGAGGTTCGAAAAGGGTGACTATATAATGACAGGTCCTACCGAGCTCTATCACCAGATTCCATTCCGCGAGGCGAACGACCGTGCGTATCCCGACTACGAGAACTCCATTGCACAGGCTACAGGTGTCGATGCGATGTCCAACTACGCCAAGTTTCTCGATTATCACAGCAAGAATGACGGAATGAAGGCTTCGAAATTTGAGCTCGGAGCAACAAATCAGTTCGCTCTGCTCCACAATCCTTCGGCATACCCTAACTTCAAGATTGAGAATGTCTGCGTAAACGGAAAGGTGTGGGATAGGTCAAACAATAAGATAATCAATGTCTACAATGGTCGCACAATCCGTGAAAACGCCTCCTCGTGCGGTTTTGTAATCCGATATGGCAAGTTCGACTTCTTGACTGCGGGCGATATTGGCGACTACTACGACTATGAGTATGTTGTAGCTAAAGCAGTGGGAAAAGTTGATGCTGTAAAAGCGCATCATCACCTCTCGCCACACTCAATGAACGAGAAGTGTATGAAAGAGCTTCAGCCGCAGGTGATGAGCGTTACAAGCTTTGGCAACCGCGAAATTCAGCCCGACCAGAGCAAGTTAGGCTTCATCTCGAAACTCGGCTGTAGAATGTACTGCACAAGTGTAGGTGAGGCGATGCTCAAACTATATCCAAAGGTCTACAAGAAGTGCCGCTCGGTGAGTGGACATATAGTATTCCGTGTCGAGCCTAACGGCGAACGTTTTTGGGTATATGTTTTGGACGATTTCGACAGCGAGTATCGTATTAAGTTGGTAGATGGACCTCTCAAGGCAAAATAGTTTCAGATGGCAAAGGAGTTTCTCTACGGTAAGACTTTAGGTGAACTTCAGGCGGTGTGTGCCGAGTTGCAACTGCCTCGCTTTGTGGCGAAGCAGATTGCCGATTGGCTCTATCGCAAGGGGGTGCATACAATTGACGAGATGACCAACCTCTCGAAGGTTGCGCGAGCCTCGTTGGGTGAGCGTTTCGAACTTGGACTTCGTGCGCCCGAGGGTGAGCAGACCTCGTCGGATGGCACCAAGAAATACCTCTACCGCACCTCCGAGAACGAGTTTGTGGAGTCGGCTTATATCCCTGATCGTGAGCGTGCTACGCTCTGTGTATCATCGCAGGCTGGATGCCGTATGGGTTGTCGATTCTGTGCTACCGCACGACTCGGTCTGCACCACTCGCTATCCACTTGCGACATCCTCAATCAGATAGCATCGTTGCCCGAGCGTGACCGCCTCACCAATGTGGTCTTTATGGGTATGGGCGAGCCATTGGACAATCTCGACAATGTGTTGCGTGCGCTCGAGATTCTCACCTCGGAGTGGGGCTTCGGCTGGTCGCCAACGCGTATAACCCTCTCCACTGCGGGTGTTGCACGCGAGCTGCGTCGTTTCCTCGACTCTACGCAGGTGCATCTTGCAGTTTCGCTCCACAACCCTTTCCACGAGGAGCGCGAGGCCATTATGCCAATCGAGCGAGCCTATCCGATCCACCAGATTGCCGACATCTTGCGCGAGTATGACTTTACCCATCAGCGTCGTGTATCCTTCGAGTATATCGTGATGAGCGGCCTCAACGACTCTCCACGCCATATCAAGGAGCTCTGTCGTCTGCTTGATGGTATCAAGTGTCGCATCAACCTCATTCGTTTCCACAAAATTCCCGACTCTCCATACTTCTCCCCATCCGATGAGAAGATGATAGCCTTCCGTGATTCTCTCACTCAGCGTGGTATTATGACCACCATACGAGCCTCTCGAGGGGAGGATATTAAAGCCGCCTGCGGCCTCCTCTCCGCTGAAAGAAAATCGTTCTGATGAGTTCTTTTTGCACGAATCTGCGGATAGCGAAATGCTCACATAGGTCTACTATGCTGCGCTTTCGCTACCTTGCTTCGCACAAAAATAATCTCATCATTGACGATTTTCGCGTCACTGCGTAACGCACAAAATTTCCTTGCTCATAAGTGGCTTTTCATTGCCTGAAGTCTAATCCAAATAATCTCATCATTGACGATTTTTAGTGGAGTCGAAATCACCCCCATAAAGCCGATGCAATCGGCGCCCCCATATAGCACCAAAGGTGCGCCCCCATAAGGGCGTTAGCCCGTCCCCCATAAAACATTATAGCAAAAAAACGGAGCAACCCTTTTGGCTGCTCCGTTTCTCTATGTAGTAATCTTGAAATTACTCCTTGTGGTGGTCGCGGCGTGGACGACGGTCGCCACGGTCGCTGCGCTCCTTGTCACCGCGTGGTGCGCGTGGCTTGCGCTCAGGCTCTACCCAACCCTCAGGCTTTGGAAGAAGTGCCTTGTGCGAAAGACGGAGCTTGTTGGTCTTCTGATCAACACCGATGAGCTTAACATCGATCTCGTCACCCTCCTTCAAGCCTGTCTCGGCCATAGTCTCGAAGCGCTTGTAGTCGATCTCCGAGATGTGGAGCAACGCCTCCTTGCCCGGGAGAATCTCAACGAATGCACCGAAGTCTACGATAGACTTGATCTTACCGTGGTATGTCTCGCCAACCTCTGGTACTGCTACGATGCCCTTGATGCGAGCCATAGCTGCGTCGATTGACTCCTTGTTTGGACCAAATACATCTACCAAGCCCGAAGTCTCGGTCTCGGTGATGGTGATGGTGGTGCCGGTAGTCTTCTGGATATCCTGAATTACCTTACCGCCAGGACCGATAACTGCACCGATGAACTCCTTGTCGATGACAATCTGCTCGATGCGTGGTACGAATGGCTTGTAGTCCTCGCGTGGCTCAGCGATGCACTCGGTGATCTTGTCGAGGATGTGCAAGCGACCCAAACGAGCCTGCTCCAAAGCTGCCGACAATACCTCATACGAGAGGCCGTCAACCTTGATATCCATCTGGGTAGCAGTGATACCGTCGCGGGTACCTGTAACCTTGAAGTCCATATCACCCAAGTGGTCCTCATCACCCAAGATATCCGACAATACTGCCCAACGGCCTGTTGCCGAATCCGAGATAAGACCCATTGCGATACCCGATACAGGCTTCTTGATCTTAACACCTGCATCCATCAACGCCATACAGCCTGCACATACGGTAGCCATCGATGACGAACCGTTCGACTCGAGGATGTCCGATACAACGCGAACTGCGTATGGATTCTCCTCGCCTACTGGTACCATAGGCTTCAACGCACGCCAAGCGAGGTGGCCGTGACCAACCTCACGACGGCTTACACCGCGCGATGC
>JAFVOR010000071.1 GCA_017505725.1 Alistipes sp.
CCACTACAGCTGCCGAGGTGATGCGTACAAAGCGTGCCTTCTGCAACTCCTCAATCGAGCGTGCTCCGCAGTAGCCCATACCTGCACGGATACCGCCAACAAGCTGATATACAGTCTCTGCCAACGAGCCCTTGAATGGTACGCGACCTACGATACCCTCTGGCACGAGCTTCATTGCGTTAGCCTCGCCATCCTGGAAGTAGCGGTCCTTCGAGCCAGCCTTCATAGCGTCGATAGAGCCCATACCACGATAGGTCTTGAACTTACGGCCATTGTAGATGATGGTCTCGCCTGGCGACTCCTCGGTACCTGCGAACATCGAGCCACACATCACGCAAGTACCACCTGCCGAGAGTGCCTTCACGATATCGCCCGAGTAGCGCAAGCCACCGTCAGCAATAACGCCCACGCCACTACCCTGTGCCTCCTTGGCGCAGTCGAATATGGCGGTCAACTGTGGTACACCCACGCCCGCAATGATACGGGTGGTGCAGATCGAGCCCGGGCCGATACCCACCTTGATGCCGTCAGCACCATTCTCGATGAGGTAGCGTGCAGCCTCGGCTGTAGCGATGTTACCTACAACCACGTCGAGGGTTGGATATACCTCCTTAATCTTCTTCAACAAGCCTACAACGCCCTTGCTGTGACCGTGTGCCGAGTCGAGCACCACTGCGTCGACGCTCTCGTGCACAAGTGCAGCCACGCGCTCCATTGCGTCAGGCGTAATGCCGATACCCGCAGCCACACGAAGGCGACCCTTAGCATCCTTGCAAGCGTTCGGATGGTCTTGTGCCTTGGTCAAGTCCTTGTAGGTGATGAGGCCCACGAGGTGTCCCTCGTTGTCCACTACAGGCAACTTCTCAATCTTGTTCGAGAGCAATACCTCGGCAACGTCGGTGTTCTCGCCCTCGGTGATGGTCACCAAGTTCTCCGATGTCATCACCTCGTCAATCTTGCGAGACATATCCTTCTGGAAGCGGAGGTCGCGGTTGGTTACGATGCCCACAAGCATACGGTTCTCGTCTACTACAGGGATACCGCCAATCTTGTTCTCACGCATCATATCGAGTGCGTCACCTACGGTGTTCTCGCGCGAGATGGTGACAGGATCGTCAATCATACCGTTCTCGGCACGCTTCACACGACGCACCTGCGCAGCCTGCTCGGCAATGCTCATATTCTTGTGAATCACACCGATACCACCCTCGCGTGCTATGGCAATAGCCATCGGAGCCTCGGTTACTGTGTCCATCGCAGCCGATACGATTGGGATGTTGAGCGTGATGTTGCGCGAGAAGCGACTCTTGGTGCTCACCTCGCGCGGCAAAACCTCCGAGTATGCCGGCATAAGCAGCACATCGTCAAAGGTCAAGCCCTCCTGAAATACTCGTTCATCTAAAAACATAATGTGTAATTTTTTTATTGTATTGTTGTTTGTTACTCCGTATGTTGTGGTTCTTTGTTATGTTATACCTTCATTATGTTTTTAGATGAAGGTATTGACATTCCCCCTAAATCCCCCTTTAGGAAAAGGGGGACTTGGTCCTGCTTCGCAGGAGAAAGTCGTGCTATAAAGAACGGTGGTTTGTTATTGCTGTTTGTTTTCCTTTATGTTTTGCGAACTCCCACCCTAGTCAAGGCGCAGAGATTATAGGATTTGATAGGATTTGATAGGATTCGCACCTGCGGTGCTTGATAGGATGCGCTGAAAGGTTATGCGCCTATCCTATCCAATCCTATTTAAGGGCTCTTTTGAGCCCGCTCCTATTCAAGCAGTCATCAGACTGCGCTCCTATTCAATCCTCACTACTCTCTACTCTCTACTCACTAAACAAAAAAGGTCGCTACAACCCCTTGTAGTGACCCTATATGCACACGCTCGCCCTCGACATCTGCTGCATCTTGCGACGCTGCACCAACGGCTTACTATGTACTCTCTGCAAAAACATAGTGCAAAGATACACTTTTTTTATTGTATAAAAAAGAGCATACGCGACTTTTTTCAACATTTTATTGATATTATCGATTGAGGAGGAAGTTGAGAGTTGTGAGTTGTGAGTAAAGGGCAGGTAAAGGCTAGTAAGGGCCAGTAACGGCTAGTAACGGCTAGTAAGGGCTAGTAAGGGCGATAAAAATTAAGAATTAAAAATTAAAAATTAAAAATTCTTTTTTAAGGGCGAGTAAGGGTAGTTAAGGGTGATTAATGTTTGTTTCTTTTGCTTGTAGCGCACCCTTAATAGCCCTTAATAGCCTTTAATAACCCTTAATTCTGTTGCGCCTTGACTAGGGTGGGAGTTCCCGCCACCCCTCAGCCTCCCGCGCATCCTATCAAGCACCGCAGGTGCGAATCCTATCAAATCCTATCTAATCCTATAATCGTTGCGCCTTGACTAGGGTGGGAGTTCCCGCCACCCCCGACAACCATTTACCCCATTTACCCCTCCACCCTACAGGGGTAAAAAGGGTAAAAAAGGTAAATAGGGTAAAAAAGGGTAAACCATCACGCCAGCTGAATGATCTTGCCATCGGAGAGAAGTTTGCCCGAGCGGAGCGCCTTGCTCACCTTCACCTGAGCGGTGCCATAGCCAATGCCGAGTTCGCTCTGCAGTCTGTCGAGCAGTATCATTCGCTCGATACCGTTAGGGTAGTAGCGTTGCATTATGTTGACGCACTCGTTGCGCGAATCCTCACGCTCCTTCGGCAGGTCGGTGAGGCGGGGTAGCCCCTCCTCGTCGATGAGGAAGGCAAAGGGCTCGAACTCCTCGTTGCGGCAGAACTGCGGCTCGACCATCGAGCAGTCGCCCACCTTGTGGACAAATATCACCGTCTCGGCCTTGCGCTGTAGTGCCGAGCCTACGTGACCACGCGCCTTGTCGCTATTGGGATTGGTGTGTAACACACAGATTATATGGCAGTTATGCTCCGTAGAGAGAGCCATCAACTGCCCTACAATGCGGTCGCTCTCCTCGATGTCGTTGGTGTTATACATCAGGTCGCTGATGCCATCCACCACCACCAACTGCGGTTGATATAGTTCTATAGCCATATATAGCAACTCGGCTCTGCGCTTGGGCTCGACCTCGCGGAGGGTGAGGGTGCGGAGCATACCGCAGTTGCGACTCTCGTTCCACCCGGCAAGGCGGTGTATGCGCTCGGTAACCTTACGCACGTGAAGCAGAGATTGCTCGGTGTCTACCCATAGCACCTTCGCCAATCGTGGCGTGATGCCGAAGTCACCCTTCTCGGCAAGCAGGCCACCCACAAGAGCAGTACATAGAAATGTCTTTTTGCTCTTGGCAGCACCCACCACAGCCGAGATATTGCCAAGCGAGGCTATCATCATACCATTTTGTTCAATTATTGGTTTGATGATGGGTGCAGGTTTGGTGAGGTCGAGCAGATGGGGCGTAACTGCTTCGGAGAGCACCTCCTTGCGGAGCTCACGCTCACGCCTATAGATGTCCTGCTCGGCATAGGGAGCCATAGCCTCGTTGATAATACGGTCAGCCTCGGCTATCTCCTCGGGCGTAGGCTCGTCCATAAATTCAGCCTCACGCAGCAATGAGGCAAACATCTGCGGATGTATAGCACTACCCGTAGTGGCGTTTGACGACGACACAGAGGGGGTGCCTACACCCAATTGTTCATTGGATGAAGTCATAGTAAGAATATGATTTTTGATTGTTAGTATGATAGGTCGCTTGTGCGGTGGTACCACTCCGACAGCTCCCCAATTGTAGTGCAAATATACAACATCAAAAGGCGTTTGTCAAGAGTTTGCGGTTAAATTTTTTAACTTTTTACCTTATTTACCCTTTTTACCCTTTTTACCCCTGTAGGGTGGAGGGGTAAATGGGGTAAATGGGGTAAATGGTTGTGGGGACTCCGAAGGTGGTGGAGGCGCAACGATTATAGGATTAGATGGGATTAGATAGGATCGCACCTGCGGTGCTTGATAGGATGCGCGGGAGGCTGAGGGTGGTGGGAACTCCGAAGGTGGTCAAGGCGCAGGTGTTTCTGGGGGTTACTGGGGTTTACTGGGGGCGGAGCTAAAGCTCCTTAC
>JAFVOR010000072.1 GCA_017505725.1 Alistipes sp.
CAATAGTAACAACAGTTGGAATCTGAATTGGAACAATGGCAATCTGAACAACAACAATAAGAACAACAACAACTATGTGCGCGCTGTCTCCGAATTTCAGTAGAAAATGGAAAACGCAACAGGAAATATCGGCGTAAGTTACGACGACTTACTCCAGGCATATAGAGAGTGTCGCCGCAATAAGCGAGGTACTCACAATGCTATCGCCTTTGAGATAAACTACGAGGCGAACCTCCTTGCGTTGCGTGATGAGATAAACGCTCGCACCTACACCCCCGACCGCTCTATTGCTTTTATCGTTACCAAGCCTGTACAGCGTGAGATATTCGCTGCCAATTTCCGAGACCGCATCGTGCATCATTGGATAGCCCTACGCATTGAGCCGCTTTTGGAGCAGTCGTTCATCAACGAGAGCTTCAATTGCCGCAAGGAAAAGGGCACGCTGGCAGGTATCAAGTGCTTGCACGAAATGATCCGCGAAAAGTCGGAGAACTACACCCGTGATTGTTGGGTGCTTAAATACGACTTAAAAGGCTTTTTTATGTCGATTAACCGCCAAAAGGTTACAGATAAGTTGTGCCGCTTCATCGAGGAGCGTTACGATGGCGAGGATAAGCCAACGCTCATATACCTCTGCCGTCAGGTGTTGCTCAATGCCCCCGAGCAGAACTGCATCATCAAGGGCAAGCGTAGCGAGTGGAACGGCTTATCTGCCGACAAAAGCCTATTTACTGTTCCCGATGGCTACGGGCTACCCATTGGCAACCTTACATCGCAACTTATCGCTAACTTCCTGCTCAATGATGCCGACCACTACCTCAAAGAGGAGTTGGGGCTGTCGATTGTGCGTTATGTTGATGATACGGCAACCGTAGGCTGCGACAAGACGGCAATGCTCGCCGCTATGCCTGCCATTCGTGAGTACCTATGGGAGAGCGCAGGCGCACGGGTACACCCTAAAAAGTTCTATATGCAGCACTACACAAAGGGTGTATCGTTCATCGGCGCGGTAATCAAGCGTGAGCGTATATACCTTGCCAACCGCTCGCTTGGTAGTGCCTACAAGCGTCTGCATAAGTTCAACGAATTAGCCGCAGAGAACCCCGATTTTGCAAAGCGCAATGTCGAGTACTTTGTACAGTGTATCAACTCATATTTGGGGCTTACACGCCACTTTAACGCATACGCCCTCCGCCGTGATTTAATAGATGCCATCAGCCCCGAGTGGCGCAAGGTGGTATATCCCGATAAAGATTTCACTAAACTAATCATCAAAAAGAGATTCAAGCACCGAGAGCGTATCAAGTTCGCCCTACGGAAGCAACGCCGCAAGGCTAAACGAAACATCACTTAAAAACATATCGCAATGACAGTACGAGATTTTATGGCAGCCGACAAGGCTGTTGCCGTTGAGCAATTCAACAATGGTCGCAAACAAGGTTGTATTGTAAGGTGGAATTTCGAGACCGTCAAAAATCAAGTTCCAACAGCCGATGCTCGCAAGATGCGCCGAGGTGCTGCACGCCTCCGCACAGCCGAGGCACAGGCAGAACAGCAGTACACCGAGCGAGATTCGGGCTTCGTTGCCTGCTCGGTTAAGGTGTACCACGAACTGCCGACTGCCGACAAGGTTATTGCCGACATTGAGGCAGACCTCGTAGCACGCTACAAGGACGGCCACCGCCCCGATATTGACTTGGAGCAGTACCGCCTCGCCATCGAGAACCTCCACAACCTTAACAGCGCAGAGTAATGGCACGCACTATTGCCGAGATAAAGGCAGAGATTGGTGCTGCCTATGTCTCACACGAAACCGTGCGCTCTGCCTACGGATTAGATGAGAATGCCTCGTTTGATAAGGTGTTCAGTCCTATATCCGTTGAGAGCATCCTGTTCTATGTCGTGGCTGCCTCTATTTGGGCGTTGGAACAACTCTTTGACCGCCACACGGCAGAGGTTGAGCGGCGTATCGAGGACTTGCGCCCTCACACTCTCCGCTGGTATGTGAGCAAGGCTCTTGGGTATATGCACAACTACAAATTGGTGCAGACCGATGGCGTTGTTTCGGCAGATTACTACGACACTACGGGACTATCCGAGGGCGATATTGCCGCCAAGAAGATAATCAAGTATGCCGTAGCCACCGAGACCAACGCACAGGTCATCATCAAAGTAGCCAAGGCAAAAGCCGATGGTCGCCCAACGCCTCTCACTAAAAACGAAAAGGCGGGATTGGAGTATTACCTCTCGCAAATTAAGGATGCAGGTGTCTATATCAAGGTGTTGAGCGAAGCTGCCGACAAGATGAATGTCGAGTTGGTGGTTCTCTACGATCCAAGTGTGCTGAATGCCGAGTTTACTACGGGCGCAGACGACCGAGAGGAGTACCGCCAACTGATTATCACCGACCCGAACAATGGTAAGGAGGTAATCAAGGAGGCAGTACAGGAGGTTATTGCCCGCTTGCCGTTCAATGGCGAGTACCGCAACTCCGACCTTATGGCAGCGGTGCAGGCTATCGAGGGCGTAGAGGTGGCGGATATTGCCGCCGTACAGGTATGTTCCGATGGCGAGACCTATACCGATGTAGTCGGCTGTCGCCGCCCTTATTCGGGCTACTACGAGCTTAACAATATCATAATCCGAGGACGAGCATACAAGGTTGCCGAATGATATTCAGAATAGACTTTGACAAATGGGTGCTATCGCTGTTGCCTACGGTATTGCGGCAGAAGATTATGTTTGCCCTCTGCCGAGCGTCAGCAGCACCCATTCGCTCCCTATACGAGCGATTTGTCGCCAAACGAGAAACCCACAACTACACGCTGCATCACAACGGGCAGGTATGCTATCTGCGTGCTGCGCTCAATGATGCGTTCGGGACTACGGGCTTCGATATTGTCGATTATGACGATGGGCGCGGTGAGTGGCTATACGCCAAGAGCGAGGAACTCGACCATCACCTCTACGCAGTAGATGAAACGCTCGATGACGAGGATACCTCTGTGCCGATACTCTACGATGAGGCGAAATTGAACCTCCCGCTGAACACATTTATCGTGCAGGTACCTGCGGCGATATACTCTACAAACCTCGAAAAGGTAAAGGGCATAGTAGAACGCTATCGCCCATTAGGTAAACAAGCAACTTACACTATGGTATAATGAACAAAGCACAATACACATCAACATCAGTAGCGGACGGCGGCAATGGTATGTACCCGCTCTCCATTCAGACTCTCTCGTTTATTCAGTCGCAGATAGAACTGCTCCAAGCACTCGCAGCCATTGGCGGCAAGCGTTATATCCTCAAAGAACCCGCCAATGGTAGTATCGGCATCGTAGTTATCGACGGAGAGGTGCTACCTCTCGCCGCCTCACCGACAACGGGCAAAGGCATCAAGGTAACGGAGGAGAGGCAGGACATCGTAGCCGATGGCACTACTTATGTCGAGGCTCGCATCGTGCGCTCGGCAAAGTATGTGGCGACCTATACGCCTAACACGCCCGACCTTTATGCGGCTTCGGAGTTCAATAATTTTGCGACCAATCAGGCGTTGTTCTCTACGATGCAAAACCTCAAACTTGTAGCCGATAACCTTAACGCACGCCTATATGTTGCAACAGGTGTATATTCCCGTACCCAACTCGATGTGCAGCTAACCAATATACGCCTGCACTGCAAGGTGGGTTCTGCGGTGATTAACGGTGCGGCGGAGTACACTATCAATGTGTACCGAAATGGCAACACCTGTACGCAGGAGCAGATATTGCCTAATATGCAGCGTTACAAGCGTGAGTATGATTTCGAGAAAAAGAAATGGGGCGAGTTTACGGCTGTAACCGAGAACCTCCACATCGAGGTCAAAATCAAGGATCGCACAACAGTCTATGTGCGCCACGGCGTTATCCCCGAGGGCGTAGAGTTGGTGCTGCTCCGCAAGAAGCGTAGAAGCAAGCACCGCAGAACAGGTGGCTCGAAGACGACAAACGAGTTGTATAAGGGCAAGAAGATGAAACGACAGCCCAAAAATCAGTATGTGCACTTTAAGGGCATAGTTCTCTCTACGGGAGAACCCAACAAGTGGTATGTACCTAAATGTGTGGCTGTGGCAGATGAGAAACGCGATGGAAGCCTCATCGGAAAGGAAATGCCGACACTCTGCCAATCACTCATCTATCCTAACAGAAAATTGTCGGTGGGTACTCCATTCGCGGTTTATGCCGTTCAGCACACACATAAAAAGTGTTCGTTTAGAGGAATAGCGAAAGACACCCAAGCCGAGGTGTATGCGAAGATTGGTTTGCAGTTTGCTGTATCAGATAGCCGTCGCAAAACGAGTGGTGGCGAAATGGTACAGATGAAATACCGCCTTTGGTGGTGGACTTCGAAAGCCGATGATAATACCGCTACGGTAAGGACTTTGCGTGGCTTTTCTGTCGAATAAGCACAAAAAAAGAGGGGTGAGAGTAAAAACCTCGCTCCTCTAAAAATCCCGACGGGCGTACCACAATATATTTTATCTGTGTTCTTGTAGATGTATTGTCCAGCCGAAGCTGCGACGCATTTCAAACACTGTCAAACGGGATAAATATGTTGCCAATCCCAGTCTCTGGTCTGATGAGGCAAAAGGCACTCAAACAAAACACGGCTTATCAATGGGATAAACATATTGCAAGTGAAACCCCAGTGGCAGGGTCTTGCACGGCACAAAGATAAGCAATTTATTTGATATAGCAATGATTTACAGGTAAAAAATCACTTTTCCGACACATATTTTCGGGGGGGGTATAGAAAAAGCCCCCGACCTTGTTAGTAGTATCCTACCACATACTAACAAAACGCGCTACACCGCACAGTCGGGGGCTAAATGCCTCTTGACCGCAGTGTAGCGTTTTTGTTTTGTTTCGTATGTGGTAGGACTGCAAATATACAACAAAAACCTTAAAACACCATTTTATAACCGATTAAACATTGATTTTATGCTGAATGATTAACACAACCAGCGCAGAGAGTATGCAGATACTCAAAGAGACCTCCGCACTCGGACGGCTCATAATTAAGCCCGTAGATAAGGTTCTTGCCAAAGACCTTATCGTCAAGAACCACTACTCGCATAAGTGGAACGAGGGCGGATTTGGCAAATACAATTTCGGGATATTCCGTGCAGACGAGCCCGATGTTTGCCTCGGTGTTGCCGTTTACGGCTATATGAAGAACCCGCGAGCAAAACTATTCACGCACCCGAATCCGAAAGCGTGGATGTGTGAACTCAACCGAATGTGGATTGATGACGCGCTCGGACACAACGCCGAGAGCGTTCTGATAGCAGCCTCGATTAAACTCCTGCGAAGACTCGACCCCGATTGTGTGGCGGTGCAGAGTTTTGCAGATGGTCGTTTGGACTGCGGAACGATATATAAAGCGGCGAATTTCCGTTACTTTGGCTTCCATTATACAAAGTTCTTGCGTAACCGCAGAACGGGCGAAATAACGCACGAACAGATACTGACAAACACAACATCGCCATCAGCATATTTGCGTGCAAATGTGGCGTTCTTGCTCGGCGATTTCGATGTGTTGATTGTGAAGACTTATCGCTACATTTACCCGCTTTGCAAACGCTTTGTGTTCTGTAAACCCGAAAAACCTTACCCTCAATACGAAAAAGGTTTTACACTGTCAGAATGGAAGCGAGACACGAGAAAAATAAAGGATAATTGCCACGAGATACTCGAAAAGGTTGCTGCATAAAAAGACCGCTGCGATGGAAATGTCGCAGCGGTTTGCTTTTGAATATCGTTTGAATAGTGTTTGAAAAGCGTTTAATTTCCGCTCAAATGGTCGCTTCAAACGCTCGCAAAAATTTTGGATTTTTGCACATTTCGTTTTACAAAGTTGTACAAATCGTTTTGCCGATTATACTAGCCCTTAAAAAAGAATTTTTAATTTTTAATTCTTAATTTTTAATTTTTATCGCCCTTACTCGCCCTTACTAACCCTTACCCTCCCCTCAAACTCCCTCAAAAAAAGTTGAATTTTCAAACTTTTTATAATAAATTTGTGCGACTATTCGTTTTGAGTGCGAAACTAAAACAAAAATTATGAGAAAAGAGAGATTTATATTGGTAGCAGTATGCTTCGCATCGGCACTCTTGGGTGCTGCGGTAGCATCGTATGCAGTTGTGCGTAGCTCACAGGGTGCCACAACCATAGAGTATGTCAACTCCCAGGGCGACACCATCCCCGTAGCGGTCAATCACTTTGCTACCTCGCAGCAGGCGGCCTCCTACCCCGACCTGACCTATGCAGCAGAGAGCGCAGTCAAGGCGGTGGTAAACATCGAGGCTATTCAGGAGGTGGAGGTTATGCAGCAGATGCCTTACAATCCATTCTTCGAGTTCTTCGGCTTTCCGCAGCCTCAGGGCGGAGGACAGTCGCGCAAGCACGAGCAACGCTCGGGAGGCTCGGGCGTAATCATCTCGAGCGATGGCTACATCGTCACCAATAACCACGTGGTGGATGGAGCAACCAAGTTGCGTGTCAAACTCAACGATGGACACGTCTACGACGCCAAGGTCATTGGCACAGACCCTGCCACCGACATCGCACTCATCAAGATCGAGCAGAGCAACCTCCCCGTTATCGAGTTCGGCTCGTCGGATGCCCTGCGACTCGGCGAGTGGGTGCTTGCCATAGGCTCGCCTTTCGACCTTCAGTCGACCATCACCGCAGGTATCGTGAGTGCCAAGGCTCGTCAGCTCGATGTCATACCAAACGAGTTCCGCATCGAGGCCTTCATTCAGACCGATGCTGCAGTCAACCCGGGCAACTCGGGTGGCGCATTGGTCAATGTCGAGGGCAAGCTGGTGGGTATCAACACCGTAATCAAGTCGCCTACAGGCAGTTACACAGGGTATTCGTTTGCAGTACCCGAGAGCATCGTGCGCAAGGTGGTCAATGACCTTCGCGAGTATGGCATCGTGCAGCGTGCTCTGCTCGGCATCTCCTACCGCTATATCGACCAGGAGTTTGTCGACCAGATGGGCAAGGATACAGGCATCAAGGATGTGGGTGGCGTATATGTTGCCTCGGTGGCCGAGGGTGGCTCAGCATCGGATGCAGGCCTCCGCAAGGGCGATGTCATCACCGAGATTGATGGCGTGAAAATCACCTCGCCAACCACGCTCACCGAGCAGATTGGCAAGCATCGTCCGAACGATAAAATATCGTTGGTTGTAAAAAGAGGCGATAAAGTGAAACATTTTGAGGTTGTTCTTCGTAATAAAGCAGGTAAAGCAGAACTACTCTCCAAGAGTGATGTCGATGTAGTCGAGGTCTTGGGTGGTCGCTTTGCCGATATTGACACCAAGACTGCCAAGAAACTTGATATCAAGGGTGGCGTCAAGGTGCAGTCAATCAAGAGTGGAGGACTACTCGCCAAGGCGCGTGTGCGTGAGGGCTTTGTCATCACCCACATCAATGACAAGCAGGTGCGCTCGGTGGCCGACCTCGGTCGCCTCACCGACAAGGTACGCTCCATCGACGGAGTCTATCCTGATGGTCGAGCAGCGAGCTACACTATTTTGAGTGAGTAGGCATTTTGGGAACTCCGACCGTCATCACGGCGCAGGTTTATTAGGGTCGTTAGGGTCGTTAGAGGCGTTAGGGGTGCGCGAGGTGCAGTGACTTACGCAGCAAGCTCCCCAGTAAGGAGCTTTAGCTCCACCCCCAGTAACCCCCAGTAACCCCCAGTGCCGAAGGTATAACAAGTATCCTCGCCACAACCCGAGAAACCAGCAAAGATATTAACAGCTAAGAAGAAACAATATGCGTCAATTAAAAATCACGAAGTCTATCACCAATCGTGAGAGTGCATCTCTCGACAAGTATCTGCAGGAGATTGGTAAAGTAGATCGAATCACAGTTGAGGAGGAGGTAGAGCTCGCACAGCGCATCCGCAAGGGTGATCAGGAGGCTCTCGAGCAGCTCACAAAGGCTAACCTTCGCTTTGTGGTCTCGGTTGCAAAGCAGTATCAGAATCAAGGCTTGAGCCTTCCCGACCTTATCAACGAGGGTAACCTCGGCCTGATCAAGGCTGCCGAGAAGTTCGATGAGACCCGAGGATTCAAATTTATCTCCTATGCAGTGTGGTGGATTCGTCAATCTATCCTTCAGGCTTTGGCCGAGCAGTCGCGTATCGTGCGTCTGCCGCTCAACCAGGTGGGTTCGCTCAACAAGATCAACAAGGCCTTCGCCCGCTTCGAGCAGGAGCACGAGCGCACACCATCGCCCGAGGAGCTCGCCAACGAGCTTGAGCTCCCACGCGAGAAGGTCACCGATACACTCCGTGTAGCGGGTCGTCACATCTCGGTAGATGCGCCATTTGCCGATGGCGAGGACAACTCGTTGCTCGATGTGTTGGTCAACACCGACTCACCTAACGCCGATCGCGGCCTTATCAACGAGTCACTCGCTACCGAGGTGGAGCGTGCTCTTGAGAGCCTCTCCGAGCGTGAGCGCGACATCATCCGCTACTTCTTCGGCATCGGATGCTCGGAGATGACCCTCGAGGAGATTGGCGAGAAGTTCGACCTTACCCGTGAGCGTGTACGACAAATCAAGGAGAAGGCTATTCGTCGACTCCGTACCGACAAGCGTTGCAGCCTGCTCAAATCCTACCTCGGATAGCATTTTCAGCGATGTCCATTCGCTCGCTACAAAGGCTGACGAGTGGTCCACATAGCGACAATTCCAATAGGGATGACTAAAAATTCTTAGTCATCCCTATTTTCATCTCATAGGTTTCGATTTTCCGCATATTTTTTTGTATCTTTGCGCGGATATATATACCGCAAACAAAACAAATTCAAACACAGATATAACACTATGAGAGCAGTACAATTTGGAGCAGGCAATATCGGTCGTGGTTTCATCGGCGCGGTATTGGAGCAGGCGGGCTACCACGTAGTCTACGCCGATGTCAATCAGGCAGTTATTGACCTTATCAACGAGAAGAAGGAGTACACCGTACTCGTCAAGGATGTTGACTGCGTCGAGCAGCACATCACCAACATCTCGGCCGTAAACTCGTTGACCGAGGCGGTTGTTGAGGAGATTGCCAAGGCCGACATCGTCACCACTGCAGTGGGTGTGGTTATCCTTCCGCGCATTGCACCGACCATCGCCAAGGCTATCGCAGCACGCCACGAGGCGAAGCTCGAGCAGCCACTCAACATCATCGCTTGCGAGAATGCAGTGCGTGCATCGTCGCAGCTCAAGGAGCACGTCCTCTCGCACCTGAGCGAGGAGCAGAAGGCATACTGCAACGAGTGGGTAGGTTTCCCTGACTGCTCGGTTGACCGTATCGTACCACCCGTACGCACCGAGAACCCTATCGATGTGGTTGTCGAGGCCTTCTACGAGTGGAATGTCGAGGAGAAGTCGTTTGTGGGCGAGGTACCACACATCGCAGGTATGAACCTTGCGGACAACCTCATCGCCTACATCGAGCGCAAGCTCTTCACCCTCAACACAGGTCACGCCATCACCGCCTACATCGGCAAGTTGCGTGGCAAGGCAACCATCGACGAGAGCATCGCCGACGAGGAGATTTTCACCATCGTGAAGGCTGCAATGCAGGAGAGTGGCTTGGGCTTGGTTGCCAAGTATGGCTTCGACAAGGAGGCGCACTTCAAGTATATCGAGAAGATTATCGGTCGCTTCCGCAACCCTTACCTCAAGGATGATGTCACCCGCGTAGGTCGTGAGCCACTGCGTAAGCTCTCGGCTTCGGACCGTCTTATCAAGCCTATGCTCACCGCACTCGAGGCTGGTGTCGAGACACCAAACCTCTTGCTCGGTATCGGCGCAGCACTCCACTACTCGAATGCTGAGGACCAGCAGAGCGTAGAGTTGCAGCAGAAGATTGCAGAACTCGGCTTGGAGGGGGCAATCAAGGAGGTTACAAGCATCACCAATGATGCGCTCGTAGCCGAGATTATCAAGGCATACAACACCATCGCATAACACAAAAAACAGACAATAAAATGACACCTGAACAGCAGAAAAAATTCAAGTATTGGCAGTGGCGTACCATCATCGGCACGATGATTGGCTACATCTTCTTCTACCTTATCCGTAAGAACTTTTCGTTTGCGATGCCCGGTCTCACCGCCGAGTATGGCATCACCAAGGCGAGCCTCGGTATCATCCTCTCGTTGGGTGGTTTCCTCTATGGCGTATCGAAGCTCGTGAACGGTATGTTGGCCGACCGCGTCAATGGTCGCTGGCATATGGTTGTCGGACTCGTGGGTAGTACCCTCACCGCCTTCGGTATCGGCTTCGGCACCATCCTCATCACCAAGTTCACAGGCGTGGCAGAGGGCTCGACAGCCGACTTTGTGAGCAAGCTCGTGTTACTCATATCGATATTCTACATCCTCAATCAGCTCTTCCAGGGTTGCGGATTCCCTCCGTGCAGCCGATTGATTCCTCGTTGGGTACCGGCATCGGAGTTGGCCACCAAGATGTCGATTTGGAACACCTCCCACTCGATTGGTGCAGGCTTGGCTTGCATCCTCGGCGTATTCATTATGGGTATGATGGGTAGCGATATGTCGGGCAATGCCGATGTTGTCGCCTCCATCGCAGCCAACCTCGGCAAGGATGTCTCCGACAGCGCAGTGATATCGGCAGCGCAGAACTATGGCGCGTGGAAGATGATGTTCATCATCCCAGGTATCATCGCTGCTATCGGTATCTTCGTCACCGCAGCTATCTTGCGCGACACACCAAAGAGCGTAGGCTTGCCTGAACTTCAGGAGGGCAACGAGAAGCGCGAGGAGAGCACCGAGACCGCAGCCGAGATCTCGGCCTTCATCCGCAAGCACGTGTGGAAGAACCCTATCATCTGGGCATTGGCTGTAGCCGACTTCTTCGTCTATGTCATCCGCTTTGCGGTGCTCGACTGGGGACCTACCTTCTTGCGTGAGCACTGCGGTATGAGCGCAGAGTGGGCAGGCATCACTGTCTTCGTATTCGAGATATTCGGTGTTATAGGTATGCTCATAGCAGGTTGGGCAAGCGACAAGTTGTTCAAGGGTCGCTCGGCACGCACCTGTCTCATCTGTATGATCGGTACCTTGGTATCGGTACTCGGCTTCATCGCACTGCAGAAGAGTGGCGCAAGCCCTGTGGTACTGCTCTTCGTCTTGGCTTTGGCAGGAGCATTCATCTATGGCCCACAGGCACTCATCGGCGTTATCTCGTCGAACCACGCTACCCGTAAGGGCTCGGCTACCGCACTCGGCATCATTGGCTTCGTGAGCTATGTCAGCGTACTCGTATCGGGCTGGGGCTTTGGTCTTATCGCCGACTCGAAGTATGGTTGGAATGGCGTATTCGTAGCAATGGTCGTTATGGCTATCATCGGCGCACTCATCTTTGTGCCAATGTGGAAGATGAAACGAGACTCCTACGGCGACGAGGAATAAATTGAGGATTACTTGATTCAAGAAACCCAAAAATTGGAGGTGATTGAGGAAATTTTGCGCTAAGCAAGGTGGCGAAAGCGCAGCATAGTAAGCCTATGTGAGCATTTCGACATCCGAGGTGCAGAGTAAAATTTACCAATCAGAACAATTTTATATGAGAGTAGTTGTTGGACTATCAGGCGGAGTAGATAGCTCGGTGGCTGCGTACCTGCTCAAGGAGCAGGGACACGAGGTTATCGGTCTGTTTATGCGTAATTGGCACGACACCACGGGTAAACTCGAGGGCGAATGTTCGTGGCACGACGACCAGGTATTTGCCGAGTTGGTAGCAAAGCGCTTGGACATAGCCTTCCACTATGTCGACCTCTCGGAAGAGTACCGCAAGCGTGTTGTGGACTATATGTTCTCGGAGTACGAGAAGGGACGCACACCCAACCCCGATGTGTTGTGCAACCGCGAGATTAAGTTCGATGTCTTTCTGAAGGAGGCACTCAAGCTTGGTGCCGAGGCTGTGGCTACGGGCCACTACTGCCGCAAGCAGGAGCGTGAGGTGGATGGTCAGACCGTCTACTCGCTCTTGGCGGGTAGCGACCCCAACAAGGACCAAAGTTACTTCCTCTGCCAGCTCTCGCAGGAGCAGCTCCGCTACGCGATGTTCCCCATCGGACATCTGCTCAAACCCGAGGTGCGACGCATAGCCGAGGAGCAGCGACTCGCAACAGCCAAGCGCAAGGATTCGCAGGGCATCTGCTTTGTGGGCAAGGTCGACCTGCCTGTATTTCTGCAGCAGCAACTCAAAGCCAAGAGGGGCAATATCCACGAGATACTCCCTTCGTGGCGCAGATATGGCGAGCGTGCCGAGCAGAACGCATTGGAGCAACTTGCCGAGCCATACCGCTACACGGTGCGCGATGGCAAGAAGATTGGCGAGCACAACGGAGCACACTTCTACACCATAGGTCAACGCAAGGGCTTGGGCATAGGTGGTCGCAAGGAGTCGTTGTTCATCATCGGCACCGATGTGGAGAGCAACACCATCTATGTTGGCGAGGGTGACTCGCACCCCGGACTCTACCGCAGAGCACTACGCATCAACCTCGATGAGGTGCATTGGGTGGAGCCTTGCGAGGCTCTCAAGGTGGGCGAGGAGCGACGACTGAAGGTGCGTATCCGCTACCGACAACCACTCGAGGATGCCACACTCATTCAGCGTGACGATGCCCTCTACATCCTCTTCGACCAGCCTCAACGAGGCATCGCAGGCGGTCAGTTTGCCGCTTGGTACGATGGCGAAAGACTCATCGGCTCGGGAGTGATAAAGCATTAATGCAAAATGCAAAATGCAGAATTAAAAATTAATTTCTCTATCGACAATAACATCCTTTAACTACCCTGACAGCCCTATGAAAAAACTTCTCCTTCTTGCAATTTGTGTCTTGACACTTATCTCGGCAAATGCACAGCTCAAGTGGGTGGATGCCACCACACTCAACATCTGCGGACACACACTCCGCAACGCCGAGAATCCCTACTCTCGCATCGGCACTGAGCCCTACGGATTCACCAACAAGGCCATCATTCGCTACTCGAAGTACTCGACAGGCCTCTATGTGATGTTCAAGACCAACTCGTCGCAGATATCCGTCGAGTGGAGCCTCGCCAATGTGAAGGTGCGCGACAATATGACCCCTATCGTGCAGCACGGCGTAGACCTCTACACCAAGGGCGAGAATGGCAAGTGGCGCTTCTGCAGCGTGGGACGAGTGTCGGCAAACTCGAAGATTACCACCTACAAGAGATCGCTCGTCAGGAATATGGAGCCTACCGAGAAGGAGTTTATGCTCTACCTGCCGTTGTGGAGCGAGATTACCAAGCTCAAGATTGGTGTCGACAAGGATGCCGAGATTGTGGCTATACCTTCGCCCTACAAATATCGTGTAGTGACCTACGGAACAAGCACCTTGCACGCCGCATCGCCTTCGCGTCCCGGTATGGGGCCATTGGCACGAATGAGCCGAGCGCTCGGAGTGGAATTCGTAAACTTCTGCTATAGCGGACAGGGCAAGATGGAGGCAGAGAGTGCCGAGGTATTGGCCGACTGCAAGACCGATGCCATCATCTGCTACTGCTTTGGCAACACTACGCCCCAGCAGATTGAGGAGCGCGTGGATGGCTTTGCCGAGCGTCTGGTGAAGGCTCACCCCGACAAGGCTATTATCTTCCTGCCACCATTCCTCAACGGAAAGTACCACCTCGACCAGGTGAAGCGTGCACGAGCCATCGAGAAGCGAGCAGTACTCGCACGCAAGATGGCGGTGCTCACCAAGAAGTACAAGAATGTTCACTACATCGACATCCCCGATGCCTGTGGCACCGATGGCGAGGCGAGCATCGACAACTCGCACCCGAACGATCTCGGCTTCGACCGCATACTCAACGCCTATGGCCCCGAGATTGCCAAGATACTCAAGAAGTACGGAATCAAACCAAGCAAGAGATAAGAGAATGCTATGAGGAAGATTGTTACAATTTTGGTCGCCCTTATGACGATTGCCACCGCCTCGGCAGAGAGGTGGGTGGAGGCTACCGAGCTGGGCATCCACGGACAGACCATCAAGAACAGCAAATACCCCTACTGCCGCTTCGACTACACGGACTACACCTCCTACAAGGATGTGATGGCGCACGCCAAGAAATCGACAGGTCTCTACCTCGTCTTTAGGACCAACTCGTCGAAGATTTCGGCATCGTGGTCGAACAAGCCCTCCCGTATGGGCGACAATATGACGGGCATCGTGCAGAAGGGACTCGACCTCTACATCAAGGATGCCAAGGGATGGCACTTTGCGGGCGTGGGACGAGTCTCTACCCTGCCCGAGAAAAGTTCCCGTGAGCGTGTGCTCATCAAGAATCTGCCCGAAGGCGAGAAGGAGTGTCTGCTCTACCTCCCTATATGGGCAGAGGTCTACCACCTCCGCATCGGCGTGGACGAGGGGGCTACAATCGAGGGTCTGCCAACACCATTCCGCCACAAGGTGGTTGTGCACGGCTCGAGCATCACCCACGGAGCCTCGGCTTCACGCTCAGGACTGACCTACCCCGCACTGCTGAGTCGCAACCTCGGCATCGACTTCGTGAACTTCGGCTGGAGCGGAATGTGCAGAATGCAACCCGAGTTCATCGACATACTCAAAAAGTGTGAGGCTGACGCCTTCCTCTTCGACGCATTCTCGAACCCAACGGAGCAGCAGATCAAGGAGCGTGTCGAGCACTTTGTCGAGGAGCTGGTCAAGGCACACCCCGGCAAGCCACTCATCTTCTTGCAGAGCCCTATCGACTTGGAGAGCTACTTCGATACCGACAGATATGCCCGTCGTGTGAGCCACATCAACACCGCATCGAAGATGATGAAGAGCATAGTGAAGCAGTATAAGGATGTCTACTTCCTTGAGGTTGCGGATGTCTTGGGCGAGAATGGCACCACCGACAACTCCCACCCTACCGACCTCGGCTTCCACCGCTTTGTGACAACATACCAACCAATGATTGCCAAGATTTTGAGAAAATACGGAATAAAATAGTATATAAGTAGTATGAAACGAACCCTATTACTCATTGCAGCGCTCTGCTCGCTGTCGCTCTCTGCTGTGGCGCAGAGATGGGTTGATGCCCGCGATTTGGCCATTCACGGCCACACCCAAAAGTGTGAGCAACACCCATACCATCGTATCGACCACGCCGCAACCAACCTCAACAAAAAGCTCGCTACAATGGCCGAGGAGGCTGCAGGCCTCTATGTCACCTTCAAGACCAACTCCTCGTTCGTAGCAGCCTCGTGGAGCATCGTACCACACAGAACGCGCGACAATATGTCGATGATTATGCAGCGCGGATTGGACCTCTACATCAAGCAGGATGGCGAGTGGCGCTATACTCAGTCATCACGAATCACCCCCGACCCTGCAGTCACCTCCTACAAGAAGCTCCTTGTCAAGCGACTCCCGAAAGAGGAGAAGGAGTTTATGCTCTACCTCCCGGGCTGGAGCGAGGTTAAGAGTCTGCAGATTGGCATTGAAGAGGGTGCCACCATCGAGGGTACACCTTCGCCATTCCGCCACAAGGTGGTGGTCTACGGCTCGAGCATCACCCACGGAGCTTGTGCTTCGCGTGCGGGTATGACCTACACCGCCATTATGAGCCGCAACCTCGGCATCGACTTCATCAACTTTGGCTTTGCGGGTCAGTGTATGATGCAGCCCGAGTTCCTCGAGATTCTCCAGAAGTGCGAGGCTGATGCCTTCATCTTCGACACATTCTCGAACCCTTCGGCAAAGGTCATTGAGGCTCGTTTGACAAACTTTGTCGAGGGTATGACAAAGGCTCATCCCGGCAAGCCACTCATCTTTATGCAGAGTGCCATTTCACTCGAGAGCTGCGTAGACCCCGGAAGACGGGCTAAACGCGCGCTCCGTTTCGACACCGCTGCACGCCTTATGAAGGAGTTGCAGAAGCAGTATAAGGATATCTATTTCCTGGATGTGAAGGATGTCATAGGCAAGGATGGCTCGGCGGATAACACCCACCCGAACGATCTCGGCTTCAGCCGCTTTGTCGATACCTACCAGCCAAAAATAGCAAAGATTCTGAAGAAGTACGGAATCAAGTAGGGAACTCAGAAGGTGGTCAAGGCGCAACAGAATAAAGGCTATTAAAGGCTATTAAGGGCTATTAAGGGAGCGCTAGACGCTTTTAGCCTTTTTCCCTTAACCACCTTTAACCACCCTTAACTACCCTTAACCACCATTAAAAGCCAATGGCTAAAATCAAAAAAACTATGAAAAAATTACTCCTATCTATCATTGCGGTGATTGTCGTAGCTTTGGGAGCCTCGGCTCACAACCCCAAGGCGTGGCGCAAGCTGAAGCAGAATGTCAACTTCATCCTCGCCAGCGACCTCGACAAACGAGGATGCTACGACCAGCAGGTCATAGCCAACCTGATGGGCGAGATGGCAAAGAAGGTGAAGCCCGAGGCTATATTTATATCGGGTGATGCCCACCACGGAAATGGCGTAAAGAGCGCATACGACGACGATTGGAAGGAGCGTTTCGAGGATATCTACACCCATCCGAAGTTGCAGATTGATTGGTACTCCACCCTCGGCAACCACGAACACCGAGGCAATATTCAGGGTGTGATTGACTACTCGAAGGTAAACCCGAACTGGAATATGCCCGCACCCTACTACACCAAGGTGTTCAAGAGGGGCGGTGTCACCATCCGCTTCATCGTGCTCGACACCCCGTCGCTCATCGAGAAGTACCGCCACAGCAGCAAATACGCCGCAGCCGACCGAGAGGAGAAGAGCGTTCAGCTCGAGTGGCTCGATGCGGAGTTGAGCAAGGCCAAGGAGGATTGGGTTGTGGTCATAGGTCACCACCCCATCCACGCTGACACCAGGAAGTCGAGGAGCGAGCGCACCGATATGCGTAACACGGTCGACAAGGTACTGCGCCGTCACAAGTGTGTCGATATGTACATCTGTGGACATATCCACAACTTCCAGCATCTGCGCGATAAGGGCAGCCACATCGACTATATCGTCAACACCTCGGCATCGGAGGGACGCAGCGTGAAGCAGACCAAGCGCACCAAGTATTGCAGCCCTTCGACAGGATTCTCGGTGCTGACCGCAGGCAAGAAGCACCTTGCACTGCATATGATTGACAAGAACGGAAATGTGCTGCACACCGTCAAGCGAGAGCGATAAAAAGGCTTTGGGAACTCCGAAGGGCATCACGGCGCAACGATTATAGGATTTGATAGGATTTGATAGGATTCGCACCTGCGGTGCTTGATAGGATGCGCGGGAGGCTGAGGGTTGCGGGAACTCCGAAGCTTCGTCAAGGCGCAACAGAATTAAGGGTTATTAAAGGTTATTAAGGGCTATTAAGGTTGCGCTACAAGCAAAAGAAAAAACATTAATCACCCTTAACTCCCCTTAATCACCCTTAACTACCCTTACTTGCCCTTACTTGCCCTTACTAGCCCTTATTAATAGTAATAAATTTTTGATTTTAATTCTCTTTTAAGAGAATATTCGTATCTTTGCACCGCCTTTTGGAACACTCCGAAGGCGGTCTTTTCTATTCAAGGTTAGGTTTTTTACAAGTTAGGTAATATGGAATGGTTGCGTAATCTATTTATGGGCGACGGTATCGCTACGGCTGTGATTGTGCTCGCTCTGACTATCGCCATCGGACTACTGCTGAACCGCATCAAGTTCGGTTCGGTATCGTTGGGTGTCACTTGGGTGCTGTTTGTCGGCATTGTGCTCTCGCACTTTGGCTTGACCATCAACCCCGAGATTTGTCACTTTGTCAAGGAGTTTGGACTCATCCTCTTTGTCTACTCTATCGGTATTCAGGTGGGACCGAGCTTCATCTCGTCACTGCGCGATGGTGGCATCAAGTTGAATATGCTGGCTATGCTTATCATCCTCTTGGGATGCTGCATCTGCTACGGAATACACTACATCACAGGCGAGGAGCTCTCCACAATGGTGGGAGTCTTGTCGGGTGCGGTGACCAACACCCCTGGCTTGGGTGCTGCACAGAGCGTTGTCAGCGGCGAGCAGGCCTCGACAATGGCTACAGCCTATGCGGTGGCATACCCGCTTGGTGTTGTGGGCATCATTCTCTCGATGTTGCTCATCCGCTGGATGTTCCGCATCAAGATTGACCGCGAGGTTTCGAAGGCTACCCGCTCGGATGCTCCTCGCACCGTGCGTGTCGATGTTCGTGTCACCAACCACGCCATCTTTGGCAAGACCATCGAGGATATCCTCCGCATCACCCGCAGCCACTTTGTTGTGGCTCGCATCTTCGACCACGAGAATCAGCAGCGCATAGCCTCGGGACACACCGAGTTGCAGGAGAACGATATTCTGCGCATCGTGGTGAGCAGTCAGGAGGTCGAACTTGTGCAGTCGCTCATTGGCGAGGTTGTGAAGGAGGTCGATGCCAAGGAGTGGGGTTCCGCCTCGTCACACCTCGAGAAGCGCCGTATCGTGGTGACCAAGCCCGAACTCAACGGTAAGCACATCGGTGACCTTCACATCCGCGAGAACTACCACGTCACCATCACCCGCGTGGTGCGTGCAGGTATCGAGCTCGTTGCGACCTACGAGTTGCGCCTTCAGATGGGTGATGTTGTGGTTGTAGTGGGTCGCGCAAACGACCTTGACCAGGTATCGACCATCCTCGGTAACTCCGTCAAGCGTCTCGACCGTCCAAACCTCTTCCCAATCTTTGTGGGAATGTTCCTCGGTGTGTTGCTCGGCTCTATTCCTATCGCCATCCCTGGTGTTCCACAGGCCGTAAAGCTCGGCTTGGCAGGTGGTCCACTCATTGTGGCTATTCTCTTGGCAAAGTATGGACCAAAGTACAAGATGATCACCTTCACGACCAACTCGGCAAATATGATGATTCGCGAGATTGGTATCTCGTTGTTCCTCGCAGCGGTTGGTTTGGGTGCCGGCGAAGGCTTCGTCGAGGCTATTACCAATGGCGGATATTGGTGGATACTCTTCGGCTTTGCAATCACCGTGTTGCCTCTGCTCATCGTGGGCATCATCGCCCGCAAGGGTATGAAGATGGACTACTTCTCGCTGATGGGACTTATGTCGGGCGCAATGACCGATCCACCGGCTCTGGCCTATGCCAACACCGTAGCCACAAACGATCGTGCTGCGGTAGCCTACGCAACGGTCTATCCACTGACGATGTTCCTTCGCATCTTCACAGCGCAGATTCTGGCACTCATCGCTCTATCGTAGCCAAAGAGAGTGCATCACCACAAAGGTTATCCAACAAAATTGTTGCGATAACCTTTTTTTATTATGCAAAAATTACTATCTTTGAGTGGATAAAAAGGGAATTACCTTAAAACTACTATACTATGTTCAACGAAAAACAGATTCAAGAGATTGAGGCTCACGGCCTGACCGTCGAGCAGGTCGAGTCACAGATTGAGGCTTTCAAGCGAGGATTCCCGTCGCTCGAGGTTGTGAAGGCAGCTTCGCCCGAGGATGGCATCACCATCCTATCGGATGAGGAGTGCGACAATGCAGTCAACTACTACAACGCTATCGCCGAGAAGCTCGAGGTGGTAAAGTTTGTGCCTGCTTCGGGTGCTGCAACACGAATGTTCAAGGAGCTGTTCGAGTTTGTCAACGACGACAAGCGTGGCAAGGGCATCGATACCCTCGTGCAGAACATCGAGAAGTTCGCCTTCTATGAGGAGCTCAAGGCTACAGGCGTTGATCTCACCGACGACAAGGCGCTGGTATCGGCCATCATCAAGGCGGGACTCAACTACGGCTCGAAGCCAAAGGGCTTGGTCACCTTCCACAAATACGAGGAGGGTGCTCGCAAGGCCATCGAGGAGCATCTGATGGAGGGTGCACAGTACGGAGCATCGAAGGGTGTTTCGCGCCTCCACTTCACCGTCTCACCCGAGCATAAGGAGGCATTCAAGGCTCTGCTCGACGAGCGTGTGGCACACTACGAGGCAAAGTTCGGCATCCGCTACGATATCTCCTTCTCGGAGCAGAAGTCTTCGACCGACACCATTGCGGTAAATCCAGACAATACCCCATTCCTCACCGACGAGGGTAAGCTCCTGTTCCGCCCTGCTGGTCACGGTGCACTGCTCTCGAATCTGAACGATATCGAGGCTGATGTCATCTTTGTGAAGAATATCGATAATGTCACCACCGATGCTCTGCGTGGCGACACCATCCGCTACAAGAAGGCTTTGGCGGGTGTGCTGGTTGCCACTCAATTGGTTGCATTCGACCACTTGAAGGCTCTGCGCGAGGGCAAAGCAGACCTTGCCGAGGTTGCCGAGTTTGTGGAGAAGAAGCTCTGCACCAAGCTCCCTGCCGAGTACGATGCTGCATTGTTGGAGCAGTTGCTTGACCGCCCTATCCGTGTCTGCGGTATGGTACGCAACGAGGGTGAGCCTGGCGGAGGTCCATTCTGGGTGAAGAATGACGATGGCACACAGTCACTTCAGATTGCCGAGTCGAGCCAGATTTCGGCAGAGGATATGCCTCTGATGAAGGCTGCAACCCACTTCAACCCCGTTGACTTGGTCTGCGGTGTGCGTCGCATCGATGGCTCGAAGTTCGATTTGATGGGCTACACCGACCCTAAGACGGGCTTCATCTCGTCGAAGTCGAGCGGTGGCCGCGAGTTGCGTGCACAGGAGTTGCCGGGCTTGTGGAATGGCGCAATGGCGAAGTGGAACACCATCTTCGTAGATGTGCCTATCTCGACATTCTCGCCCGTGAAGGTTGTGCAAGACTTGTTAAGACCACAGCACCAATAGTTTTTAATGCAAAATGCAAAATGCAA
>JAFVOR010000073.1 GCA_017505725.1 Alistipes sp.
ACCGCAATGTTGTCGTTTCGCACAAGGCTCTTATCGAGGCTGAGTTGGAGGCACAAAAGCAGGTTATTATGTCGAAGTTGGAGAAGGGCCAGATTTTGGAGGGTGTTGTTAAGAACATCACTTCGTATGGTGCATTCCTCGACCTCGGTGGTGTTGATGGTCTTATCCACATCACAGACCTCTCGTGGGGCCGCGTAAGCCACCCAGAGGAGGTTGTTTCGCTCGATCAGAAGTTGCAGGTTGTTATCATCGACTTCGATGAGGCTAAGAAGCGTATCGCTCTCGGCTTGAAGCAGCTCACACCACACCCTTGGGAGGCTCTCGATGCTAACTTGAATGTTGGCGACACCGTTAAGGGTAAGGTTGTTGTTATGGCAGACTACGGTGCATTCATCGAGATTGCTCCGGGCGTAGAGGGCTTGATCCACGTATCGGAGATGTCGTGGAGCCAGCACTTGCGTTCTGCTCAGGACTTTATGAAGGTTGGTGACGAGGTTGAGGCTGTTATCTTGACTCTCGACCGCGAGGAGCGTAAGATGTCGCTCGGTATCAAGCAGCTTTCGACAGATCCGTGGGAGGCAATCGAGACCAAGTACCCTGTAGGCACAAAGTGCACTGCAAAGGTTCGCAACTTCACCAACTTTGGTGTATTTGTTGAGATCGAGGAGGGTATCGATGGCTTGATTCACATCTCTGACCTTTCGTGGACTAAGAAGGTTAAGCACCCGGGAGAGTTCACTCAGGTAGGTGCTGATATCGAGGTTGTAGTTCTCGAGATCGACAAGGAGAACCGCCGCTTGAGCCTTGGTCACAAGCAGTTGGAGGAGAATCCTTGGAACGAGTTTGAGCAGCAGTACACTGTTGATTCGGTTCACGCAGGTACAGTTGTAGAGTTGACCGACAAGGGCGCAATCGTATCGCTCGGCGAGAATATCGAGGGCTTCGCACCTGCTCGTCAGTTGGTTAAGGAGGACGGTTCGACAATCAAGAAGGGCGAGACCGCAGACTTCAAGGTTATCGAGTTCTCGAAGGCTACAAAGCGTATCACTTTGTCGCACACTCGTATCTTCGAGGAGGCAAAGCGTGCCGAGGTTGCAGCCGAGAAGGCTAGCCGTAAGGCAGCTGCCGAGGAGACAAAGTCTTCGGTTAAGAAGATTCAGCAGTCGGTAGAGAAGACCACTTTGGGTGATATCGCCGGTCTTGCAGAGTTGAAGGCTCAGATGGAGAAGAAATAGTCTGCTCCACAAGCTTATAGTTGAGGGCTACCTTTGAATAGAGGTAGCCCTTTCTTTTTTGTAGATTTTTTGGGTTTGGGGGATAGGTAACACACTTCTCGGCTTATGGTAGGAGCCACATAACAAAAAGATGAGAGGCTGAATCTAAAAGAAACAACCTCCCAAAAATTGCAGACCCCATCTAATGGAGCGTAGCGACAAGCCCCCTTTACAGAAAGGGGGTTTGGGGGATAGGTAACACACATCTCGGCTTATGGTAGGAGCCACATAACAAAAAGATGAGAGGCTGAATCTAAAAGAAACAACCTCCCAAAAATTGCAGACCCCAT
>JAFVOR010000074.1 GCA_017505725.1 Alistipes sp.
AAATGCAAAATGCATTCAGAAATCACTCAATTCCGTTGAAGAAGTACGGAGCATACTTGTAACCGCACTTATCGTACAACTTACGCAACAGATGCATACGACGCGAGAAGTCGTCATAGCTCTTGTTGCCATACGACCAACCCACCTCGGCAATAGCTGCAATACGAGGCAAAGTCATTCGCTGTGCGTGGTCGAAATCTGCTATATACTCGGTCCAGAGGTTACCCTGAACACCCACGATGCAACGCTGCTCGTCGGTAGTGAGATCGGCATACGGATCAAACGAGTAGACCTTGCGGAGAGTGAGTGGACGCTTACCATTTCTACCGCCGCAGATAGGCTCGCCATTCTTCTCGCGATTGGTAGTGTTTGCAAAGTCGAGATAGCAGAAGTGTGTAGGGGTCATAATAACCTTGTTGCCCAACTTGGCAGCCACAACACCACGCTTCGCACCACGCCAAGCCATTACGGTAGCGGTCTTCGACACGCCACCTTCGAGAATCTCGTCCCAACCAATGATGCTGCGACCGTGCTTGGTATTGAGGTACTTCTCGATGCGCTTCATAAAGTAGCTCTGCAACTCGTGCTCATCCTTCAAGCCCTCCTCCTTGATACGCTTCTGGCAATCAGGGCACTCCTTCCAACGGTGCTTTGGGCACTCATCACCACCAATATGGATATACTTCGATGGGAACAATGCCACAACCTCGTCGAGCACATCCTCAATAAATGCGTAGGTAGTCTCACGACCGGCGCAGAGAACATCCTTTGCGATGCCCCACTTCTTGCGTACCTCGTAAGGACCCTTGGTACAACCAAGCTCCGGATATGTTGCCAAGGCAGCAACCATATGGCCCGGCATATCTATCTCGGGGATAACCTCGATGTAACGCTCTGCTGCATAGCGCACAATATCGCGCACCTCATCCTGTGTAAAGAAGCCTCCGTAAGGCTTGCCATCGTAACCGACAATCTGTGTACGACCACTCTTTGGATTTGTATTGTAGACGGCTGTCTCCTTACGCACCGAGCCGATCTTTGTCAACTCAGGGTGGCTCTTGATCTCGATACGCCAGCCCTGATCCTCGGTCAAGTGCCAGTGGAAGCGGTTGAGCTTGTGCATAGCGAGGATATCGATAAACTTCTTAACCTCCTCGACATTGAAGAAGTGGCGACAAACATCGAGCATACCACCACGATATCCAAAGTGTGGCTTATCCTTGACGGTCATACAATCGATAGCAATCTTCACACCCTTATGCTTTGCATTGAGCACCACCTGACGAAGGCTCTGCAAGCCGTAGAATACAGCCTTTGCGCTGCCGCCCTTGATGATGACACCCGCCTTGGTAACCTCGAGCAGATATCCCTCCTCGGCGAGTCCCTTATCGAGATAGAGCGAGATTGCTCCCTTACCCTTTGGTGCCGACTCCACAACTGCGAGATCGAGTCCGTTCTCGGCCTTCACATACGACACGAACATTGTTGCAGGGCGCACAAGCGACTTATCAGCCGCATACACCACAGATTTTGGTGTCAACACACACTTGCCCTTTTGAGGCTCATACGATGCTGGGCGTGGAATAATCACACACTCGGCAGCCATTACTACAGACGCTGCTACAAGCGCAACGAAAGTCAAAAATAGTCTTCTCATTTCTCTAAATGTTTTAGGATTATTATTTGTTAGGTTTTGTACTCTCCTTAAGCCACTGCAGATCCTCGTCCGATAGTTCGTAGAGCGACGCAGTGCGATAGATACCGCTCCAGGCGGCAAGGTGGTTGTTGATTGAGCCTCGCTTATTGCCCACCGAGGCATACTTGCTCCACTCCGAAGGGAAGACGGCCTCGCCCTTACTACCTACGGGACGCTCCAAGCCATTCCATATAGTGCGACCTTCGTAGGCAAAGCCTTGCGTGCCATTGCGCCAAATAAGCTCGGCCACCTCGCGCCACAGAGGCTCGTTGTCAACCTTCGACAGCCACATATACTCGCTGATGAGTAGTGCGCCATACTCGTCCACTGCGGAGTGCTCGACACCCACGATATTGGCACCCGCAGGCTTGATGTTGAACACGGTCATATCGTCATCCTCGTCGTATATTGGGTTATGGATGTAGAGCCACGAAGCGAAGTACCACGCAGCCTTTCGAGCATAGTCGAGATATTTCGGCTCACGAGTCTGCTCGTACATATACTTTGCGGTGGTGAAATAGGGTTGAATACCCTCCTTGTCGATACTCGAGCAATCCATCGCACCTCCGAAACAACGGAAGTTGTCGATATCCTGCGAGTAGTAGTAATCGAAAGCCTTCTCTATCACGGGCAGAATGCGCTCGTCACCCGTAAGTGAGTGATAACGAGAGAGTCCCATAAGCATAAAGCCTGCGCCATCACCATTGTAGGTGACCACCTCGCCCGTCTTTCCATTCCACACCGAGCCGACTGCTCCATCCTCGCGAATGCCCTTAAGAACGATCTCAACCATAGGTTTTGCAGCAGCCTCATAGCGTGAGCCATCGAGGTTGTGCTTCTTGAGCAGAGCAGCCACGCGCGAGAGCTCGCTGATAGCCCAACCGATATTCGACGCATCACGGTTATCGTGACCACGATTGCGATTGCTCTTGAATATGCCCGTTTCGTAGCGGCGACTGTTAATCCAACTCTGCAGCAACTTCTCGCCCCACTCGATATCCTCTGCTACGCCATTGCGGAGGCCATACTCCATAGCGAGGCGTGCCGCCTGAAGCGACTGACCCGCAAAGCCACACTCGCGGCCATAGCCCTTGACATACTCGCCCTTCTTGAGGCGTTTCGACTCGGCGACATAATCTTTCCACCAGTGGTTGCGCTCGGGGTGTTGCTCGTAGTAGGCGACAGGGTAGCCCTCCTCCGAGAGTCCAGAGCCATAGTAGCCCGCACGGAACTTCATATCGTCGAGGATACCCTCAAACCAATAGCCATTCTCATCCTGGCAGCGACTCCAATCTTGATACTTCTTATCCAGAGCCAACACCTCATCAACACTCCACTGCGAAGGTACATAGTGGTTGAGCTTGCGCCAAGCCATTCTGAATACCTCGGCAAAGGCGTAGTTGCGCCACTTGGGCTCGCCTTGCAGAGCATAGGCCGAAGCCACGAACTCCTCACCAGGGGCGAGGGTTAGGTAGTTATCGATACGCTCCGAGAACTTCTTCTTGTCGGAGTAGCAATAGGGAGCCTCGGTAACGGGCCAATAGATAATGTGACGGAATGAGCCATCCTCGTTGCGCTCCATCGAGCAGGAGCTCACATACGAAGCGGTATCACTATCCGAAGCAAAGAGGGCAAAAAACTCCCTCTCGTTCTCGGATATGGTGCACGATGGTATAGAGCCTCTATCGTAGGAGAATACCCACGGCTCGCCCTTATACTCCCAGCCTTGCGGGAACGGGATATCCATATTGTTCGAGCCATAGACCTGTGGAAGAGCAAGCCCCTCGCCAAAGCCGTTGCCATTGTAGTTGATGCCGGGGAAAAGGTAGTGGTCAGCCTCAAATGGTGCTTGAGCAGTGAGTGCCACCTTGATTGTCACCGACTCGGAGGTGGTATTCCTCACCTTGACCGAAATCTGCCACTCCTCGCCTTCACGTTCGGCAACACACTCGGTGGTAACGCCATCGATAGCAGGTAGGGTAGCAACCGAAAAGGTTGGCTCAGCCTTGCATCCTACAAAGAGAAACAACGCCAACAACAAGAACGATACTGTGTCTAATTTCTTCATAGAGTCACATTTTGAATTATTACCTTACAAAGGTAATAAAAAAGAGAAATCCGTGCAACATCTGCACGGATTTTCTCCACTTATGCTACGGAATATTACTCGATAATACCTGCGCGACGGAAGATGTAGTCCACATTCTTGAGGTAGTACTCGAGAGTGAAGCAAGCATCCAACTCCTCACGCGAGAGGTTAGCCATAACCTTCTCGTTCTCGGCCAAAAGCTCCTGATAGTCAGCACGCTCCGCCATTGCACGCATAGCAACAGGCTGTACGGTATCGTAAGCCTCCTCACGCGAGAAGCCCTTGTCGATGAGGGCATTCATCACACGCTGAGCGAAGATAACCTTGCGAGTGCGGTAGATATTCTCCATCATCACATCCTCGAACACTACGAGGTTGTCCAAGATGCCCTTGAAGCGGTTGAGCATATAGTCCAACAACTCGGTAGCATCAGGCAAGATGATACGCTCGGTTGCCGAGTGCGAGATATCACGCTCGTGCCACAAAGCCACATTCTCGCACGCAGTAGCCATATAACCACGCATCACGCGAGCGCATCCGCAGATATTCTCCGACGAGATTGGATTACGCTTGTGAGGCATTGCGCTCGAGCCCTTCTGACCCTTGCCGAAAGCCTCCTCGACCTCGTGTACCTCGGTACGCTGAAGGTTGCGCACCTCGAGAGCCATCTGCTCCAATGACGATGCGATAACTGCCAATGTAGCAATATAGTAGGCGTGGCGGTCACGCTGGATAACCTGAGTCGAAACATTTGCAGAGTCGATGCCCAACTTCTCGCAAACATAGTCCTGAATCATTGGCGGAATGTTTGCAAAGTTGCCCACAGCACCGCTCATCTTACCAACCTCGACACCACGAGCAGCAGTACGGAAACGCTCGATATTGCGCTTCATCTCCTCGTACCACAAAGCCCACTTCAAGCCGAAGCAGGTGATGTCGGCGTGAATACCGTGAGTACGACCAATGCAAGGGGTGTTGCGGAACTCCAAAGCACGACGCTTCAAAACTGCCAAGAACTCCTCCAAGTCCTTCTCCAAAATCTCGTTAGCCTGACGAAGCAGATATCCGTTTGCGGTATCAACAACATCTGTAGAGGTCAAGCCGTAGTGTACCCACTTGCGCTCCTCGCCGAGGGTCTCCGACACCGCACGAGTGAAAGCCACGACATCGTGACGAGTCTGCTCCTCAATCTCCTTGATGCGGTCAATCGAGAACGAAGCCTTTGCCCACAACTTCTCGACATCCTCAGCCGGTACTACACCCAACTTGCTCCAAGCCTCCGAAGCCAAAATCTCAACTTTGAGGTATGCGCTAAACTTGTTGTGCTCTGTCCACACATCGCGCATCACCTTTCTGCTATATCTTTCAATCATAGTAAGTTATATTAGTTTATTTAACAATTCTATTTAGGTGCTTCCCCAATCAGCATAAAATCGTAAATGGTTGAGCTATTTTTGTGCTCGGTTTAGGTAACATTCGATGGTATTCTTCATCAGCATCGTGATGGTCATCGGTCCTACGCCACCAGGTACAGGGGTGATGAACGAAGCAACCTCCTGCGCCTCGGCAGTAGCAACATCGCCACACAACTTACCCGTCTCGGCATCGCGATTGACACCCACATCGATAACGATTGCACCCGGCTTAATCATATCGGCTGTAATGAGGTGTTTGCGACCAACGGCTGCCACCAAAATATCGGCCTCACGGCACACCTCAGCGAGGTTTTGCGTGCGTGAGTGAGCAATTGTAACCGTAGCGTTTGCATCGAGCAGGAGCTTAACCATTGGCTTGCCGACGATATTGCTACGACCCACAACAACCGCCTTCTTACCCGCTACATCGAAGCCACACTCGGCAATCATCTGCATCACACCTTTTGGTGTGCAAGGCACAATGCACGGTTTACCGAGCCACAAATTAGCAACATTGGCAGGGTGGAAACCATCCACATCCTTCTCCAAGGCGATAGCGTCAATCACGCGCTCCTCGTCGATATGTTTTGGCAATGGCAACTGCACCAGCACGCCATCGATATTCTCGTCGGCATTGAGGCGGTCAATCTCCGCCAAAAGAGCCTCCTCGGTAGTATCGGCTGGCATTGTTATGAGTTCGCTGCGAATGCCTACCTCCTCGGCGGCCTTGATCTTGCCACGAACATACGACTGACTTGCAGGGTTTTCGCCCACCAAAATCACCGCCAACGAAGGCACACGGCCATACTTCACAGCCAACGCCTTAACCTCCTCTGCCATCTCGCCTTTGAGGCGCAACGAGAGCTGTTTTCCGTCAATAATATTTCCCATATTTTACCTATATTAAAAATTGGTGGAAAAAGAGTCAATCAGAACGATTTTATTTGAATGCCTTATGTCCTATATCCTTGCGATAGAACAAATTATCGCACTCAATTTTTGCAACCTCCTCATTAGCCTTGCGGTGTGCATCGGCAAGTGTTGCGCCCTTGGCCACAACAAACAATACACGACCACCTGCGGTGACCAACTCGCCATCCTTGACAGCGGTACCCATATGGAACACCACGCCATCGACATTCTCGGTGCCACGGATAGCAAAGCCCTTTGCGTAGTCGCCAGGGTAGCCCTTCGATGCGAGTACGATACCGAGCGTTACATCCTTGCTCCAAACGATTTCGGCAGGTTTCTCGCCCGTAGCAACCGCTTCAAATACATTGGCAATATCGCTATCAATGAGTGGCAACACGACCTCAGTCTCGGGGTCACCAAAGCGAGCGTTAAACTCGATAACCTTCACACCATCAGCTGTTTTCATCAAACCGCCATACAAAACACCTGTCAATGGACAGCCCTCCTGAACCATCGCCTTTGCTGTAGGTCGCATAACCTTCTCCATCGCAAATTCGAGGTCTTCATCGGTGATGAACGGCAACGAGGTATATGCACCCATACCACCGGTATTAGGACCCTTGTCGCCATCGAAAGCACGCTTGTGATCCTGTGCTACAGGCATAGGGTAGTCATTCTCGCCCTCCACGAAGCACATCAACGAGAACTCCGGACCCTCGAGGTAATCCTCTACAACGACACGACCCTTACCGAAACGATCATCGAGCAACATATCGCGCAGAGCCTCGCGAGCATCATCCATCGTCTCGGCAATAACCACGCCCTTACCTGCTGCCAAGCCATCATACTTCAAAACCGCAGGCAATGGACGAGCCTCGACATAGGCTACAGCCTCGTCGTAGTTGTCAAAAGCCTTATATGCGGCAGTTGGGATATCGTACTTGGCCATCAACTCCTTGGCAAACTCCTTCGAGGTTTCGATGCGTGCAGCCGACTTGGTGTGACCGAAGATCTTGAGTCCCTCCTTGCGGAACTCGTCGGCAATACCCACTGCCAAAGCAGCCTCGGGACCCACTACGGTCAAGTCGATAGCATTCTCCTTGGCAAATGCCTTCAAGCCCTCGACATCGGTATCCTTGATAGCCACGCACTCGGCCTGTGCAGCGATACCTGCATTACCAGGTGCGCAATATATCTTATCTACGCTCGGCGAACGGAACAACGCATCAACAATAGCGTGCTCACGACCACCCGAACCAACTACTAAAACTCTCATAGTTTTACAAATTCAAAATGCAAAATGCAGAATTCAAAATTATCACTTTTCACTACAACCCATTTTTCACTTTTGGGAGAGAAGATTTGGCTTTGCCCCCTTAATGCTCGGAGGGAGCATACATTGCGTATGTGACCTTCGGGCAGTAAGGGTAAAAGTCAAATATTCCTTCCAAAATGGAAAATTAGTGTTTGAAGTGGCGCATTCCGGTGAACAACATAGTGATACCCAACTCGTTTGCCTTCTTGATAGAGTCCTCGTCACGAACAGAGCCACCAGGCTGTACGATAGCAGTTACGCCATACTGTGCAGCGAAAGTTACGGTGTCGTCGAATGGAAGGAAGCCATCCGAAGCGAGTACAAGACCCTCGGTGTGACCTGCTGCCTGAGCCTGCTTGAGAGCGATCTCTGCCGAGCCCACACGGTTCATCTGGCCAGCACCTACGCCCAAGGTTGCGCCATTCTTAACCACTGCAATAGCGTTCGACTTAACGTGCTTAACAATGCGCCAGCCGAAGTTCAAGTCGGTCAACACATCCTCCGAAGGCTTAACCTCGGTTACGCACATATCGGCAACAACCTCCTTGGTGGTGGTGTCGAGGTGCTGAACAAGCAAACCACCATTTACGCTAATATACTGATTCTGAACCGCATCGGTGCGAGTCATATCGACCTTCAACACGCGCAAATTCTTCTTCGAGCAGAGAATCTCGAGAGCCTCCTCAGTAAACGATGGAGCCATAACAATCTCCAAGAAGATAGGCTTCATTCCGAGAGCGACCTCGGCTGTAACCTCGCGATTGAGAGCTACGATACCTCCGAAGATACTCTTTGTATCGGCCTCGTATGCGCGTGTCCAAGCCTCCTCGACAGTTGCACCGATAGCGGCACCGCAAGGGTTCATATGCTTCAACGCAACGCAGAATGGCTCGTCGAACTCGCGAACGATATTGAGCGCAGCATTTGCATCCTGAATGTTGTTGTACGAGAGCTCCTTACCATTCAACTGCTCGGCATAAGCCAACGAGAAGTGTGTGGTAGAGTTATCACGATAGAACTTAGCCGACTGGTGAGGGTTCTCGCCATAGCGCAACGACTGCTGCTCGTCGAACTCGAGGAAGAGCTTCTCCGACAAGCCTGCCTGCTTACGCATATAGGTCGAGATGCACATATCGTACTCTGCGGTGTGGGTATAGGCCTTAGCCGAGAGTTGCAGACGAGTCTCGACCTTGGTGTTGCCCTCAGCCTTGATCTCCTCGAGAATCTGTGCATAGTCCGCAGGGTCGCACACTACGGTTACATCCTTGTAGTTCTTTGCTGCCGAACGCAACATCGAAGGGCCACCGATGTCGATGTTCTCGATAGCCTCTGCCATCTCTACGCCCTCCTTGGCAATGGTCTGACGGAATGGGTAGAGGTTGACGCAGACCATATCGATGAACTCGATACCATTCTCACGCAACGCCTCGAGGTGGCTCTCCAAATCGCGACGAGCCAACAAACCACCGTGCACCTTTGGGTGCAAGGTCTTGACACGACCATCGCAAATCTCAGGGAAGCCTGTTACATCGCTGATGCCGATAGTCTTAACTCCACTCTTCTCCAAAAGGCTCTGGGTACCGCCTGTAGCGATAATCTCCCAACCAAGCGACTGCAAACCGCTGACAAACTCAACCAAGCCTGTCTTGTCGCTTACACTTACCAATGCTCTCATTATACTTATATATTATATTATTCATTTTTACTTGTTAATAACGGCTAGTAAAGGCCAGTAAGGGCTAGTAAGGGCTAGTAAGGGAAATAACAAAAATTCTCTCTACTAACTACTAACTCCTAACTACTCAATTACTACGCCTGCCTCGGCTGTTACGTGACCGATAATCGATGCCTTCTCGCCTGCGGCTGCCAAGATGTCGAGGGCCTTCTGCGCCTCGCTCTCGTCGAGTGCGATAACCATACCTACACCCATATTGAAGATGTTGAACATCTCGCGGTGAGGAATCTGACCATATTTCTCGAGCAACTTGAATACACCCAAAATCTCCCACGAGCCCTCGTTGATGTGCAAGCCCTGACCATCGTGCAAGATGCGTGGGATGTTCTCGTCGAAACCACCACCTGTGATGTGGCAGATACCGTGAACATCGCAGTTGCGAACAACCTCCAAAACCTGCTTAACATAGATGCGGGTAGGGCAGAGCAGAGCTTCGCCAAGAGTGCGATCACCCAACTCCTCGTACTTTGCATTCAAATCCAAGTTGTTGTCAGCCAACACCTTACGCACAAGCGAGAAACCATTCGAGTGAACACCGCTCGATGCGATACCGATCAAGACATCGCCCACCTTAACCTTCGAGCCATCGATGAGTTGCGACTTCTCGACAACACCGCAAGTGAAGCCTGCGATATCGTACTCGCCATCCTCGTACATACCCGGCATCTCGGCGGTCTCGCCACCAATCAATGCACAACCAGCCTGACGGCAACCCTCGGCAACACCTGCCACGATAGCCTCAACCTTTGCAGGAATGTTGTGACCAAGTGCTACATAGTCGAGGAAGAACAAAGGCTCAGCACCCTGTGCCAAAACGTCGTTTACGCACATTGCAACTGCGTCTATACCGATAGTATCGTGCTTGTCCATTGCGAAGGCCAACTTCAACTTTGTACCTACGCCATCGGTGCCACTAACCAATACCGGCTCCTTGATATTCAACGCTGCGAGGTCGAACATACCTCCGAACGCGCCGATATTACCCATTGTACCCAAGCGATTGGTCGATGCAACGTGTTGTTTGATTCGGCGAACAACCTCGTAACCTGCCTCGAGGTTTACGCCTGCTTTCTCGTAATTTACTGCCATAATTTTATCTATTTTTTCTTGTTAATTTCCGAAATATCGTGTGTCATAGGTGTAGGGTAGATACCATCGAAGCAAGCGAAGCACATCTTCTCGCACTTGCCATTCGACGATGCCAAGCACTCCTTGACAGACATAAATGCCAGAGTGTCGGCACCGATAATCTTGCAAACCTCCTCGACAGAGTGCTTTGCGCTAATCAACTCGTCCTGCGAGGTGGTATCCACGCCATAGCAACAAGGGTACTTCATCGTAGGGCTTACGATACGCACGTGCACCTCGGTAGCACCTGCCTCGCGCAACATATTGACAATGCGCTTGGAGGTTGTACCGCGAACTATCGAGTCGTCAATCAAGGCAATACGCTTGCCCTCGACAATCGAACGAATAGCCGACAGTTTCATCTTAACGCCCTTCTCGCGCAAGGCCTGCGAAGGTTGAATGAAGGTACGACCGATATATTTATTCTTAATAAGTCCCATTTCGTACGGGAGACCGCTCTCCTCGGCGTAGCCCATAGCTGCCGAGAGCGACGAGTCGGGTACTCCTACTACAATATCAGCCTCGGCTGGTGCCTCGCGCCACAAACGACGGCCCGACTCCTTACGGAAGGCGTGGACATTGCAACCGTCGATATCGCTATCGGGACGTGCGAAGTAGATATACTCCATAGCGCACATATTATGCTCGCTCTTGAGCGAATACTTACGACTACGCAAGCCATTGTGGTCGATTGTCACAATCTCGCCAGGCTCGACATCGCGCAAGAACTCTGCACCCATAACATCGAAGGCGCAAGTCTCGCTCGACACCACATAGCCATCGCCCAACTTACCGATTGCCAACGGACGGATACCATACTTGTCGCGGCAAGCATAGAGGCGATTCTGTGTCATAATGACAAACGCGAATGAGCCCTCCAACATATCCAGCGCCTCCATAATGGTGAAGATGCGTGGTTCGTCGGCCTCCTTCTTGATTAGGTGTGCCAACAACTCGGCATTTGTATTCGACTGGAAGAGGCTTCCTTTGCTCTCCAAATAGTCACGAATCTGCTTTGCGTTCACGATATTTCCGTTGTGGGCAATCGCGAACGAACCTGTATTGTGGAGGAACGAACGAGGTTCGATATTGTCGGTATTGCGACCACCTCCTGCTGTAGTATAGAGCAGGTGACCAAGGCACATTGTACCCTCCAACTTGGAGAGTTTCTCCTCGTTGAAAACCTCCTGTACCAGGCCGTAGCCACGATGACGATGTATCTCACCGCTTGGCTCTGCGCTTACCATACCGCAACCCTCCTGACCTCGGTGCTGCATCGAGTGGAGTCCATAATAGACCAATGACGAGGCGTGCTCAACGCCATAAACTCCTAAAACACTCATATAAAAACTTATCAGTTTTTCAATTCAAAATTCAAAATTCAGAATTCAGAATTATATTTTTGTTTATCTCTTTTTATTTTTGCATTCTGCATTTTGCATTTTGCATTCTTTACTTTGTAAAGTATGCTACTGCATTTGCGAAGATGTTCTGACGCTTCTCGCCTGCGATGTTCTTGAACAGATAGTCGTCATAACGCTCTGTATGTCCCATCTTACCGAGAATCTGTCCGTTCTTCGAGATGATACCCTCGATACCGTACGACGAGCCGTTAGGGTTGTGTGGCGCATCGGTGGTTGCGTTGCCCTCCATATCGGCATACTGGAACGCCACCTGACCATTTGCGAACAACTCCTCAGCCATCTCCTCGCTAACCACGAACTTACCCTCGCCGTGGCTCACTGCGATAGAGTGCAAATCGCCCACCTCGAACGACGACAACCAAGGCGATGCGGTGGTGCCGACACGAGTCGAAACAATCTGCGAGATGTGACGATGGATATCGTTGTGGAAGAGGGTAGGCGACTCGGTAGTCATCATACCCAAACGTCCGTATGGCAACAAGCCCGACTTGACGAGTGCCTGGAAGCCGTTGCAGATACCCAAGATGAGGCCTCCACGCTCGATGAGGGCGTGTACTGCGGCAGTTACGGTGGCATTGTTCAAGACGCTTGCGATGAACTTACCCGAACCATCCGGCTCGTCACCGAGCGAGAAACCACCACTGAGCACCAAGATATGGCACTTGTTGATAGCCTCTGCCATAGCCTCAATCGACTGCAGGACATCCTCAGGGGTGAGGTTGCGGAATACGCCAATGTGAGTCTCAGCACCCTCACGCTCGAATGCGCGTGCTGTATCGTAATCGCAGTTTGTACCCGGGAATACAGGGAGGTAAACCTGTACCTTCTCGACCTTCTCGCCCTTGTACTTTGGAGCCTCGGCGGTGTGGTTGCTCTCGCGGCACTTCTCGCCACTCTTGCCCTTGGCAGGGTAGATCTTCTCGAACTTCACGGTATTAGCCTCGTACAACTCCTCCAACGAGGACTTCTCGCCCAACACTTCGATAGTCTGCTCGGCTACGGTCTCACCCACCTTCACAGCACCATCGAATGCCTCCTTAGCCTCGACCAAAATCGAGCCGTAAGAGTAGTCGAACAAGGTTGCTTCGTCGCAGGTCAATATTGCACCAATCTCGTTACCGAACGACATCTTCGCCACTGCCTCCGCTACGCCACCAAAGCCGATAGCGTAGGCCGAGAGGATATTGCCCTTCTCAACCTCGGCAGTTACAGCCTTGAAGTTCTGCTTTAACTCTTCGGTATTTGGTGTCCAATCAGCATTAGGGTTGTGCTTAACGAGGTACAAGCCATTGCCTGCGCCCTTAAACTCTGGGCTGACAGCCTTGCGTGCGTCCAATGTGGTGATACCGAATGCGATGAGGGTTGGAGGGACATTGATATTCTGGAATGTACCACTCATAGAGTCCTTACCGCCAATCGAAGGCAACTCGAAAGCCTTCTGCATACGGATAGTACCGAGCAATGCCGACATAGGCTTGCCCCACGAGCGAGCATCGGTCATACGCTCGAAGTACTCCTGATACGAAAAGCGCATCTTCTCGTACGAAGCACCCGAAGCCACAACCTTGGCAATAGCCTCCACTACTGCGTACTCTGCACCGTGATATGGCGACCAAGCCGAGATATATGGGTTGAAACCAAACGCCATAACACTCGCTGTAGAGGTCTTACCGTGACGTACCGGCAGTGTCTGCATCGAAACCTGAGTCTCGGTGCGCTGGGTCTTACCGCCGAATGGCATCAAGACAGTCGAGCGACCAATGGTCGAGTCGAACATCTCGCACAAGCCACGCTGCGATACGACATTGTTATCCTTGAGGTTGTTGAGCACCTTCTCGCGGAGAGTTGCACCCTCCACCTCGCGGTGGAATGGGTTGCGCTCCTCGATAGCACCCAAAGTAATCTTTGTGTAGTGTGGAGCACCTGCCGAGTCGATAAACTCGCGCTTGAGATCTGCCACCTTCTCGCCCTTGTAGAACATACGCATACGCTGAGTGTCGGTGACATCCGCAACGTGGGTTACCTCCACATTCTCCTCGTGGCAGAGGGCTACCATAGCCTCCACATCCCTCTTCTCCACTACTACAGACATACGCTCCTGCGACTCCGAAATAGCCAACTCGGTAGCGTTCAATCCGTTATACTTGACAGGCACGCGGTCGAGGTAGATATCCAAGCCATCGGTCAACTCACCGATTGCCACCGATACACCTCCCGCACCAAAGTCGTTCGACTTCTTGATCAGACGGGTTACATCGCCACGACGGAACAAGTGTTGAATCTTGCGCTCCTCAGGGGCATTTCCCTTCTGCACCTCCGAGCCACACTCCTCCAACGAAGCGGTAGTGTGCTGCTTCGATGAGCCTGTAGCTCCACCGATACCGTCACGACCTGTGCGACCACCAAGCAAGAGCACAACATCGCCCGGTGCAGGGCTCTCGCGACGAACATCTGCCGCCTTGACTGCACCTACAACTGCACCCACCTCCAAACGCTTTGCAACATAGTCGTCGTGGAAAATCTCACGCACGTGGGTTGTAGCCAAGCCAATCTGGTTACCATAGCTCGAGTAGCCCGCTGCCGCCTTGCGCGAGATGATGCGCTGTGGAAGCTTACCCTCGATGGTCTCGTCTATACCTTTATATATATCGCCCGCACCCGTCACGCGCATAGCCTGATAGACATAGGCACGGCCCGACAGTGGGTCACGGATTGCACCACCCAAGCAGGTCGATGCACCTCCGAATGGCTCAATCTCGGTAGGGTGGTTGTGGGTCTCGTTCTTGAACTGAAGAAGCCACTTCTCCTTCTGTCCCTCGATATCGACATCGACGAAGATAGAGCAAGCGTTGTTCTCCTCGCTCACCTCCATATCGTCCAACTTGCCAATCTTGCGGAGGTAGCGGCCACCAATGGTTGCCAACTCCATCAAGCAGAGCGACTTCTGCTCGCGACCAAGCTCCTTGCGCATAAGGCCGAACTCTGCCAACGCAGTTTCGTACTCGCTGCGCATAAACGAATCGTCAATCTTCACCTCTTCAATATCGGTGGTGAAGGTGGTGTGACGGCAGTGGTCGCTCCAGTAGGTGTCCAGTATTCGCAACTCGGTCTGTGTAGGGTTGCGTTGCTCCGAGCGGAAGTACTCAACCACGCAACGCAAGTCGTCGGCATTCATTGCCAAGCCGTGCTCCTTGCAGTATGGGAGCAAATCCTCCTCCTGCATATCGGTGAAGCCCTCCAACACAGGTACAGGCTTGATATCAGCCTGCTCTGCGTCAGACAAAATAGTTAGATCCTTCTCGCGCGACTCTACGGCGTTGATGAGGTAGTGGCGAATCTTTGCCATCTGCTCCTCACCGACGCCATCGTCGAAGATGTAGAGGCGTGATGAGCGAATCTTAACCTCGGCCGCTGGCTCCAACAGATGCACGCAGTCGACAGCCGACGATGCACGCTGGTCGAACTGACCTGGCAGATACTCGATAGCGAGGTACTTCTTCGACTCGTAGTCGCACTCATCCGACACACAGTCGGTGACAATCTCGCCAAATACGGAGTAGCGACAACGCTCCACAAGCTCGTCGCTGAATCCGAACAAATCGTAAACATTGAGTACGCGCAACTCCTCAATCGCAAGGCCCAGGTTCTCGTTCAACTCCTTGCGGAGCGAATCAGCCTCGACCTGAAAGCGAGCGTACTTCTCGACATATATTCTATGATTTTTCATAACTTCGTTATTCAAATTCAAAATTCAGAATTCAAAATTATTTTTTTATTATTCAATTTTGCATTTTGCATTCTGCATTCTGCATTATAGTTCTGGGAGCGTAGCGGACAGAACTACCTCGGTCTGCTTTGCACGGAAGGCGAGGAGTTTCTCCTCGACAGCCTTGTCGGTCAATGCAAAGATTGACGCTGCGATGAGAGCCGCATTCTTTGCGCCATTGATTGCTGTGGTCGATACAGGGATACCGCCAGGCATCTGCACGATAGAGAGCAACGAATCCAAACCTCCGAGTGCCGAGGTCTTGATAGGCACACCGATAACAGGTACGGTGGTCATTGCTGCAGTAACACCCGCAACGTGTGCTGCACCGCCCGCGCCCGCGATGATTGCGCCAATGCCGCGCTCGCGTGCCGACTTGGCGAACTCGAACATCAAATCCGGAGTACGGTGTGCGCTGATAACGCGCTTCTCGTACTCGATACCCAACTCCTCCAAGGTCTCACAAGCCTGCTTCATTACATCCCAGTCGCTTGTCGAGCCCATTACTACTGCTACTTTCATAATTGTTGTGGTTTTATTGTTATTGTTGTTTGTTACTCTGTATGTTGTTGCTCTTTGGTGGCCCTTCTTTCATTATGAAAGTAGGGTATTGACATTCCCCCTAAATCCCCCTTTGGAAAAGGGGGACTTGGTCCTGCTACGCAGGAGAAAGTCGTGCTACAAAGAACGGTGGTTTGTTATTGTTGTTTGTTACTCTGTATGTTGTTGCTCTTTGGTAGTCCTTCTTTCATTATGAAAGTAGGGTATTGACATTCCCCCTAAATCCCCCATTGAAAATGTGGGACTTGGTCCTGCTACGCAGGATAATTGCCCACCTTAAACATAATTGTGTGTTTTCCTTTATGTTTTGCAAACTCCCACCCTTATCACGGCGCAACGAGGATAGGACTTTATAGGATTAGATAGGATTCGCACCTGCGGTGCTTGATAGGATGCGCTGAAAGGTTATGCGCCTATCCTATCTAATCCTATTTAAGGGCTCTTTTGAGCCCGCTCCTATTCAAGCAGTCATTAGACTGCGCTCCTATTCAATCCTATCACGACGCAACGAGGATAGGACTTTATAGGATTAGATAGGACTCGCACCTGCGGTGCTTGATAGGATGCGCTGAAAGGTTATGCG
>JAFVOR010000075.1 GCA_017505725.1 Alistipes sp.
CCCCTAATGCCTCTAACGCCCCTAACCGACGCTGCGGAGCGAGCGCAGAGGGAGCTTGCTCACTTTGCCGAGCCGCAAGGAGGAAAAGACTGCGAAGCAGGATTAACGCCCCTAAAAAGGTTCGCGCCGTGACAAGGGTGGGAGTTCGGAAAACTGAAACTAAAAAACAAACATAAAACCTTAAACAAACGAGAAAAAGAGAGAACAAAAACGAAAAAACATTAACAAAAACAACTAAACAATTTTTACAAACAACAAATTTTTACTATTTTTAAACCAAATTAATTTATTATTCACTTTCAAAAACTTTTAAGTTATGAAAAAGATCTTTTTATTTGCTGCAGCAGCGATGGTATCGTTGAGCAGTTGTGTTCAGACCGACGAGGTTTACACAGGTAAGTTGAACGAGATGGGCTTTAAGTCAGCCGTAACTCGAGGTATCATTCAGTCGAATGATGACATGACCTATCCTATTGCAGTTACTGCAGTATGGGACGACACTCAGAATGGCGAGTTCGCTTCGTATTTCGAGAAGGCGAAGTTCGTTTATGACGAGGGTACTTCGTTGTGGAAGGGTGAGCCTGCTCGCTACTGGCCAACCAGCGGTGATATGCAGTTCCTTGCTCTTTGCCCTTACCCAATTTCGAATGTAGCACACACCTACAAGGCTAATGGCGAGATTGAGAAACTTGTTTGGGGTACTATCGAGAACAACTTGATGGATCAGCACGATGTTCTCTTCTCTGACCTTCTCTGCGTTGATGCTCCTCAGACTTCGGCTCAGCCATTGCTCTTCCACCACGCTTACGCTCAGCTCAATGTAACTTTCAAGAAGACCGATTCGGCTGCTACTGTTGTTTTGAAGAGTGTTAAGGTTAACAATGTGTACATCAACGGTCAACTCACTGTTACACCAGCAGTTGGTGGACCAAGCACTGCTGAGTGGACAGTAGGTCTTCCAGTTCCTCGTTTCTTCTTGCCTGCAAATCCAACCAGTGTTGAGAGTGGTACTTTGGATGCAACCCTCGAGGCTGTTACTCCATTTGCTCCAACCCCAGTTCTCGTAATTCCTAGCGCACAGACTGAAATTATTATCGAGTACACTATCGATGGTCACGCACACACTTACACTCACACTCTTACAGGTAACTGGGAGATGGGTTACAAGTACACTTACAACTACACTATCAACGTGAACGAGATTATCTTCAACTGCACTGTTGAGGAGTGGAAGACTCCTGCCGTTGATGGCGGTTCAACAACCATCTAATTCTAATTTTTTAATCCGTAGGGGGCTGAACTCCCCTACGGGTACTATGATTTAATTGAGAATTGAAAATTGAGAATTGAGAATTAAATAGTTTTCCGTTTTCCGTTTTCCGTTTAGAAAAGTTTATGCGCAAGGTATTGATAATAGTGTTGATGATATTGGTTTTGAGTGGTTGTAACGACTCGAAACCGATTGAGGGTCCACGCAAAATAGGTTTTGCCTCGCAGGTAGATAATCGCTCGTTTATTACGGGCATCGAAGATTTACAGAAGGAGGAGTTGAAACTCTACGGAGCATATACCCTTGATGGCGGTACTGCCCGAGTGTTCGATGCTGAGCGTCTATACTACGATGCAACACTGCCGGGCTGGGACTACGCTATTCCGCAGTATTGGATTATGAATGCATCATACCGCTTCTGTGCCGTATCACCATACAGCCTGCCTCGTACCTCATTTGATGATGAGAGTGGCGTATGTACGATTGATGACTACATAGGATATACGGGTGGTCACGATATCCTCTACGCCTCGGCGGAGCGTGACCTCAAAGATAACGAGGATTATTCGACCGTTCCGCTACACTTCCGTCACGCTTGCGCCTGTGTTCAGTTCAACCTGATAAATGCTTCGAGCCAAGTGCTGAAAGATGTTCGTAATATCCGCCTTGTGGGGTTGCAAAACAGAGGAGATTTTACCTTCGACTCGAAGGGTTCGGCAGGTTGGGAGTTAGACGGCACGACAATAGGCGACAGTGACTACGAGCAACCTTTTGGCGGTATATGTACCTTGCCAAGCGGTGGTCTGCCGGTAAACCTGAATGTGAAATACCCACTCTATAACGAGCAGGTGCTGTTGGTTTTACCGCAAACGGTGTACAAAACGGCGACAACGCTCCATTTGGAGTATATCAAGGAGGGCGATGCGGAGTACGCCATACGAAATATCGAGCTTGGCTTGCTCGGAGCTACAACACCTACCGAGTGGAAGGCGGGTGAGAAGTACGAATATAACCTGACAATTACCGATAATACCATAACCTTCGAGGTTATCGTGGTAGATTGGATTGATAACTTTGTCGATTTGTAGGAGAAGGTAGAATGAAGAGAGGACTATACATATTGTTTGCGGTTGCGTTGTTTGCTGGCTGTGGCAAAGTCGAAGATGCTGTGATAGGCAATCCGAAAGAGATAGCCTTCAGTGCCAACCATGTTTCGCGTGGCGCGCTTACTCAAACCGATATCGATAACGGAAAGAGTAGCGTCTATGTTTGTGGCGTGCAGAACAACTCGACAAAGATATTCAACAATGTCGCCATCACTCGCGATGCCACTACTGGTAAGTGGTTTCCGGCAACCAAGCGCAATTGGGTGGAGGGTAGCAACTACTCCTTCCACGCCTACGCCTACAATACGCGCAACGGCTTGACCATCGATAGTAGTAAAGATGGACTCGAGATATCGGTACAACAACCCACGACCTACAACGAAGAGGCGATGATTGACTACTTGTTATCCTACTCGTTCAAGGTGGCAGATGGGGCGATGAAGCCTATCGTGCAGTTGTATCTCGAACACGCGATGTCGTTGGTGGAGGTCTATGTTGTGCGAGGTAATATGTTCGATGCACGACTCACGAAGATGACCTTCGAGAATGTTTATACCCAAGGCTCGATGAAGTGTACTTCGCAGGCGGTAGCAAATTCGGGCAACAAGAATATATGGGAGGTGTCACCTTCGGGTAACAACAATGTGGTCTATACCTACGAGCCGACTACAGCCGCGACTATTGGCGATGAGCGCGAGAATACCGAGGCTCGTATGGCGATAATGTGCTTGCCACAACAGCTCACTGCAAATACAAAATTGACCATAGAGTACGAGGTAAACGAGAAGGTAACGCCCGAGAGTCCTGACAACTTTGTGTTGCACCACGAGGAGTTTCAACTCTACAACTACCAGCCGATAAACTATCAGTCGGGACACCGCATTGTCTATACGGCAACGGTCGATTCGGGTGTAAATCTCGAGGGCGTAGTTGCCGAGTGGAGAGATGTTGATTATATCGAAGGCACGGTACTGCCCGAGATAAAGTAAGGAGAGGAGAGCAATGAAAAGAGCGATAAAAAATATAGTCCTGTTGGCAGTGTTGGTCGTTGCGGTGGGTTGTTTGAACGACACCACTACCGATGCTCCGTTGCGTAACCCTATGGAGGTGCGTTTGTGGGCAGATGTGGGCTACTCGCCTAATTTGACCTATTCGCCACAGTCGGCAACGCGTGGAAATGCCAACTCGACAAGTGGTATTATCGATCCTGCCACTGATACGGTTATCACGATGGGTATGGCGCGTATCGATGAGTTGCATACCCTATCTTACCCTGACTTCCTCAATTGTGGCGAGCCGATACTCGCCGAGATGGGGTTGCCTAATCCTGCGAACAGCTACATTCGAGATATAACCTTTACGAGTTCGGCGCAATTCTTCTATACTACCACTGACTATGTGAAGTATGTAGCCTGGCAACCTTGGTTGCCGAGTGAGGAGGGCTACGAATACAACTCGAATGGCGAGGCGACAACCGTGAAAATTCCTATCACGGGCGACTCGGATATTATGTACGGAAATGTTGTTACAGGCTCGCAGACAGAGGGCTTCGATGTTATGGAGTTCGACCACGCATTGTGCGTCTATCGCATCTATGTCTATGCGATGCAGGAGGAAGATGGCTTGCAGTCGGCATCGTGGGGTGTTCTCGAAGATATGAACATCGAGGATTTGCCAACATCGTGTACTCTGACACTGCCGAAAGATGGCTCGGAGGAGTTTGGTGTAGCGTATGAGGGGTGCGAAACGCTCTATCTCTCCGATCCGAACAACAATATCTTCTTCGATGCGGGTGATAAAATTCCAGTCGGATTGGCAAATCGCCGTATGGTTGCGAAGTGTGTGGCAGCACCGCCAGCAGATGGAGTGCTCAACATAGGTCTCGCAACAAGCAAGGCGGAGGCTCGTCAGCGAGTATCTATCGCTCGTAATTTCAAGGCGGGATATGCCTACGATATTGTGCTTCGCTTCTCAAATCACGGCTTTATCAATGCCGATGTCTCGGTCGGGGAGTGGAAGCGCCACGATGAGATTATCGAGCAGGAGGTCGAGGTCGATATGTTCTACAACCTCTCCAACTACGAAACGGCAAACTCATATATCATCAATTCGGCAAATTATGGCTATTGCTTTGATGCTACGGTCAAGGGTAACGGCGATAGCTCGTTGGTTGGTGGTGGTGACACGACATTAACCCCGGGATATATCGATATTTTGTGGGACGATACGCCGATGATTACAATCGATGGTGTGCAACGCAAGGCTCTTTCGCTTGACTTGCATGAGTTGTCGCACGGCAGAGTTTTGTTCCATGTTCAAGGTAATCCAGACGATGAATCGGATAAACAACTATTGTCCGAAGGCAATGTCGTTATAGCCGCCTACGATGAGGAGGGGGGCAATATCTTGTGGACTTGGCATATTTGGCTTACCGACCGCGTGAAGGTGCAGGGATATCCGAATGGATATATCGTGCAGGATAGAAACCTCGGTGCGATATCGTCAGAACCTGATGGCGAGAATGGAATGGACGGTTTGTACTATCAGTGGGGCAGACCAACGCCATTCAGACCTGCTTCGTCAGGCATCTATGGCGCAGTGTCGAAAGTGCCAAGCAATCCTGCGCAGGTGGCAACGGTTGAGGAGGCGGTGGCAAATCCGACAACCCTGTATGGCAGTGGCGACACCGAGCGAAACGATTGGTTAGCAACACAGAATAATGCGCTTTGGGGCTATCAGAATGAATATACCGACCTCGAAAAGACGATGTACGACCCTTGCCCTCCAGGCTATATTGTTGCCGATATTCGCGTATGGCAGAATATCGCAAGCTACGAGAAGACGGGAGGTTGGCACGATGGCTCGGGAGTAAATATCTCGGTAGCATCGAACAATGTGTGGTATCCGTTCCAAGGTTCGATAGAGAGTGATGGCTCGGAGAATATCTATCGTGATGTGTCGCGCTTGTGGTCGAGTGTTATTGATTTGCGCACCACAAATGAGCCATACGAGCTGCAATATACAGCGAGTGGAGTGTCAAGTTGGAATGCCTATGGCAGTCATCGCAATCGGGCATTGCCTGTGCGTTGTGTCTCGGCACACTCAACCGCTATTGTTACCAACTTGAGTGCTTCGCAGACCGCAAACTGCTATATGGTGCATCGTGCCGGTTACTACAAATTCAAGGCTACCGTGCGTGGTAATGGCGTAGGAAGTTTGTTGCCACTCGGTGGTACTACCACAGCCGAAATTAATGGCGGTCTTTCGACTACGATGACCCCTGCAAAGGTCGATTTATTGTGGTGGCAGGGCGACTTTACTGAGGTTACGGGCAATCGTAGCGATGTGGATAATTTTGTTCCGTTGCAGTTGCTGAACAATGGCGAACTCGATGAAGATGGATATGTAACCTTCTATGTCGGCAACTACCACGAAGGAAATGTCGGCTTGGCGGCATACGATGTCGATGGCGAGATTATGTGGTCGTGGCACATCTGGTTTACCGATAAACCTGCCGACCTGATTACGGGTAACTACACCCTGATGGATAGATTCTTGGGCGCAACATCTGCCCCAAATACAAATGGCTCGTCAATCTCGTTTGCGAGCGACAAGGAGCGAATGACCACATATGGTTTCTACTATCAGTGGGGGCGCAAAGACCCTATTATGGGAGCACCATCATACTCCGCAGGCTCGGAAACGGTCAATGGAAAACCGAACTCTTCGCAGTATTGGGTTAAGGATTATATGACAGGCGAGTGGTCGAGCCGTACCGATATCGACACGGCAGATGCCGCGACAATACCTGTTGTTGTTCAAAATCCGATGACCTTGCTACAAGAGTACATCGCTTTGCGGTAATACCACTTGTGGTTGGTTCCCTGCGACATTTGCCGATGGATATACCAATGTGGCACTTTGGGGTTATGCCGTGAAGGACTACTCGATTCAGGGACAGACCTTCTCCAAGACGATGCACGACCCTTGTCCTCCGGGCTATCGAACACCATTCCATCACGCTTGGGGCTATCAGGTGGGCGATACTCACTACGGATACACCTATGGCGAGAATGGTGGAAACATCAACTACTCGAACAACGAAGCTTCGTTTGACAACTACGGCATAATGTTCAATAAAAACTACTTCGATAGGGCGTGGTATCCGTTTGTGGGCTATCGTTATCCGACTACGGGAGGTTATCGCGATGTGGGAACAAGCGGATATATGCTTACGGGTATGCCGATGGGACAGTACAATACCCGAACTTACATCTACAACAAGAGCTATTCGGGACAGGTAACACAGCAGGGTACAAGTGGTGGATATGGTGCTGCATATGCCTTGCCGGCGCGTTGTCAGAAAGATTAATAGGAGAGAGGTTATGAAGAGATTATATTGGATTTCGATAGTTCTGTTTCTCCTCGCATCGTGTGTTGTTCCCGATGCGGAGGTCAATATCGTTGGCGCAGGCAATAGCGAGGTGAATATCGACACCTCGATAACCCCTTCGTGCGTTGTTGAGTCGCGCGCAGTGTCGCGTACAAACGCTTCAGGGGTGGCAATGCGCTCACTTATCGATCAGGTTACCACCAAGCGAATGGACTCGAACTTCCTCCGCCTTGACGAGGATCTAAGTTCTACAAACGATGGTCTCTACACCTTCACAGGTAACGATGGAGCGACTCCTTATGCAACCAATTGGAACAAGGCGTTGTTGCTCGAGGCAACGGTAATATCTTCGCCCGATAACACCGAGGGCATTCACTATCGTTCGGTGTCGCTTGCGCCCGAGCAGTCCTACAAGCTGAATATCGTTGAGGAGAATATAGATGGCGTGATGCATAGCGACACCACCCACTTCTACCATACGCGAATGGTAGGTTGGTATCCGAAGAACTGCACCTTGCCTCGCAAAGAGGGAGTGCCTGCAACGGCACAATTCGACTATGTGGCATTTGATGCGGTGCGTTTGAACGAAACGGTCGAGATTAACGGTGTGCCGACAGAGGTTGTGGCACTGCAATTTACGGGGTTAGACAACGAAACGGATTTGATGGTAAGCAATGTCTGCGAAGGTCAGTCGTGGCATAAGTATAATGCCGATGCGCCACATAGTAGTGATGTTCACCCAACGAGTGGAGAGAGTATCTACCGCGAGCCTTTCGGACACAACTTCACTTCGCCCGTATACTCCAACTACTTCACCTATCGCCACTATCGCTCTGCCATTCGCATAACGGCATTTGCCGAGCAGAGTGAGCAGAACTTGATGATGTGGGGCGATATAGAGAGTGTTGTTATTCGCAATCAGCCAACCTCCTGCAAGGTGTGGTTACCAACAGAGTTGGGGGCATTTGGAGAAGTCTATCATTGGGGAGATTACGATAATCAATATATTGTGACAACACCGATGTTCGACAATGACAGCAACCACCCCGAGTTCTCGATAGAGGCAAAATATCCCGTTTCGATGAAGGGTTCCTCATCGAAAAATGATATCTACCTCGGCTATTCGCTTGTGGAGCCAAATCGCGATGTGGAGTTGGAAATTCACACCTCTTCAGGTGTCTATAACACCACAATAACAGCAGTACACCCTGTTGTCGATGAGAATGGAGACGAAACCTTCGTAAATATCTTCGAGGAGGGTTACATCTACGATATAAAGTTAAATCTCCAGACCAATGGCAATATCGGTGCAATTCTCTCGCGTGAAGGCGATGAGCGTTACTACGACCTCTCGAGTCTGCACGAGTTTGAGATTGAGGAGGAGCTTGAGGATAAGAGCTTGATTTCGACCTATAAACTATCTAACTGCTATATTCTTGATCCTAACGAGTATAAGGATAGCAACGGTAACGATATCTACGATGGCTACTGCTTCCTTGCGTTGATTGTCGGTAATGGAGAGTCGGGAATTATATCTTCGGGTGCGCAGAAACTCTATCCCGAAATGGAAGAGATAAATCCTACTTCCGCCCATCTGTTGTGGGAGAGTTCGCTTGGTTTGGTTTCGGATATAGAGTTGAAGTATGGCTATGTGCGCTTCAAACTACCGGACTCTTCGGCTCGTGGAAATGCTGTGATTGCGGTCTATGATAACGATGGAAATGTGCTGTGGTCGTGGCATATATGGATTACGGACCGCCCTACCGAGCAATCATTCTCGGTTGGCGAACACGAGATAACCATTCTCGATCGCAACCTCGGAGCTACGGCGGCAACCTGCACGGGAGCAAACGATGCGTTGGCAACATACGGCTTGTACTATCAGTGGGGGCGCAAAGATCCTTCGATGGGACCTCCTGCGTATAACTACTCGCCAATCAACCTCAATACAGCACCATACTACGACTTCTCCTCTGACGAGAAGAGTGCAGCCGAGGTTACGCAGTTTGCCGAGCCTACCCTGCGCAACGGAGTGGAGAATCCGATGTATCTGATTTTGCCTACGGCACAACCTCTCTCATATATCTTCAATTGGACACACCAGCGTTACGACTTCCTTTGGGGCTACGATATCGCTACAGGTATGACCACCAAGACGATTTACGATCCTTGTCCGTATGGCTATCGTGTGCCAAGCAGCGAACTTGGTGCGCTGTTCAGTATGGGTAGTGGTACGGCAGGCACATACGGCTATACGCGAACAATCAATGGTCAGCAGTTCTTCTTCCCGTATGCAGGATTCAAAGGCGTTGATGTCGGACTGAACTCCCTTATCTCTTCGTGGAAATATGTCGGTCAGAAGGGTGATTATCAATCTTCAATGTATTGCAACGATGCTGATGCGGTCAATAATGGAGGCATTAATCAATATATGCACCGTTCGCGTATCTATGTTTCGAGTGCAAACTCGTGGAACGAAACCAATGTTGGCACCTATACGGGCAATATGCACTCCGACTTCGCCAACCGCCGAACAGCTGCTTCGGTGCGCTGTGTTAAGGACGAGAAGATAGGTAGTATTACCGCTACGCTGACTCCATCGGTAAGGTCGTTGGTAGCAGGTAGTTCGATAACCCTCTCCTACAAGGCTCACTCCTACGGTAGCGCAATCGAACATATCGAGATATTGGCGAGCTATACCGATACTGCGGGTGTCGAACACGATAAGGTACTTCGTGAGGTCGAGCACGTGGGCGAGTATATCTCCAATGGTACCGTATCCTATATTACTCCGTCAGACTATAATGATGATGGCGTGATTTTCCACCTCGTGGTGCGCAACGAACACGGACTTATCTATACCGAGGAGGTTACCTTGGTTGAGAATAGCATCGAAGCACACTTCAACCGTTGGGAGGATACCATGCAGACCGATATCACGAACAATACCCGTAACTTTGTTGTCGTGGGCGAGGAGATTCGCTACTATGTGAATGTCTCGGCGAATACGGAGCCTTCGTCAGTGAAGATTAACGGCGTTGAGGCGACCAAGGGCGGTGAGTTTGCCGGTCCAGGCGTGTCAAATACCATTTGGTATGTAACATGGAGCCGTGCGAACAAGGGCATCTACGATATGAGCGTTGAGGTTACATCGGGTGGTAAGAGTGCTACCGTGCCTATGCCGGCAGTTACGGTTTACGGTTTGACCTTGGGTACTCGCACAAACAATCCTGATACCAGCGGAGCAACGATGTATATGTTGCAGAATAGCGCCTATACGAATACCTACATGACTGCAATAGATACAAACCTTTCGGCAAGTATTTCGCATAACTATTACAGCCTCTTCACCATCGAGGGCAACAAGATTAAGAGTGAGGCTCGTGACACCTATCTGACAGGTACAAATGGCTCGGTATCGTTTGGTGCAGGTACTAACTATACGATTGCTGCTTCGGGCAACAATATCCGAATCACCTATCGTTCAGGTTGGTCCACCTACAATATGACACAGAGCTCCAATATCTCGATTGGAATGTCGTATAGTACGACCAATCGAAATTGGAATCTCTATCCGGTCACCTACGATATCCCATAAAAGTTGTCTAACAAGGAGATTTCTGCGTTAATCCCTTTGCAAGGGCTTTTCCTCCTCACGGCTCGGCAAAGTGTGTGAACACACTTTGCTCTCGCTCCGTAGCGTCGGTTATACTCGTGTTCGAAATCCTCACATACGCCCAAGTATGCTGCGGTTTCTCACACTTCGCCAGCCTTGAAATCCCTCTTGTTATACAACTTTTGGGTGGGTGTAGCCCAACAAAAAACCGCAGAGAACTCTCTGCGGTTTTTTATTGTCAGCAAGTAAATTCTTACTTGATACGCTCGTAGTATTCGCGGGTGCGGGTATCAACACGAATCTTGTCGCCTGTGTTGATGAACAAAGGAACCTTGATAGTCGCACCAGTGTTTACGGTTGCAGGCTTCAACGAGTTTGTCGAAGCGGTATCACCCTTGATGCCCGGCTCGGTGTAGGTAACCTCCATATCAACGATTGGAGGCAACTCTGCTGCCAAGACGATGTCCTTCTCGGTGTGGTACATAACCTCTACGATTTGACCGTCAGCCATAAGGTCGTAGTTGTCGATAAGCGACTTCTCGATGTTAATCTCCTCGAAAGTCTCGGTGTGCATAAAGTGTGCGCCGAGGTCGTCTTCGTAGGTGAACTGGTAAGGGCGGCGCTCAACACGCACCTGCTCGATTTTGATACCTACCGAAGAGAAGGTGTTTTCGAGAACGCGACCATTCTCCAAGTTCTTGAGCTTTGAACGAACGAATGCAGGGCCCTTGCCCGGCTTGCAGTGCTGGAAATCGACAACAAGGAAAGTCTTGCCGTCCATCTCGATACACATACCGATTTTAATATCAGCTGCTGTAATTGTCATAATACTTATATTTAATTATATATTAGAAATTTCCGGTTGCAAAGATATGAATAAAATTGACAATTGACAATTGATAGTTGAAAATTATAGGAATTTTGCCATACCCTGCCCTATAAAAGCCGGTTGATATTCGTGCGCCCTACTCCGAAAAGTCGTAGAAATATATCTTTGCCGATTTAATCTTACTCTCCTCAACTCCGTGCAGAGCAACTGTTCCCTTACGATTGATAAAACGCATACCTACACGGTCGCAGTGCTTGCCGGTGTTGTAGAGGGTATAGAAATCACTCTTTTTGTCGAATGCAATCTCGATAACACCCTCAAACTCAATTTCGATAGCTGCTGCTCCATCGCTCACCTTATCATCGGCTGCAAATTTGATTGTAGCACCTTGTGCCAAGGTCTGTGGCTCAACCTCTACAACCTTTACAGGTCTATTATTTGGGTCAGGCATAATAGCGAAGTCCGACAAAAGCATTGTTACGCCATCACGCAAAGCATAGACCTCGCGAGGAGCGTAGTAAACAGATGCCTGCACCTCATAACCCTTCTCGCGAAGGCGGGCAACACGCTCACGGGTGAGAGCCTCGCGCTGCATAGACGATACACCAACCTTACCTCCAAGTTGTGGCAATACCTCGAATGCTGTCTCAGCAGTTCTAGGATTGATAGAGTAGAGAATTAAACATTTCGAGATCTTGCGGCACTCCTTAACGGCCTCCACATCATTGGTAAAGCAGATCCAATTATTGCCCATAATTTTTTGAGCAAGTTTGTATGACTCAACAATCTTAGAGTGGAGCATAGGCACGATATTGTGCTTCTTGCACTCCTTCAAAAGCTCCTCCAAAGTTGGTACAGGAGTACGATAATCTGGGTTGTACGACTCCAAAACATAGTTCTCGCGCAATTCGTTGAAGGTGAGGTCTGCAACCTTGACTTTTCCCTTAATTCTCGAATAGTTATCTGCATTGCGGCAAGTACGATTGATGGTTCTGTCGTGCATAATGACCATCTTGCCATCTTTGGTGTACTTTACATCGCACTCAATACCCATGTAACCATGGCGAGCTGCACGACCAACAGCAGGAATAGAGTTTTCGGGAACAATTCTGCTCCAACAACCACGATGTGCAAACATCTTTGGCAACTCCTCAGCATAAACATTTGCCACGAAGGCAAAAATCAAAGTGAAAACGGTTAAAATTCTCTTCATAATTTGTTAGTTTTTATTGTTTGGAAATGTAATACCATAAACGAGATGTTCGAGCGCACGGAGGAAATTGCGCTTGCCATACTTTGGCGAATAGACATAACAGTCGAGGGTTATCAGTTCGCCCTCGCGCTCATCGAGGGTGGTGTAACTGACAAACGGACCTCCCATAAAGTCGCGCTCAACCTCCCAGAAACCGCGCAACTCAATCCATTCGCGACCATCTATCTTTACCACTTTGCGCTGTGGCAAAAAGTCGATATAGCCATCGTCTTCAACATTCGGAATACGCTTCACAGTGGTCATATATGAGCCCTCCGATGGTCCGGGGATACGCTTTGCAAACTCATTTCGAACCTTTACCAACGCCTCGGTCGTGATGCTCGCCTTACCCTTGAATGGGTGCGTATAGATGAAAAATCCCTGACTTGCTACGGGGTACTCATTCGACAACCACAAAAAATCATCGCTCTCGGCACGGAAGATATAGCCATTCGGGATAACCATATCCATATCGAACTCCTCGCGCACAATCTTCTGCAACGCCTTGGCTCCCTGCTTCTTGGCATACTCGATAGTGCGATTACGCTCTGCCATTTCGAGTACTTGCAATAGGCTTGCGCCGTTCTGTTTGAGATATTCGACCATCACCGCAGTCGAAGGACCTTGGAATGTGAGGACAATCTGCGGTGATGCCACAACATCGTACTGTGCAACGATTGACGCCTCCTTTACTTCGGGCGAACATAGGACTTTCAGGATATTGCGATAGGAGGGTAGCAGATGTTTGAAGTCGCGTGCCGTGATGCGCACAACATTAAACATCGGCTCCACTTGATTGAGCATCTCGACAGGCGTTTCGAGCGTGGCACGCAACTCCTCTCCGAGTGCGCTCTCCCACTCGCGACCATCGCATACGACAAGCACCTCATAAGGAGAGCCTTGCGCTGTCTTTTTCGCCCCTGTCAGCGAGCGAAAACTGTCACAACTTCCCAAAAAACATAGCATAACCACAATAAAAGTGGCTTTTAAGAGTTTTTTCATAAGGAAAAATTTTCTTTTAACAAAGGTAGTCATTTTTTTTTATTCGCAAATTTTTTGCCGAAAAAATAGCTATCTTTGCAAAGGTCTAAAGGTTAAAAAAGCGATGAAGATTGCACCTCCCGGGTTTATACGAAATATGTTTCCCGATTTGATTTGGCAGATCGAGGACGAGCGAGGTGTATATCTCACCTTCGATGATGGACCGACCCCGGGTATCACCGAGTGGATATTGGCGACACTCAAGCGATACAACGCCAAGGCGACATTCTTTGTCTTGGGCAAGAATGTCGAGATGTACCCCGACCTCTACGAGAAAATTCTCGCCGATGGGCATCGCGTAGGCAATCACACCTACTCCCATCAACGCGGAGTGGGAATGTCGCTTGAACGCTACTTGGAGGATGTCGATCTCGCCTCATATACGGTACAGAGCAACTTGTTTCGACCTCCTTACGCACGAATTACTCCATCGCAGTTGCGCGCTGTTGCAAAGCGTTACAAGATTATTATGTGGAGCATTATTTCGCGTGACTACAACCGCAAACTTACGGGCGAGATGTGTCTGCGAGGTGTTTTGCCTTACATCAAGGCAGGCTCGATAATTCTCTTTCACGATAGCGAGAAGTCGTTTGCGAATATGAGTTATGCGTTGCCGAAAACCTTGGAGCGCATTGAGGAACTTGGTCTTAAATGTAGAGCAATTGAGTTATAATGAGGATTATTGTAGCAATAACAGCGGCGAGTGGTGCTATTTATGCACGCCAACTCTTGAAGGCTTTGGTCGAAAGTGCAGAGGTGGAGAGCATTGCTCTTATCTATAGCACGAATGCTCGTGCTGTAGTGGCTCACGAGGGCGAGGAGATGCCTTGTTCGGAGAAGATAGAGGTGTTCGAGAATGACAATATGTTCGCTTCGCCGGCAAGTGGCTCGGCACGGTGGAACGCAATGGTGGTTGTGCCTTCGAGTGTCGGCACGATTGGGCGTGTCGCTTCGGGCGTGTCGCAAACCTTGATTGAGAGGGCTGCCGATGTGATGTTGAAGGAGCGTAGGCGGTTGATTTTTGTGGTGCGCGAAACACCATACTCGCTGATTCATCTGCGCAATATGACAACCTTGACCGAGGCAGGTGCGGTGATTTTACCGGCAACGCCTTCGTTCTACTCGTTGCCACAGAGTGTCGAGGCAGTGTGTCAAACAGTTACCGAGCGTGTAGTGGCGATGCTTGGCTTGTCGGGCGAACGCTACGAGTGGGGGGAAATAGAAGTTAGGAGATAGGAGTTAGGAGATAGGAGATGAAAAAGATACTACTTATACTGTTAGTGCTATTGTTTGCATCGTGTCGCAGGGGTGGCGATTTGTCAGCTCTGCGCGAGGGAGATATTCTCTTTATCGAAACAAAGTCGTTCCAGTCGAAGTTCGTAAAACTCGGTATGATGTCCATATGGAGTCATTGTGGTATCGCGGTTAATACACCTGATGGTGTGCAGATTATGGAGGCGGATACCACGGTGCGTATATTGCCGATAGAGAGGTTTATCGACAAGTCGGTCGGGGGTAAGTATATTATCAAACGCCCCAAGCAACAACTCACCCAGCCTATCGAACAGGCGAAGTGGTTAGGGCGATGGTACGACCTGCAATTCAGTTTCGACAACGACTATGTCTATTGTTCGGAGTTGGTGTGGTTGATATACAAGGAGCAGGGTATAGAGTTATGCCCTCCAATCAAGATAAACGAGCATTTTATGGTGCGCTTCCCTGTGATGCAACACGCATTGGAGGAGCGAGGCATCTCGCCCGAACAGTATGCTGTTGCTCCGTGTGATTTGTTGCGAGCCTTGACGCGGGATAAGTGCGAGGAGATATAGCTCGCTACCTTCCCCAGCTATCTCTATCCAATGTACGATAGTTTATCGCCTCGGCGATGTGTGTCGCTTCGATATTTTCGGAGTTGGCAAGGTCGGCTATTGTTCGCGCAACCTTGATAATACGGTCATAGGCACGAGCCGAGAGGTTTAGGCGACTCATAGCATTTTCGAGCAATGCGCGTACCTCGCTACCGAGGGGGCAGAATGTGCGCAACATTGCCGAATTCATCATCGCGTTGGAGTGTATGGCAGTGCCTTTGAAGCGGCGTGATTGTATTTCGCGCGCAGCGATAACACGCTTGCGAATTTCAGCACTCGACTCCTCCTCTTGGTCGCCATTTATCTCCGACAATGGCACAGGCACAACCTCGATATGCATATCGATACGGTCGAGCAGTGGTCCAGAAATGCGTGAGAAGTAGCGATTTATGGCAAAAGGTTGGCACGAACACTCCTTTGTCGGGTGGTTATAGTATCCGCACGGACAAGGATTCATCGCGCCTATAAGCGTAAAGTTCGATGGGTACTCCACACTATACTTTGCGCGCGAAATGGTTATCATTCTATCCTCTAACGGTTGGCGCAACACCTCCAAAACATTTCTGCCAAATTCGGGAAGTTCGTCAAGAAATAACACGCCGTTGTGCGCCAAACTGACCTCTCCGGGTTGTGGCGACTGACCTCCTCCGATAAGAGCAACCTGCGAGGTGAGATGGTGCGGAGCGCGGAATGGGCGTTTAGTCATTAAACCAACATTCTCACCCAACTTACCTGCTACAGAGTGTATTTTTGTCGCCTCGACAGCCTCTTCCAACGACATTGGCGGCATAATCGTAGGCATACGGCGTGCTAACATTGTCTTTCCCGAGCCGGGCGCACCAATCATCAGTACATTGTGTCCTCCTGCGGCAGCAATCTCCAAGGCACGCTTCACATCGTGCTGTCCCTTAACATCGGCAAAGTCCTCGGCGTAGAGGCTCTGTTCCTCCTCGGCTGTTGCTACATTTCCTACGGCAGGCGAGATATCTATTTCGTTGTTGAGATAGGCGATAACTTCCGAGAGCGTCTTTACGGGGATAACCTCGATACCATCTACCACAGCTGCTTCGTGCGCACTTGCCTCTGCTACGACAATGCGTTGCAGACCACTCTCCTTCGCCATAACTGCGAGTGGTAAGATACCTCGCACGGGCTTCACAGCACCATCGAGCGAGAGCTCGCCCACGAACATTGTGTCGGCAAGTCGTGTGTCGAGTATTTGTTGTGTTGCAGCGAGAATACCTACGGCAATAGGCAAATCGAAACCCGAGCCCTCCTTGCGGAGGTCGGCAGGGGCGAGATTTACAACCACCTTCTTGGCGGTCATTCGGCGTTGCGAATTCTCGAAGGCGGAGCGAATACGCTGCTCGCTCTCCTTCACGGCATTGTCGGGCAGACCAACGAGAAAGAGTCCCAAGCCTCCGCCCGCGACATTCACCTCGACATCAACCTTAACAGCCTTAATGCCAACTATCGCTCCTGCAAAACACTTTACAAACATTGCTCTCGGCTTTTATAGATTCGCATCTGTTTTATAGTCACCCGATGTAAGGGTGTAGTCTGTGCCATTGGTAATCTTTGTTTCGGTATATTCGTTGCCGAATCTATCAATGGCTACAACCTTTATTGCCGCATCCTTATTCTTCAGCTCATACTTATACATATGGTAGTTGTTCGACCAGCAGTTTCCAAGGGGTCCTCCATTCTTGTAGCGGCTCTGGATACCCATCAACAGACCTGCGGTATAGAGATCCTGACCTGTAGTCACATCCGCTGCAAAGCGGAACGGATTCTGGGCTGTGCCATCTCCGATAAGGGTAGACATCGAATAGTTCGATGATGGAAGCAGGGTCATATCTCCCGAATAGACATCGTCCTCATAGACTTTTATTGTCCACTTCGAGTCGGCATTATAGACATTTGCCAACAACACATTCTCTGCAAAGTTAAACTTGTAGAAGCCCTTCACACCATCGGGGTTATCCGTAGTGCCTGGTGCACTCGGCATCGCAGCACCCGTTACGGCATCACCACGATAGAGGCGCATCTGTTGCGAGCGGCTATCCAATCGTTTGTTATACGCCATTCGATACCAATCGCTAAAGGTTGCCCCCTCACCGATAAATACATTGTAACCATTCGGAGTGCCATCCTCGCCCATCTTGCAGAACCAGCTCGCGCCACATATCGCACCTAAATTGTGCTCGAAAACCTTTTTGGTAGAGCCACTCGTAGGATAGTTGCGCTGAATATGCGAATGTCCCGTAAAGATGTGCGCCTCCTTGTACTCGCCCAGCAATGCTGTGACCTCGGCAATATGATTCTTGCTCTCGTTGTGCATCTTGATATGAGCACCCAGCACCACCATCTTCTCCTTCGGTACAAGCGCCAAGTCCTGCTTCAACCACTCCCACTGTGCATCGGTGAAGCCGACCTCGTAGTTGTTGCTGGTGGTATTTGTGGAGTAGATGATATTTCGCATAACCACAATATGCGCATCACCTCGATTGAACGAGTAGTTCACAGGCCCGAATACATCCTCGTAGTCACGCTGCGCCTTCAGGTTGAAGGTCGAACTCGTAGCATCGCTCTGCGCTGGATTCGAGTCGTTGTAGTAGGTGTTATCGTGATTGCCCATCGTATTGAAGAGTGGGAATCCAAACCTATTGTTGGCAAGAAGTGCGCGAACATTAAGACGCTCCGAACTAGTGTTCTTGCTATTCGAATTGTCTATCAAATCACCCAACGCAACACCGTAGCACGGGATACTCTGCTTCACCTCGCTGGCGTGCTTAAGGATGCTAGGCAGAGCCTCGCGCTCGAATCGAGTCTGACGATATGAGGTCGAAATATGCAAATCGGTCAAGACAAAGAGGGCAAACTTTGACTCCTTGCCACCCGCGAGTGGCTTCAGTGTAAAGTCGTAGTCTCTCTTTTCAGGCGAGTATCGCTGATAGAAGCAAGGCTGGCCATATTCGTTGATTGGCACCTCGTATTCGGATGGAAGAGAGATGAAGATATACCACGCATCGGGCGAAACAATCATCGAGTAGTAGCCATTTGCGCCACTCTCCACCACCGAAAATCCATCGCTCACAGCCACGCCCTCGAGACCCCTGCCCGAGCTATCGCGAACATAACCGCAAACTACGACATTAACATCGAGTTCGTCACTCTCCTCGCCCATCGACGGGAGGCTGATGGAGGTTCCTGACTGATAGGTGACACTCTTGAACTCGCGCACCACGCCCGCCTTGAGCGTCGCACCGCCCCACGCCATCACCATCTTCTCGCCAGAGGCCTCGATAAACTCCAACTGACAAGCGCCCGTAGCGACTGCCGGAAGGGCAATATTGAAGATAGACTCGGAGGTCGAAAGCGCAAAGTTGTCGGGAAGGTCGTAGGTCACCACATTGGCGACATCGGCTGTTTGTGTCAGCGTGCCACTCTTGCAATCGACATCAAACTCGCCCGCAATGCTCCTCTCCGATGTGATGACAATCTTGTCGAGCAACACCTCGCTATTCGCCCTCACCGCAAAGCGCAACACGCCTGCAAGATGTCGCATAGTTATAGTCTCGTCGGCACTTGGCACATAGCCACACATCGGTGCGCTACCCTCGGCAAAAGTACCCTCGACATAGTTCTGCTCGGCAGCAAATGTCACCTTTGAACCTGACGGATAGAGGATATTGAGCGGATAGTTCACCACCGAAGGGAACGAGAATTGCGCTCGACTTGGGTTGTTCTCGTCGATAAGAGCCTCCGACGACTCAACGCCATTGGCCGAAATCTTGTCGCCCTCGCTCCAATAGACGGGGTAGGTCACACCCACCTTCTCGCCCAACGAGGTGCGGGTTGCGGGCAACGAGATGGTCAACTCCGATGACCCTCTCACAATTTCCTCGCGCTGACAACCCGTCAAAAGAAGCGCAAGGGCAAAAAATATCAAACACAGGTTTCGCATTTTACCAGCTTATTGTTCGTGAATAGTTATTTCCGAAGCGGTCGGTCACGGTGAATGTTCCCGAGCCTGTAGCACGGCTTTCAGGTGCCCTGAAAAGGGTATGATGGGTATTGTGCTTATTCATCGCAGCGTGCTCAATATAGTCGCTGATTTTCGACAAAGTGCTACAGTAGGTCGAATAGAATATGCGCATCTCCTTCCAAGCCATATTATACGAAACAGGCGTTGTGTATGAGATATGCTCCATCTCTACGCCATTGTACTTTGGAGTACCCCACTTGTCGTCCCACAAATATATATCGAGATAGACATTGCCATCGCCATAGACACTTGGTGCAAAACCGTGCATCTGATACTCCTCCGAGAGGGTCTCGCCCGTATCTTTCATCTTGGCGACACCATCCACAAAGTCCCAATCGCGGTGGGTGTAGGCAGGAGCACCCGTAGTGTAGGAGAAGTTGCCTGCTATGTAGTCTGCCTGATAGATTGTAGGCTTGAACCTCCACGACACATCCTCGCCATCGACCTCAACGATAGTATATCCTCGTGGCGTTCCCGAGGCACAGAACTCGTTGGTCCACAGCTCGCCCGTTGAACGAGCCAAGGTGTGCACCTCAACATTTTTGAGTTTTGACGATGCATCGTAGTTGTAGTTGAATGTCACGTGGGTATGTCCTGCCCAAGCGTGCACCTTCTTGTACTTGGCAAAGAGCTCGGCATAATCTGCACCGTGCTTTGTGTTTGAACTTGTGGTGTAGTCACCAAGGCTCTTTGTCTTGAACATAGGGGCGTGAGTTGCTACAAAGATGGTTGTATTCTCATCGACATAGCTCATATCGTTCTGTAGCCACTCCCACTCGATGTCGGTCAAACCGTACGAATAGCCACTCTTCGATACCTTTCCATCCACAACCTTCATAATGAGGTTATCCAACACTACAAGGTGAATCTTACCCAGATTTACCGAGTAGTAGGATGGGCCAAAATATTGCTCAAACACCCTTGCGCCATCTCTATCTGTTGTAGCGGTGTAGTCGTGATCGTGGTTGCCTATCACATTGAAGACCTGCACCCCCGAGGCACGCATACCTGCGGTGTAGGTAGGATAGAGCGACATATTTTCGTGAACGATATCGCCCAACATCAGACCATAGACCTCGCGGTCGGTAATCTTCGCACGTGTCTCCTTCATATCTTGGTAGAAGTTTTCGCAGATATCCAACGAGTGGAAGGCAAAGCGGTCGTAGCTCGAACTCTTGGCACGAGGCTGAGGGTCGGCTCCGACAAAGACGGTATAACGATTGGCATCGCCCTCGATAGGCTCGAATTCGAAATCGGCAATACAGCTTCGATTCACGCGCTCTCTCTGGGTGATGGCGTGATAGAAGAGTGGCATACCCTCCTTATTATTCACTGCTCGGTAGCCCGATGGGATGGTCACAAAGATATGTTTTGATGCCGAGAAATCTGTTTTTAGTCTATAGAAACCTTTATCGTCTGTGCAGGTGCAATTTCTTCCATCCGAAACCACCACGCCACCCAATGGGTTGCCATTGGTGTCGCGGACATAGCCCTGAGATTCGCAATTGATAAAATCATCCTCTTCGACACCGAAAGGGAGCAAGGTGCAGAGAGTTTTCGGGGTGTAGATGATGCTGCTAAACTCTCGCATAACGCCTGCCGAGAGCGAATTGCCACCCCAAGCAGCAACCATCTTCTCGCCATTCGAGTCGACGAACTCTACGGTGCAGTCGCCAACCTCAATAGCAGGCAATGCTACATAGAAAATATGCTCCGACGATGTCGAAAGCTGCGTGTTTGCGATATAGGTGACGCTGTGCGGACCTTCACCTACGGGTGCGATTGCGCCACGCTGACAATCAACTGCGAACTCACCTGCAAGTTGTGCACCCGGCGAGGTGATGACAATCTTGTGGAGAGTAACTCCCTCGATACGCGCCTTTACAGGGAAGCGCAACAGCACCGCAAGGTGCTTCATAGTAATGGCTTCGCCCTTGTTCGCTGCATAGCCGCACATTGGCACACTACCCTCGGCAAAGGTGCCTTCGGCATAGCTCTGCTCGGCAGGGAATCTCACTTTCGTGCCCGCCGGATAGAGAATATTGAGTGGATAATTCACCGTTTCATCGAACGAAAACTGTGCTCGGCTCGGATTTGCCCCATCGATTACAGCCTCCGACGACGCTACGCCATTGACCGAAATTTTATCGCCCTCGCTCCAATAGACCGGATAAGTTCCATCCACCTTCTCGCCCAATGAGGTACGAGTGTGCGGAATCGAGATTTCAAGCGAGGTAACACCATCAATAATTGCCGTCCTATCGGTCTGGCAAGCGGTAAAGGCCATTCCGACAAGAAGTAAAAGTTTCAAAAAGCTCTTCATATAAACGAGTCTTTGGTTGGTTATAAATTTTGGTTAGAAAGGTGCAAATTCGGTGCTTGTAGCGTTCTGCAGAGCCGACTGCGATGATGATTGGAGTGGTGCGCTCTCGATATCGTCATACTGCTCGATTGGCGGCTGACCCATACCCGTGTTGATCTGATCCCAATTGGTAAACTTCGCCTGATCCTTGATAAAACGCAACTTCACATCGTCGACTGCGCCATTACGGTGCTTCGCCACGATAAACTCTGCCAAGCCCTCAACCGGATCCTCTCCCGGACCTGCGGTGAAGCCATAATACTCGGGACGGTGGATGAATGCCACAAGGTCGGCATCCTGCTCGATAGCACCCGACTCACGAAGGTCGCTCAACTGCGGACGCTTCGAGCCTCCACGCGACTCGGTGGCACGGCTCAACTGCGAGAGGGCGATGATAGGGACATTCAACTCCTTGGCAATACCCTTCAGCGAGCGCGAGATGAATGCCACCTCCTGCTCACGGTTGCCCTTGTCGCCGTGACCTGCGGCGGTCATCAGCTGCAAGTAGTCGACCATAATGATCTTGATATCGTTGTTTGCCTTCAGACGACGCACCTTCGAGCGGAACTCGAAGATGGACAACGCCGGCGTATCGTCGATATAGAGAGGTGCCATACCCAACGCCTTGGTGTTGGTCTCGAGGCTCTTCCACTCCGATGGGGTGAGCTTACCGCTACGGATAGTCTGACCACTGATACCTGTCTCGGCGCAGACCAGACGAGTCATCAACTGCACCGACGACATCTCCAACGAGAAAAATGCTACCGGAGCGTCGTAGTCTACCGCCATATTGCGTGCCATCGTAAGGGTGAAGGCAGTCTTACCCATTGCAGGACGAGCCGCAATGATGATGAGGTCGGATGGTTGCCAACCGAGTGTGAGGTTGTCCAGATCGGTGAAACCTGTGCAGACACCGCTATAGCGCGAATCATTCTCGGCAGCCTTCTCAATCTGACGGATAGTGGCACGGAGGATATCGCTCGCAGTCTGCACCGAACGCTTGACATAGCCCTCGGTTATCTTGAGTACCTCACCCTCGGCATAGCCGATGAGGTCATTCACATCGATGGTGCTATCGTAGGAGCGACGCTGAATCTCGGTCGAGGCACGGATAAGTTCGCGCTGGATATGCTTCTGCGTGATGATTCGCGAGTGGAACTCGATGTTGGCAGCCGAAGCCACACGCTGGGTGAGTTGCGCAAGATAGCTCGCACCACCCACCTTGGTCAGCTCACGCTTCGACTTGAGCTGATTGGTCACAGTGAAGAGGTCGATAGGTTGCTGCGCCAACGAAAGCTCGCTCATCACACGGAATATGAGACGGTGCTCCTCCTTGTAGAACGATGCCTCGGTGAGGTACTCCTGCACCTCGGTAATCTTGTCAGCCTCGAGCATCAAAGCTCCGAGCACAGCCTCCTCCAACTCAACTGCCTGCGGTGGTACTGTACCCAAGTTCTCGGGTACCAACTCATTGAAAGCCGCTTGGTTTCTGCTATTTTTATTCTCTCTTGCCATATCTCTTGTTCGTATTATCTCACAAATGTAAACTTTTTTCTCCGTTTCGCCAAACGCACATATACGCACGCGTGTTAAAAACCCTGTTAATAACAACTCGCAAGAGCGACAAACACGCTACTGATGCCACTCTATGCTGTTTATATCTTTTTGAAAACTACACACCCGGTCGCCAACGGGTCGACGCAGCAAGTGTGGCAATGCTTATGCGGACATCTCCCTCACAAGCGCGGATAATCTCCTCGGCACAAGCGCTTATGGTAGCGCCTGTAGTCAGGACATCGTCGACAAGCAGAATGTGTCTTCCACGCAATCTATCAACCCTGCGAACCTCGAATATGTCATCGACATTCACCCATCGTTCGGTGCGACTTTTGCTGGTTTGGCTATCGTTGTAACGCACTCGCTTGAGCGAGCGGAAATCGCACTCTACACCCATCCGTCGCGCCATACCAATCGCCAATAGTTCTGACTGGTTGTAGCCTCGCTTGATTCTGCGACGATAGTGCAAGGGTACGGGCACAATTACATCCACATCGTCGTAGAGTCCGCCCATCTTCAACTCCTCGCCAAACCACTCGCCCATCTGCTGAGCAAAGAACCAGCGGTTGTGATACTTGAAGTTGTAGATTATCGTGCGCCAATCCGAGCCCAACTCGAACCAGAACATCGCTGTCGCCTGCTCTACGGGGAAGAGGTTCTCGAATACACTCTTTATCGGATTCTCCTCCTGCGCAGCAAAGTCGGTGAGCGGTGCATTGTAGCGACACATCACGCAGATGCCACGCTCGTTTTCGCGCAGAGCCTCGCCACAAGCTATGCAGGTACGTGGCAGAAAGAGCGACGCTACATCCCTCAATACGCCCAATGCACTATATAATATCGACATCGCAGATGATGGTTATATTGCGGTAATCTCGCTCCTCGCGCAGACGCTCTATCTCCTCACGCAAAATGGCTCTCGCACGCGCAAATGAGGACTCGACCTCTATCTTGAGCATAATCTCCACTCTGTACTCGCCACGAATGCGGTCGATAAGTGGCGACACGGGACCCAGCACCCTACGCCCAAAGCGGTTGCGCAGCAGTTCGCCAAGTCGCAACGACGAAGCAACCAGACGCTCGGTCTCTCCGCTACGCATCGTCACACGAATGATGCGTACAAACGGAGGGTAGCCAAATTGCTTGCGCTCGGCAAGCAGCTTCGCCGCCACACGATTGTAGTCGCCAATCATCGAGTAGATCGGATGCTGGGGCTCGGCGGTCTGAATAACCACCTCTCCTCGGGTATCGCGTCTGCCAGCTCGACCTGCCACCTGCATCAGCAGCTGCCAGGCTCGCTCCTCTGCTCTGAAGTCGGCTGCGGTGAGAAGGTTGTCGCCATTGAGGATGCCGATAAGCGTCACACCCGCAAAGTCCAAGCCCTTCGATATAATCTGCGTACCCACCAAGATATCGGCTTCGTGACGGGCAAAGGCGCCTATTATGCGGTTGTACGCTGCACTCGATGTGGCAGTGTCGCCATCGAGACGAAGCACACGAGCCTCGGGGAATAGTTTTTGTATCGCCTCCTCGACACGCTCGGTACCAAATCCCATAGGGCGCAACTCCTCGGTCTTGCAGTTAGGGCAGAAGCGCATAACAGGCTCGTAGTAGCCGCAATAGTGGCACACCATACGCCCCTTCTGCTGATGGGCAGAGAGGTTGACATTGCAGTGTGGGCATCGTGCCGTGAAACCACAAGTCGGACACTCCATATAGGGCGAATATCCTCGGCGGTTTTGGAATAGGATGACCTGCTCGTTGTTGGCCAATCGGTCTGCAATGCCATCGAGCAACTCCTTGTTGAAGTGGAGTTTGCGCTCGTTGCGTTTGACATTGCGCACCGTATCCGAAATACGAATTGTGGGCAACTCCACACCGCCATATCGCTCGGTCAGCAGCGAGTAGCCATACTTGCCTGAGAGGGCATTGGCATAGCTCTCGAGCGATGGTGTCGCACTGCCCAGGATACACTTTGCTCCCGACATTGCAGCCAACATAATGGCGGCATCGCGACCATTGTAGCGAGGGTTTGGTTCGGTCTGCTTGTAGCTCGAATCGTGCTCCTCATCGACCACCACCAAGCCCAACTTTTTGTAGGGAAGGAACAGTGCCGAGCGGGCTCCCACCACAAAGTTTCCACTCTCGGAGGAGAGCATATCGGTGTAGAGTTTTGTGCGCTGATGTGGCGTAAGTTTCGAGTGGTAGACCGTAACGCTCTCGCCAAAGAGTCCTCGCATACGCTCTACCAATTGCGCCGTAAGCGAAATCTCGGGCACAAGGAATAGTACATCCTCACCTCGCGAGAGTCGCTTCTCGATAAAGTGGGTGTAGATCTCGGTCTTACCTGAACTTGTCACACCTTGCAAAAGTGCCGCAGAGTGGCTCTGCAACCCCTCTTCAATCTCGGCAAATGCCCTCTGTTGCGCCTCGGAGAGTCGAGGCAGACGAGTCTTGCTCCACTCGGTATCGAGCTGATAGTCACGCTCGCCCAGCTCCACAAATCCCGACCTCTGCAACGCCCTCAATACCGAGGCCTCGAGCTCCACCTTGTGGCGGGGCAACAATCCTCCCGCCTCCTCGATGGCGCAGAGTGCTTCGTAGCGTTTTGGGGCTCGGCGTGCCAACTTCTCACGCTCCTCACCGACAAATGCCTCGGCAACGAGCGCAACGGTAACCTCTCGCTTGGGCTCATAGGGCTCGAACTCCTCCTCGCAGCGAGCCTTCGCCTTGATGGCAGAGGGCAACGCCACACGCATCACCTCGCCTACCGAGCAGATGTAGTAGTCGGCAATCCACTCCCAGAATCGCATCTGCAACTCGGAGAGTAGCGGCTTGTCGTACAACACCTTGAGTATCGGCTTCGCCCTTCCACTCCTGGGTGGAGTGTCGTGCAGTCGCCACACAATACCCGTATAGACCGAGCTCTTGCCAAACTGCACCGCCACAGCATCACCCACACGCACCTCCATACCCTCACCCACAGCGAAGGTATAGGCCGGTTGCGCCAGCGGTAGTACTATGTCGGCAAAACGACTCACTTGTGAAGATGATTCTTATCTGCTACCAGATATTTGTCTTTACGCTCTTGCGACCTGCAAGGCAGTTCGCAAAGTCAAGTTCTGCGCCCTGAGGTATGGTGACGATAGTCGCTGTACGAGGGTAGAATACCACATACTTCTGCTCCTTGCCAAAGGTTGCTTGGAACTCAATATCAGAGATATTGGTAACCTCGATAGAACCCCTCTTCTCATCGATAACCCGCACCTGTAACGAGCTCTTCAGCAACTTCTTGATAAGCTCGGCATCGCCTGCCAACTTATTGCCAAAGAGAGCCAACATACGACCCGCAAACATCGCCTCGCGCACCGACTCGAGGGTACGCTCCTTGGCAAAGACCAAGGTCATTGGACGAAGAGAACGATTGTATATGTTTGCCGAAATGGCGTGAATATCGGTATTTGCCATCATCGGCAACTTGTAGGTGTCGAACCAATCCAACACACGAGGATACCACTCCGAACCATTGAACAACTCCACTGCGTGGATTCGCTTCTCCTCGATCAACTTTTTGTGCAATGGGTAGAGCGTAGATCTCTTGTCGGGCCATCCCGGGTGGTTCCAGATGATAAATGCACCCTGTGCCTCGGCAGCCTCGAAATCCTTCATCTCGGTTGCTCGGTTAGGGATGCGGTCACCATTCTTGTCGCGCAACAACACGCCGTTCTCATCGACAAGGTAACGATTCTCTTCGAATACATTGCAATCCTTCAGGAAGAGTGCGTTCATATGTCCGAATGGCTTTTTGCGTGTAATCTCGGCACTCTGAATCACCAATACGCCCACCTTCTTACCCTCGGATTGCGCCAACTTGTAGGGCAGGTTGTAGTCCTTGAGGTGCACACAATCGGTCTTATGCACGCCGATGTGCGGAGTCATAGCAACGACATCCAAACCATCATACCACGCCTCGCGTACTCGTGCCTTGGGCGACACACTGCCATCGTCGAGGTAAGTATGCATATGGAAATCGCCCTTGAGAGTCAGGTAACCCTCAATATTGGGTATCGAAACAATCTTTCTCGATCCGCAACCCAACTCGTGGCAGTAGGTGCGGTCATCATTCATCACTCGTGGCTGCTGGGCATAGGCCATAGTCGCAAGAGCAACCAAACATTGCAAAATCAGAAATCTTTTCATATCGGTTAGTTAGTTGTTTGAAATTACATTCTATATCTCTACTTCCTAAAATCGGAGGTGATGAGATTATTTTTGTGCGAAGCGAGGCAACAAATCCGCAGCATAGTAGAGCTATGTGAGGAATTTGGTAACCGACGCGCTCGTGCAAAATATATCCATCAGAACAATTTCTACTGTAAAATCGTCAATGATGAAACTATTTTTGTGCGACGCTAGGCGACAAATCCGCAGCATAGTAGAGCTATGTGAGGAATTTGGAGTCCGACGCGCTCGTGCAAAAAGAGCTCATCAGAACGATTTTAGTGGGCCTCCAACCAATTAGTACCAACTCCGCACTCGGCTGTGAGAGGAATCGACAACTTGGCTGCACCCTCCATCTCCTCGTGGACAATCTGCTCGATGAGAGCCTGCTCGGAGCGGAGCATATCGACCACGATTTCGTCGTGCACCTGCATAGTGATGCGCGAGCGCACACCCTCGGCCTTGAAGCGGCGAGCCACCCCCACCATAGCGAGCTTCATAATGTCGGCTGCAGTGCCCTGAATCGGTGCATTGATGGCATTTCGCTCCGCCAAAGCTCGGGCATTGGCGTTGCGGGAATCGATATCGGCAAGGTAGCGACGGCGACCAAAGAGGGTCTCGACATAGCCCTTCTCGCGAGCATCGGCAACCACCCTCTCCATATACTCCTTCACCTTCGGATAGGACTCGAAGTAGCCCTCGATAAGCTCTTTCGCCTCACTGCGCGGTATACGCAGTCGCTGACTCAAACCGAATGCCGAGATGCCATAGATGATACCAAAGTTGGCGGTCTTGGCACGACGACGCTCCTCGGAGGTGACCTCCTCGATAGGTTTCTTGTAGATGCGGGCTGCGGTGGCTGCGTGGATATCCTTGCCCTCACGGAACGCCTCGCACAGATTCTCATCGCCACTCAAGTGCGCCATCAATCGAAGCTCCACCTGAGAGTAGTCGGCCGAGAGCACCAGATGACGCTCATCGCTCGGCACAAAGGCGGCACGAATTGGTCGACCAAGTTCGTCACGCACAGGTATATTCTGCAAATTTGGATTTGTCGATGAGAGTCGGCCCGTAGCAGTAACTGCCTGATTGTATGATGTGTGGATATGTCCCGTAACCGAATTTATCAGCTGCGGCAGGGCGTCGACATAGGTCGAAAGAAGCTTCTTCACACCTCGATACTCCAATATCAGATCGACCACACGGTGCTCACCCGCGAAGGACTGCAGATACTCCTCGTCGGTGCAATACTGCTTGGTCTTCGTCATCTTCGGCTTGGCGGCAATACGCATCTTGCCAAAGAGCATCTCGCCAAGTTGCTTGCTCGAGTTGATGTTGATATCGTGCTCGCCCGAGAGCTCACGAATCTCCGCCTCAATAGAGGCGAGTTTCTGCGAGAGCAGCTCCGAGTAGTTGGCAAGAGCTACGCTATCGATACGGACTCCTGTCCACTCCATATCGGCCAAGACCTCAATCATAGGCTCCTCGACGGTGTGGTAGAGCTCGGTAAGCGAACTCTCAGCCTCGAGTTGCGGGCGCAACACATTGAAGAGTTGCAGCGTGATGTCTGCATCCTCGGCAGCATACTCCGCCACACGATCGACACCCACCATATCCATCGAAAGTTGCTTGGCTCCCTTGCCTATGAGCGACTCTATTGAGATAGGCGAGTAGTTGAGATATCGCTCTGCCAAGGCATCCATTCCGTGACGCGACTCAGCATCGAGCAGATAGTGCATAATCATCGTATCCCACTTGGCACCCTTGACCTCGACACCCAAGGCACGCAGGAAGAGGATGTCGAACTTCATATTCTGTCCCACCTTGGCAATGCTCTCGCTCTCGAATATCGGGCGCAAGATCGAGGCATACTCCGCCTCGATGTCGTTGCGAGGGCGGACATCGGCATTGTGACCGAATGGAATATACCACGCCTCGTGCTCACGCACCGCAAGTGAGAGGCCCACAATGCGGTCACCAAACATATCGAATCCCGATGTCTCGAGATCGAAGCAGAAGAGCGGTGCGGCGGCCACCTCAGCGACCACCTTGCGTAGTTCGTCTGCCGAGTAGATGGTGGTATATTTGTGTGGCACGGTAGCCACATTTGCAAAGGCATTGGCAAAGAGGTCACTCTGCACCTCCTCGCTCACCTGCGGGGCCTCCTCCGCAGGAGTTGGGGCAAACATCGCATCGAAGAGTGAACCTTGTCCCTCGAGCGAAGCCTTTGGCTTGGCACTCTGTTTTGGTCGTGCCGCCTCAACCACCTGCTGCGCTACGGGTTGCGACGGAGCCGCCACAGGAGCACCTCCCAACTCGGCAAGATAGCTTCGGAAGTCCAACTCTGCATAGAGTTCACGCAGTGCCTCGGTATTCGGACAACATACAGTCAACGCCTCCTCGTCGAACTCGACAGGGACATCGAGACGGATGGTTGTCAGCACCTTCGCCAGGCGCAACTGCTCCTCGTTGGCGAGGATGTTAGCACCCGTCTTGCCGCCAATTTTCTCGGCATTGGCTATGATATTCTCCACCTCGCCATAGGCCTGCACCATCTTGCAAGCACCCTTCTCGCCCACACCCGGAACGCCAGGGATGTTGTCCGACGAATCGCCCCACAAGGCCAAGATGTCGCGAACGAGTTCAGGGTTTTCGATGCCATACTTCGCCTTGATAGCCTCCTTATCGATGATCTCAATGTCGTCACCCTTCTGCTTGTAGAGTTTGCGATTATCTCCCACAAGCTGACCGTAATCCTTGTCGGGTGTGACCATAAAGACCTCGTAACCAGCCTCATCACCCTTGCGTGCAAGTGTTCCGATGACATCGTCAGCCTCAAAGCCCGGTATCTCAAGCACAGGGATGCACATAGCCTCAACAATGCGCTTCACATAAGGTACCGACTGCAAAATATCCTCGGGTGTAGCAGGGCGGTTGGCCTTGTACTCGGGGTATATCTCACGACGGAAACATCCCCCCTTCGGATCGAATGCAACACCGAGAAGGTCGGGCTTTTCGCGTCGCTGTATGTCGCGCAAGAACTTGGTGAAACCGTAGACAATCGAGGTGTTCATACCTGCACGATTGCGCATAGGTCGCCCCATAAAGGCGTAGTAGTATTTGAAAATCAATGCATAAGCATCGACAAGAAAAAGCCTTTTCAAATTAAAAATTAAGAATTAAAAATTAAAAATTCCTATCTATTGTCATCTGCATACCACTCCGCGTACGAAGTGGCTGTTTCGTGCAGACGCAATGAATGCAACTCGATACCTACAGGCAAAGCACTTTGCAAACGCGCTGCAAAGTCTGCCAACATATTCTCGCAAGTTGGCTGATAGTCGACAAGCACCACCTTGCTGAACTTTGCACCAAGCACCTCGCGCAACTCCACATTCTGCTCGGAGTCACGCATCACAAACGAGTGGTCGAGTCTGTTGACAATCTCGCTATTGACTATGCGCTTGAGGTCGCCGAAGTCCATCACCATACCCAGCTTGGGGTTACCCTCCTCGCTGATAGGTTCGCCCTTGATGGTGACGAAGAGGCGGTAGGAGTGACCGTGGATCTCACGACACAAACCATCGTATCCGTCCAAGGCGTGTGCCGACTCGAACGAAAACTCCTTTGTCAATCGTATTTTTGCCATACTATCTGTCCAAATATCCAATGTGTGGCTCACGCGAGAATGCCTCGTTGAGTGAGATATAAGTCTGGGTCTTGGTTACGCCCGGAATACGCAAGATATTGTCGAAGATAGTTCGCATCAAGTGCTCGTTATCCACGCAATAGAGCTTGACCATAGCGGTGTAGGTACCCGTAATGAAGTGGCACTCTACAATCTCGGGAATATGCTTCATCTTCTCGGCTACTGCGCCCAACATCATAGGGTCCTGAATGCTCAGGTTCACAAATGCACAGACATCGAAACCGAGCATCTTGGGGTTGACAATCATACGCGAGCCGAGTACCACGCCCGTATCCTCGAGCTTCTTTATACGCTGATGTATTGCCGCACCCGAGATACCGCACTCACGCGCAATCTCGAGGTATGGCATACGGGCATTCTTGACCAAAAACTTCAGAATCTTGCGATCAATCGCATCTAACACTTCCTTGCTCATAACATCTCTCTTTTAAGGCTATTAGCCGTTGACCATTAATTAACTTTACTCTCTACTTGAGCACACCAAGCTCTTTTCCAACCTCGGTGAATGCCGCCACGCAACGCTCCAACTGCTCGCGAGTGTGACCTGCCGACACCTGCACGCGGATACGAGCCTGTCCCTTTGGCACCACAGGATAGTAGAAACCCGTAACGAAGATACCCTTCTTCTGCAACTCGGCAGCAAAATCCTGCGAGAGTTTCGCATCGTAGAGCATCACTGCACAGATAGCCGACACGGTAGGCTTGATATCGAAACCTGCGGCCAACATCTTCTCGCGGAAGAAGGTCACATTCTCGACCAAGCGAGCGTGGTGCTCGTTACTCTCCTCGAGCATCTTGAACATCTCGATACCCGCACCCACAACTGCCGGTGGCAACGAGTTCGAGAAGAGGTATGGGCGTGAACGCTGACGGAGCATATCGATAATCTCCTTGCGACCTGTTGTGAAACCTCCAATCGCACCACCAAAGGCCTTGCCGAGAGTTCCGGTGAGGATGTCGACCTCGCCACGCAAGTCATACAACTCGGTTATACCGCGACCTGTAGCACCCAGCACTCCTGCCGAGTGGCACTCATCCACCATCACCAAAGCGCGATACTCCTTTGCCAAGCGACAAATCTCGTCGAGCGGAGCGGCATTGCCATCCATCGAGAAGACACCATCGGTTACGATAATGCGGAAACGCTGTGCCTGTGCGCGCTTCAAGCAATCCTCCAACTGCTCCATATCGGCATTGGCATAGCGGTAACGCACCGCCTTACAAAGACGCACTCCGTCGATAATCGAGGCGTGGTTCAACGAGTCCGATATGATGGCATCCTGCTCGGTGAAGAGTGGCTCGAATACACCTCCGTTAGCATCGAAGCAAGCGGCGTAGAGGATGGTATCCTCGGTGCCGAAGTAGTCGGCAATAGCCTTCTCGAGGGCCTTGTGAATATCCTGACATCCACAGATGAAACGCACCGACGACATTCCGAAACCACGCTCATCCATTGCACGCTTGGCAGCCTCGATAAGGCGGGGATTGTCGGATAGACCGAGGTAGTTATTGGCGCAGAAATTAAGACACTCCTTCTCGGCAACCTCGATAGCCGAACGCTGCGGCGAACAGATTACTCGCTCGGTCTTATAAAGACCGGCCTCCTTGATAGACTCCAACTCTTGTTGAAGATGCTGTTTGAAATCTCCGTACATAACTATTTGTTTTTAAACTATTTATCACACATATAAAGGCGCTTTGCGCCGAGCACTGCTTACAAATTGAAACAATACCCAACGCAAAGTTATAATTTTTACTCCAAAAATCCGCCTTTTTGCCCGCTTTTTTGCGTGTTAAGTTACGATTTCTGTGTCGGAGGATAGATATATGTTGCTACATTCCGCTTGCTCCCGTAGACGTGCCACCGATATTGTCGCCTCCATCATCGGCCTTAGCATTGGTGCGCTTTACATATAAGCCCTGCTTGCCAAAGTTATAGCTAATAGATAGTCTTATGCTACGACTGACGCTTCCATTTACAGAGTGCTGAATATAGGTTGGCGTATTCGATTTTAATTTATAAATAGTTTCGCGCGAGTGGGGATTGAACACAGCGACGGCTATCTCCAACTTATCCTTCAGCAACTTTTGTCCGAGGTGCGCTTGTGTACCAAACACCCAATTTGCACCAACATATCCCATCGAAGGCTCGGTGCGCCACAGATACTCGGAAAGAGTGAGTCGCGCCCCCTTCCACAAGGCGATCATCATATTGAGATTGTGCGACATAGACCAGCCTTTGGTCTCGATACCCTCATCGGGCAAGCGATAGGCAATGTGTCCACCACGCACCGTAAGCGAGAGGTTAAATTTCGCTGATGGACGATAGGACAACGACACCCCTGCGCCATAGCCACGCATACGACCATTATTACGATAGGTAGAGTTTATATAACCCTCGCTGTCGATAAACGAATAGTTTGTAACCAGGTTATTGGAAAGGCGCGAATAAAACTCGCCCGTTGCACTCCATTTATTATTCGAATAGGCATATTTCAGCGATAGGTTGTGCGTAATACCCGTGCGAAGGTCGGGGTTTCCGTATTGTCGCTCGGCAAGTCCCTCCTGCACAAACGGAGTCATTGCGTTAATACCCGGGCGCGAAAGTCGCTCCGTGTAGGAAAAGGCGAGAGTATGACCCATCTTCGGCAAATATGCAAGCGAGAGATATGGCACAACATTTACGAGTGATCTCTTCCACTTCTCATTTTTATCACCTTGATAGTCGGTTGCATACCAAGCACCCTCCAAACGGCCACCTGCACGTACCGATAATTTATCCATCGAGTAGGCATACCCGGCATATAGACCGAGTATATTGCGCACAAGACGAGTATTTCCGCTTGACTCGGACAGCACATCTCCCATAGAATTGCTATTTACTTGATGCGTTGTAGTCAGCGTGTTATCGTATGAGTGTTTAGCTCCAGCCTCGACACTGTGACGCTTGCTTATTGGGTTAATATAGTCTATCTGTGCAACATTATTCACGACATTAGAGATTTGATTGGTTGCTATCTCCGAACTTGGCACCACCCCTCCGTACGGATTGTTAAGTTGTAGATTAGCTCGCTCCTGCGGTGGAATAATCGAGATATTGTCCGAAACGGTCAGGGTGTGTCCGCTACCCTTGAACGAATGTTGATAACTCACCGTAGCATCAACGCCACACCAATTCTGGCGGGTTATCTGAGGCGAATCGTAACCATATAGCAACTGCTTGTCATTATCGAAATAGTTGTACTTGGCATTCACTTCACTCCTCTGCTTGCCTCCCCAAACGCCTACTTCGGCGGTGATGAGATTTACCGAATCTATCTGATAGCTCGCATTCACGTTGCCATAGAGCGAGTAGTATCCATAACCATAGTCGCCTCCAGCATCCAAGTAGCGATAACCCGTATTATCAACCAAGTTCTCGAAATATTGTTGTTGAAAACCTACCGCATCCTTGTTTGACCACGCTTGCGAGTAGTAAAACGATGTCGAGAGCGATAATTTATCTGTCTGTACGGTAAATTGCGCCGAGTTGTTGGTGTTCCAATTTCGGTTGAACCAATTTCCTGCCGCCATATTCACACGACCATTATAGCCGTCGAAGCGTGCCTTTGTTGTTATGATATTTAAGACGCCTCCCACACCCTCGGCGTCGTACTTCATCGAAGGGTTTGTCACAACCTCGATGCGCTTGATTGACGAGGCGGGCATACTCTTGATAATATCGGCAAAGTTGCGCGACATAGATGATGATGTATGACCATTCACCAACACTTTATAGTCGCTCTGTCCGTTCATCAACACTTTGCCCTCGGCATCGAGCGAGAGTTGAGGCACCTTGCGGATAATATCCTCAAGCGTGCTGGTTGCGGCTTCAGGGTCGTCCTCTACCGAGTAGGTCAATTTCTCGGCATCTGCCATAACGATCGGCTTTTGAACGGTTACTGCCACCGCATCAAGAGCAACACCCTCACGAATAGCTACATCACCTACATCTACTTGCCCTCCTGCAACTTTCACCCTCTGTTTTAGAGTTGTGTATCCAACCGACGATATTTCCAACTCCATTTCGCCCTGCTCTTTAGTGTCGAGCGAGAAAGTGCCGTCGTTGCGAGCTGCCACTGCCGACACGATCACCGTATCTCGCAATAGTGCAACCGTAGCATAACCTACACCCGTCTTTTTACCCTCATCAATAACCCTACCCAACAGGGTTGTCTGCGCACTTGCAGAAACAACGCCGAGAAGTAACGCAATGGCCAATAGATAGTTTCTCATCTTTCTCTCTGTTTATACGAAAAGTAACGAAAAGATTGCGCATATATTGCCCTCTTTTCTGTTCTTCGTGTTTTTGCCCACCAACCCCAAACGGGCTATTAATAAAAAAGAAAGTGTGAGGCTGATTAGTTTATCTTTCGGAGGCTCTGGTATGCCTGGTACAAATAAACAATACCCCACACTCGCATTTATCTACAAGAATGGGGCAAACACCCCTACTGAAGAATCAATACAGAGTGACGAGTGTGTTGCTTCCCTTGTACCTAAGAAATTTACCAGATTTCCGAAAGGGATAAAAGCTAATACACTTTCATCAAAATATGTCTGCAACCTTGCGATTGCGATTGCAAATTTAGAAATTATTTTTGAGAGATGCAAAGTTGCGCCAATAAAATAGCGGTTGTTAGCGGTAGTTAAGGGAAGTTAGGGTGGCGCAACTGTAATAACTCTAATAACCCCTAATAGCCTTTAACAACCTCTTATAAAATCCGCCACAAGACAAAAAAGTTTTCCCTTTTCCGCCCTCCGTCTTCCCTTTTTTCTTATATTTGCCTTACCCTTTCAATCGAGAAGTTATGAAACAAGCTATACCGTATCTACTATTTCTCTTGGCTGCTGTAGGGGTTACACGGGCTCAAGAGATTCGCAACCCCATCACCCAAGGCAGCTGGCCCGACCCTACAATATGGCAGGGCGAGGATGGCCGCTACTACTCCATCTGCACAGGTCTGCGACGTACGCTTGTGAGCGACGACCTCTTCAACTGGAGGGTGGAGAATCACTCGGTCATCGACAAGGAGGCGTGGAGCGAGATGCGCTATGTGGCACGCCACTTTTGGGCACCCGATGTGGTGACGATAGGTGGTCAGCGTCTGCTCTACATCACACTCTACAACAGCGCAAAGGATAGCAGCATAGGTGTGCTTAAGGAGGTTACGCCCAACCGTTTCGTCTTTCACGGAGTCGTCACCCGCAGCACCGACACAGGCATTATCGACACCATCGATCCCGAGGTGATCCTCGACGAAAAAGGCAAACGGGTGTGGCTCTTCTTTGGCAGCATAGGCAAGATGCACCGCGTGGAGCTTACGCGCGACGGACTCGGTGTGAAGAGGGGTGCGAAGTATCACCACATAGCGGGCTTGACCGACAAGGAGAACCGCTCGCGCTCGAAGGTCTTCGAGGGGTGTTATCTCCACCGTCGCAACGGCTATTGGTATCTCTTTGCAAGTGCCGGATGGTACAAAGATCACACCTACAGGTTGGTTGTCGGTCGCAGTCGTCGATTGAATGGTCAGTTCCGCGACCGCAATGGCAACCCGATGACCGAAGGTTATGCCACGACCGTCATTTCAAGCGAGAAGGGCGACCACTTCTATGGACCGGGCCACTGCGGCGAGATATTCACGAAGGATGGACGCGACTATATCTTCTACCACTGCCACAACCGCGATGTCAAGCCCCACCAACGCCCACTGATGATGCAGGAGATAAAGTGGGACAAGAGCGGATGGCCCTATGTCGAAGGGGGAAAACCGAGATAAAAAATGCACCTCAACGGGTGCATTTTTTATATTTCCTATTCTGGTTAACTACTTGATTTTCAGAGGGCGGATAACGGTATACTCCTCGGCATCGGTGATGCCATCAGCCACGATGCGCAGCGCATAGATTGTGCGTGTAGGGCGAAGCTCTATCTTGCCATTATGCAGCAAGCCAGCATTCTCGAAGTTCTTGCCATCGTAGGAGATTTCGATATGTCCGTTGTAGATAAGGCGACGGAACACCTGATAGAAGCCCGTAATAACCTCGATATATTGGCAATCGAGAGGCTCATCGAAGCGGAACTCCACCCAATCGCCCTTGCGAGCACAGCGTGCGGTGTAGGCCGCCTGCTTATACTCTTCGCACACCTTAAGTGGTCGCTCCTCGGAGAATGGCATCGACGAGGTCGCCGTCATCTTCGGAGTGCGATACTGCCAATACTCCGGTGCTGCCGCAATACCGCTACGGCCTGTGCCTGCGTAGCTATGGAAGGCCACCCACGAAGCCAACGAAGCATCGAGAGGCTCGGTGTACGCACGACGCTCGGTGGTGCGGATATCGGTGTAGTATATCTTCGATCCATCGTCGACCTTGGCGGTGAGTTTGCCATCCTTGACCTCCACCACAGGAGGATTAAGACGATAGGTTGCGCCCATAACATTGAGCTTCTCGTAGAAGGAGCGTTTGATGGTAGCATACATCTCCTCGTAGGAGCGACGATTCTGGCACCACGCCACCTCCGACACACCAAACAGACGAGGGAAGATCATATACTCGAGGTAGTCGCTGAAGCGACCTTTAGGATCGATATTCGAGAGTATTATCTCACCCCACAAAGCGCCCTCTACACCTATGATGTGCTTCTGCTGCTCAGGCGTAAAGCCCGCCTTCTCGTAGGAGAAGTCGCAGATGGTCTTGAGCGTAATACCATACTGCGAGGTGTGGCCTGTCTCGTTCGGTCCCTGACGCTTGTCGAGGTAGAAGATACGAGCCGGCATAACGACGGTAGGGTAGCCGCCATTCATAGCATCGAGACAACCTCGCCAACCCAGCCAACCACAAACGGTGGTGCTCTTCGGCATCTTACCGCCACGAATGGCCTCGTTCCAAACCATTGGTTTACGGTTGTAGCGAGCGAGGATATCCGCCACACGCATCAGCATATACTCCTCAAGTTGTGGACCTACGGTGATGCCTTTCTCCTTGCAGAGTCGTTGGCAATCGGGACACTGACGCCACCAATTGAAGTTCACCTCGTCACCGCCGATATGGATATACTCCGACGGGAATATCTCGGCAACCTCCTTGACGATATCCTCGATAAGACGATAGTTACTCTCCTTTGATGCACACCACACATTGCGGGTGTCGATGCCATTGGTGATGGTGGTGTCGGGCACATAACCACACAATATGTCGGGGCGAACAGCACCCAAGCCCTTCGAGTGGCCCGGCACATCTATCTCGGGGATAACCTCCACATTGCGTTGTGCGGCATACTTGACAACCTCGCGCAACTCATCCTGTGTGTAGTAGCCGCCATACTTCTCGAAGAAGCTACCATAGACAGGGTGAATAGGTGAGTCGCCACCACGCCAGCCGCCCACCTTCGCAAGTTCGGGATGGGACTTAATCTCGATGCGCCAGCCGGTATTATCGACAAGGTGGAAGTGGAGTTTGTTGAGCTTCAGAAATGCCATATAGTCGATGGCACGCTTCACCTCGTGGAGAGGCATATAGGTACGCGCCACATCGAGCAGAAAACCACGATAGGCGTAACGCGGAGCATCACTGACCACGATATGACCAACCTTTACGGGGAGCTTCAGACTCTTGGCATAGACCTCCGAAGGCATCAACTGCAGAAGGGTCTGCACGCCATTGAAGACACCGCCATAGCCTCCTCCACGCACCTCAACACCACGGGTATCGATGCGAAGCTGATACTCCTCGCTCTGGAGTTTATCGTCGAGCACGAGTCGCACATCACCCCTCTTCGACGAAACCTTTCGCAGAGGCAGGTAGGAGAGCAGATAGTCGGCGGCATCGGCCAGCTCCTTGTCGCAGACAAGTGTTGCCTTTGCGCCAAGCAGATAGTCACCATTGCCCTCCACAACGGAGCGTGGCTGCGGTATGATATCTGCCGCATACAATGTATTAGCTACAAGGAGTAGCAGAATAAGAAGCTTTGATCTCATATAGGTAGGTTATTTGTTGCTACAAAGATAGCACTTTTTTCCTAAAATTGGATAGCGCACGACACACCGAGGGCCTTGGTATTGGCGTGGTAGAGGGGTGCGGCAGCCATAGCCTGCCCCTTGCGAGGTATGCGGAAGATGTGGCGACTGAGTGGCAACATCCAATATCCAATACGCGCCGAGAGTATGCCAAAGCCCGCCCCTGCCAAGACATCGTTGAACCAGTGGCGACCATTGTACATTCGCATAAAGCCCACCGTTGCCGCCAGCGCATAAGCTCCCATACCGACTCCCCAGCCATACTCCGAGCGCACGAGTTCAGCACCTGCAAAGGCGGTCATTGTGTGGCCCGAAGGGAATGAGTTGCGTGAGCCGGTGTCGGGACGAGGCTCACGGACTATATACTTGATACCCTGCGACAACGCGGTGACCGAAATGTAGGTCACTGCCGCCACTGCCACACGCTCACCAAAGGAGTGCTTCGCCTCGAGTCCCATAAAGTCGAGCGTGAGGTAGAATGCCACAGGCACATACTGCACATAGTCGTCGAATCGAAGTTTGACACCCTTGCTTGTTTCGTAAAGGCCATTTTTGATAGCGAGGTTCATACCTCGCATAGGCGAACGCTCACCCACACCCAGAGCTCCGAGACCAACCAACGCAACGGGTACAACGAGTTGCTCGGTGCGGAAACGGGTGGAGTAGGTCTGATTCTCCTCCCACCAATCGCGCTTGCCATTTTTGCGGAGCGTGATGCCGCTCTGCTCACTCAACGAATATTGCGATGTCGCAGAACTCGACACCTTGAACTTTGTTCGTGCTACAACATCACCAACCGACAGCGACATAAGCACCACAGCCATAACAACCAAACGCAACATATTTCGACCTTTTTGCAGTATCATACCGCAAAAATACAAAAAAGGATATAATCTGCGACTTTTTCGAGAAAAGTTTGTGGAGTGAGAGGAAGGGATAGGGGCGTTAGAGGCGTTAGAGGCGTTAAGGGGAGGTAAGGGTGGTTAAAGGGAATTAAGGGAGATTAAGGGAGATTAAGGGAGATTAAGGATTTTGAGAGAGAAGGAAATTGACGCAATACTCGACAAAACCAATTTCTTGTCAGAAGTCGTGAGATGCGGTGCATTACAAAAGGGAGAGCTATCCCTACGCTAAAGTGTAGAAAGTGATTTTAAGCAGATGAGAGCAAGATTGCGAGTAAGCGAGGACAATGACTATTTTTAGACATTGTCGAGCGAGAGCAATCAAAAGCCATTGAAAATGGATTAAGGCATACAAGAAATCCGCTTGCGCAGTTTACTAAGCGTAAATGAGCAAGCGGATTATCGCAGTATAACGCAGCTATCGCTGCTTAAAATTACTTTCGCTCCGCAAAAGAAAAATCATTTTGAGTGAGGAAATTTTGTGCCAAACAAAAAAGCGAGTCCGCAGCCTCCCCACAACCCAATTTCTTGTCAGAAGGCGCGAGATGTGGTGCATCTCCGCTGATTGTTGCACCGGAGATGTATGCGCCGGTATCAGCATCCTTGACGTAAACTGTAATACTGCCGGTGGTGGGAGTCGGTGTAAGGTAGATCGTTACGGAGTTGGATGTATTGCTTGTGCTGATAGATACTGATCCGCTGCCGGAACCATAACCGCTCTTGGATGCGGTAAAGCTATAGCTTCCGAAGGACAAACCGCTGAACGTCTTATATCCCGAGCTGTTCGTGGTACCGGAATATCCGCCGCCGCTTACAGTTGCGCCGGAAATGGAAGCGCCGGTATTGGCGTCTCTTACATAGACTGTAATGCTGCCGGTTGTCGGGATGCTGACTTCGGGTGTCAGATAAATGTACACGGTTTTCGAGGTACTGGATGTTGTGATTGTTGTAGATCCGCTGCCGGAACTGTAACCGGATTTACTTGCTGTGAAGTAGTAACTTCCCGTACTGAGTCCGGAGTAAGATGTGTATCCGTAATAGTTGGTGTATTGGGTTGTACCTGCACCGCTTACTGTGGCACTGCTGATGGCAGAACCGGTATTTGCATCATACACATACACCGTGATGGAGCCGTAGACGGGATCATCTTCCTCCTCCACCGTTGTGATTGGTGTCAGATAGATTGTGATACTGGGAGAAGTATTACTGCTGGAGATAGTCGCTGTTCCGGAATTACTGTAGTATCCGGATTTGGATGCGCTGAAGGTATGCGAACCATAATCCAGTCCGCTGAAGGAAACATAGCCCGAACCGTTGGTATATCCGCCGTAACCGCCGCCACTGACATAGGCACTGGAGAGCAGCGCATATGTGCTGGCATCACGGACATAGACGGTAATGCTGCCGGTTACAGGGTAATCATCATCCTGACCACCTGCAGGTGCTTCTTTAGTCAAATAGATTGTTACAGTAGTGGTAGGAGAAGATGATGTGATCGTTCCTGTACCGGTACCGCTGTTGTATCCACTCTTGGATGCGGTAAAGGTGTGGGTGCCGAGTGAAATATTCGAAAACTTTACAGAACCGGCACTGCCAGTTGTACCGGATTTGCCGGCACCCGATACAGTTGCACCTGAAAGCAGCGCATTGGTTTCCGCATCTCTGACATAGACTGTAATCGTACCCGTAGTCACTTCCGCTTCTTTCGGGTGACAGTAGAATGTTACCGTCAG